>JAWUWD010000038.1:0-109087 GCA_034112085.1 Cyclobacteriaceae bacterium
ACGATCAGTTACACCTTGTCTTGGTACCGATCCTTAAGAGTATCGAAGGTATGGCAGCAGCGGAAGACACGTCAGCGAAGGAGGTCATTGTCACTGAGATTGAGCAGAACCTCACAGCTTATTTCAAGCACTTCAAAACGCTTTAGGTGACCACGCTTTTCAATTTCATCTTGATCATCACTGTGGGGCTCAGTCCAACTATGCAAGAAGCCAATAAGGTCGTAGGCAAGTGGCACCTCGAGAACGGATTGGATATAGATATCTATGAACAGAACGGCAAATATCATGGCAAAATCATCGCGCTCAATGACTTCAATGATGGTCAAAAGCTTGATGAAAAGAATCCTGACAAAAGCCTTCGTAACCGCAGTCTGCTAGGTATAGTACTGCTCAAAAACTTGTCATATAATGTCGAAAAGGGTATTTGGGAAGATGGCAAGATGTACGCACCACATATGGGCATGACTGCCAATCTAGAAATCAAAAAAGTAGCAAGCAATACGCTCACTGCCGTAGGGTCAAAACTCTTGTTTTGGCATACAGAAGAATGGCAGCGAATATAAACCCGGAATATTATGGAAATAACAAAACACACGCTCGTATCAGATATCCTCAAAGAACATGGTGACCTAGCTGAGGTTATGGAGATTTTTGGTTTGAAGAAGGTAGGCAGCTACCGCTTTAGGAAGTTCATCACGCAATTCATCACGGTGCGGACAGCGGCCCTTGTTCATCGTGTGCCTTTAGATCGCCTGATCAAGATGCTGCAGAAGGCTACGAAGAGTAGTTGATCTGACTTGCCGGCTTTGTGGGTGTCCCTCACCAACAACTCATAACTGTTTTAGTTTAGCCCTTGTTGGTGTTCTTCACCAACAAGCCTGATGAAAAGACTTTCTAGTTATTAATTCCCCTCAGGAGCTAATTTTACAAAGTCATCCCAAAATAACGTTTCCACGCCACTGTGACTATTGAGCAGGTTGACGGCCATTGCTTTTCCAAGTTGCTCCACACGTATCCCTCGGTACTTGCGTAAGCCGCCAATTAGGATAGGCTTAAGCAGTGGCCAAAGGAATAGCGTCACCGCTTGAGCCACTCCATATCGATTGGTAGGCGTCAGGATCATCGATGGTTGAAAGATACTCAGCCGCTCAAAATCAAGTGTTTTCAGTTCGTCCACCAATTCTCCTTTGGTACGCAGGTAGAACGATGAGGAGCTTGAACTTATCCCAACAGATGACAATAGCTCGAAGTGGCGGGTCCCTGCCTTTTTACATGCCTTCGCAAAATCGAGTACGGCTGTTTTATCAATCTTTAAAAATTCTTCGTTGCTCATTTTTGAAGGTTGACCCACGCCCAAAGTACAGATGGCTACCTGATGACCTGATAATAAGTCGTGGTATGACTTAGGATCGAGTATATCAATGGTATGTTGATAAACCCGATCATCAGAAATGTCTGAGATAGACTTACGGCCCAACAAAGTTAAGCGCTCAATTTGTGTTATGTTTTGAAGCATATTCAAGGCTTCTCCTCCAACTGCACCTGTGGCTCCCACCATCACCACCGCCAACGGTTCAGTATTTGTGTTATTGTCGTTCATCTATTTCTATCTTTTACGTAAGTCAATTTACGAAAACAAAAACTATTGTGTCGCCTGTATTCGTGTTCTTCACCCGTTAGGGCCAATGGAACATTTGTTTCTTACTACTATCATTTATCATATTTTGCGCTATATTAAGTACGGGATGTGACACATTACACTTCCCGAAATTTAGACTGACAGCATGAACATAACCACAGTAGAAAGAAAAGATCATTACGCAGTGGTAACAGCCAAAGGAGTGCGTAATGATTTCGAGTCAGTTCTTGAAGGCTCCAAAAAAATCAGAGAAGCGGTGAAAACATATACTATCAAATATGTCTTGGCAGATTATCGCAAGCTTTCTTTCAATGTCCCTATGGCAGATGCCCTTAACTTAGTCAGAGCCTATGAGTATGAAATGCCCGAGTTCGCCAATATGATCATGGCGGTGGTCACCAATCGCAAAGATTTGGAACAAGGTGAATTCTGGGAATCTATCTGTAATAAAAGAGGATATAAATACCGGGTCTTTCTAGACTTTGATAAGGCTGAAAATTGGATCCAATCCCAAATAAAATAAATAGTCAAGTTAGCGTATTCAAACCTTAGTAGCTTTTGTAGATAGTCCCCAGACCTTTGGCGTTGTTCATCACCAACAAACCCAATAAATCAATGGCGACTATCTGCTGGTTAATGAAGACCGCCAGCTGGATCAAAAGATCTCTTTTGAAATTTCATTAACTATTCGTCCTCCATCTTGAACAATATTCTGTTTGGAACCTTGTATAGAGTTATTAAGCATGAAATACGAATATTATAATGAGTGTTAAAACCACAGTAGAACCAAGGAATGGTTACTTAGTGATCACATCGGTGGGAGTACGTGATGATTTTAATTCCGTTCTTGAAGGCTCAAGAAAAATCAAAGAAGCTGTGGAAACGCATCAAGTCAATTATGTCTTGGCAGATTATCGCAAGCTTTCTTTCAATGTACCTATGCAAGATGCATTGAATCTGTCGGATGCCTATGTTCATGACACACCGGAGTTCAAGAATATAATCATAGGGGTGGTCACCAATCGCAAAGATTTAGAGCAAGGCAGATTCTGGGAGTCTATATGTGATAAAAAAGGATATGAAAATCAGGTCTTTCTGGATATTGAAAAGGCTGACAATTGGATCCAATCCCAGATAAAAAGTGAAGTGCTAAATGTATAGACTCTTCCAAGTAACTAATTCTTCAAAACAGGATCACAAATACTTTAAACGTTTTTATATTTTTGGAGTCTTATCAATCCTGCTAGTCCTGCTAGCGAATCAATGGATAATTCAATCTCTATTGGATGCTAGAAGGGGTGATGTACACACCATTAATATTGCAGGAAGGCAACGTGTAGTCAGTAAGAATATTGCTGCCTTGGCCTGTTACGAAGAAAGTAACAGTAGCCTCATTCTCCTATTGAAACAAAATGCCTTACACTTTGACTCGATACATCAAGTCTTGATGAGTCCCAAAAGTGATTTAACCCAGACCATTCTAGAAGAGCCAGAGAACTATCTAATGATCAATCAACTGGATAGTATAGCAACCGCTTTGGTTAATTCTGTGATGCGAATAAATAATCCTGTGGAGCTAAGAGTTGTCTCACAGAATATCCACTTATCTTCCAAAAATTTCTTCCCAATAATGGATGCATTAGTCGCTAAATATGAGGAGTACTCAGCAAATAAAATCAATAATCTAATTGCCCTGGAAGCCCTATTGGGCTTACTTACCCTTGCATTAATCACCTTGGAATTCCAATTTATTTTTAGGACCATCTATAAGTTACTGATTCATCAAAAAAAGAAGCTCCAATATGAAAATAGCAGATTAAAGAAGATTGCTTGGATTCAGTCGCATGAGGTAAGGGGCCCAGTGTCATCAATTTTGGGATTGGTCAATTTGATTAAAGACAAGGCGTTACCTGTTGAAACGGCTAATATTATTGGCCATCTGGAAACCTCCTCTAAACAACTTGATGAGGTCATCCGCAAGATCACAAGCCAAACTACTGAGGCCGTAGATCAAGCTCACATACAACTTAGCTTGGCCTGTTATGTTGGTCTTTGTTGGTACCCTTTACCAACTAGGAATAATATCAATTGAGTTTACTACGTAAGCTCATCCATCCACCACCGTTGTACACTTCGATATATCCATTTGATTTCAGTATGCCTTTGGCAGAGCCACTTCTCATGCCCGAGGCACAGCAGGTGATCACTGGCTTATCCTTCTTTATTTTTGAAAGAGATGCTTCAAATGACTGTAAGGGAATATTGATAGACCCTTTGATATGTCCCCCTTTATATTCTGCAGGAGTACGAACATCTACTATAGCTGCTCCGTCCTTTACTAGTTGAGTGTAATCTACTTTTGGGCCTAAGCCAAACAAGCTCTTGATTGCGTTGATCATATATACTAACTTCTAGTTCTGAATTATATTTGGCACAAGATAACTGAATATTTCTTCCATTCAATAATAGATAGTTCCCTCAAAGAAGAGAGAAAACGCTATTAAGACCAGTTGAACTAACTTGTAGGACAACGGAACAGATATGAAGAAATATAGATAAGCTCATCTATATTCACTTACTCTTTAACAAATCGAAATAGCTGTTTCCTTTCACCATGTTCTATAAGGACTATATAGATGCCTCGCTCATAATTTTTAACATCTATTACTATTCGGTCAGTATCTTTCACATTATCTCTTTTCACAACTTTTCCTGACAAGCTGGTTATTGAAACGCTTACAGAGGTTTGCGGAAAAGCAGCAAACTCTATAGTGAGGTATTCACTCACCGGGTTTGGGAATATACTGATTATGCTATTCGAATTTTCAACACCAAGTATAAATTCTTCTGAGACAGTAATTACCCAAACCTGTTCAGTGACTCCATCCTCAGCAGTCACTATATAGTTCACTACATTACCAAAGTCGTTGATTGTAGTACCACTTATTTGATCTACAGAACCGACTTTGACTGTTGCCCCATCAGACAGTTCAAAAGAGGGTGCAAGAGAGGCTAGGTTAGTCTTATTGATTACCTCAATGCCAATGGTATAATTTACTGGATCAATAGACGCTTCAGCGGTTTGCTCAGATATACTGAATCCAAGAATATCTGTCTCAGTGCTCGGTGCAATGGTGACCGTCACTATCCAGTCCTGAGTAGTAGCTCTATCTTCTGCCATCACTGTGTAGGTGATAGCATTGGTGAAATCTTGAGCCACTTGACCCTCAGGATTAACACTTGCTCCATCAGACAATGTTATCGTTGGGATCAAAGCCACCAAACTAGTTTCATAAGCAACTTCTATATCTATCGTATGATTTGTTGCATCAATAGACGCTTCACCAGTTTGCTCAGGTATACTGAATCCAAGGATATCTGTCTCATTGCTCGGTGCAATGGTGACCGTCACTATCCAGTCCTGAGTGGTAGCTCCATCTTCGGCCGTCACTGTGTAGGCAACAGGATTGGTGAAATCTTGAGCCACTTGATCCTCAGGATTAACACTTGCTCCATCAGACAGTGTTATAATTGGGATCAAAGCCGCCAAACTCGTTTCATACGCTACTTCTATATCTATGGTGTGACTTGTTGCATCAATAGACACATCTCCTGTTTGCTCAGACAAACTGAAACCAATAATATCTGTCTCAGTACTCGGTGCAATGGTGACCGTAACTACCCAGTCCTGAATAGTCGTAGCATCTTCAGCCGTCACTGTGTAGGCAACAGGATTGGTGAAATCTTGCGCTACTTGATCCTCAGGATTAACACTTGCTCCATCAGACAGTGTTATTATTGGGATCAAAGCCGCCAAACTCGTTTCATACGCTACTTCTATGTCTATCGTATGACTTGTTGCATCAATAGACGCATCTCCTCTTTGCTCAGACAAACTGAAATCTAGTATGTCTGTTTCATTACTCGGTGCAATGGTGACCGTAACTACCCAGTCCTGAATAGTTGTAGCATCTTCGGCAGTCACTGTGTAAGTAACAGGATTGGTGAAATCATTGCCCGTTGTCCCACTTACTTGTGCAGTAGTCTCGACTTCAGCGGTAGCTCGTGCGGATAAGGTATAGCTAGATACAATTACTGTAACATCTGTGCCATAAGCTACTTCAATGTCTAGCGTATGAGCAGTATCATCAATAATTGCTCCTGCTGTTTCCTCCGTAAAGCTGAATGCTGTAAAGTCGGTTGCCGTGTTAGGTGCAATGGTAACTGTAACCGTCCAATTTTGGGTAGTCTCTCCATCTTCTGCTGTGACCATGTAAGTTACTGGATTGGTGAAATCTTGAGCAACTCCAATACCAGGATCTATTGAGGCATTTGTAGACAAGTTGATTGTCGGAACTAGTGAAGTAATGTCTGTACCATAGGGAACCACCAAGTTTACTTGACTATTTGTAGGAGATTGTATGCAGCGTACAGAGTACCCAAAATCTTTAGGCGTTCCATTTACTTCCACATCAAGGACTCCAGTGTTTGCCTGTAGATTACGAGGATAAGCGGTTGCCGCATCTTTTTCAGTCGAAGTCCACCAATCTCCATCATGTCCTCTGGGAGAAAATATGCCATTACCAACTCTATTACTCCCAGGAAGTCCGTTAAAACCACTTTCATTTGTTGCTGCCGTGTTCGGGGCATTCCAAAATTCAGTCCCTGTTGCTTTCATTTTACCCCCTGCGATTGTATTTCCTCCAAGAAAGCTTGCCAAGGTTGACCAATCATCATCTGATGGCACCTGCCATCCACTTGGGCATAATTCACCTGTTTCAACAGAATACCAGTTATATAGGGCTCCAAATGTGTCTTTATTGTCAGTTTCATTATTTTCAAACCAAGAATAGCCACCAGTTGAAAGTGCCGCCCATTCAGAATCATTCACAACTAGTGGAATACTCTCCCCATTATTAAAAGAGGTAGCTTTTAGATTATCAGCCATCCAGAGTTGAGTGCCAATTGGAATTGCTTTGTAGAAATTGCCATCGATATCAACTACTTTATTTTCTTCCGAAAACTTGAAACTTAGGATATCAGTTTCATTATTGGGAGCTATAGTCACAGTCACCATCCAGTCTTGTTTTGTATTGCCATCTTCTGCTGTGATGGAGTAGGTAATTGGATTTGCGATGTCGTTAGCCGTTGTACCACTTACTTGTGTGGTCGCCCCAACTTCAGCCGTGGCTCCTGAGGATAGTGTGAAAGTGGAGACAAGTGCTGTAACGTCTGTGCCAAATACGACTTCAATATCTACAGTATGAGTGGAAGTGTTAGGTGTACTTGTTTCTGTTTGTCCAGTAACACTAAAAGCTTCAATGTCAGTAGCTGTGATTTCACATACAATACCTGAGTTTTGATAAATCGTTACTGTTGATTTCCAAGTCTGAAAAGCGGAATTGGTGGGTTCGCAAATCATTGTTCCCGAAAATCTCAAGTCATCCAATCCCAAATCTGTGATACTGTTTGGAATCGACCCACTCAAATTAGCATTATTGTAAAGAGTCAATCCAAAAAGACTACTTAGATTGGCAACTTCATCAGGTATTGAACCAGACAAATCATTCGATTCTAATCTTAATTCATTCAAATTAGTCAGGTTCCATATTTCAGTTGGAATAGGGCCAGTAAGCTGATTAGAGACTAAAGAAAATTCCTTAATATTAATAAGTCCGCCCAATTCTTGGGGTATTTCTCCTGTCAAATTATTATTACCGATATTGAGATTAGTCAAGTTATTCAAATTCCCTAATGACGTAGGAATACTTCCACTCAGTTGATTATCTCCTAAAAACAGAACAATCAAGTTGTTCAAGCTGCCTAATTCTACCGGAATTGTTCCATCTAGTTGATTGATATATAGAGTCAATAATCTTAACTCTGTTAGATTACTTAATTCTTGTGGTATTTCTCCAGTGAGTACATTTTGGTGCAATGATAAATCGGTCATATTATCCAACATTCCCAATTCCGGTGGGATTGTACCTGTAAGTTGATTGACTGCTAAATTTAACACACTCAATTTGGTGAGGTTGCCAAGTTCGATTGGAATACTGCCTGTCAATTGATTTTCATGTAAATACAAACCTGTCAACTCTGAAAGATCACTAAGTGAAGGTGGAATGGTTCCTCGTAAATTTCCGAGATGTAAATCAAGTGTAGTCACTCTTCCCTCAATTATTTCTACTCCGTTCCAAGTACTTATTGGCTGCGCAAGATCCCATTTATTAGTCCAGTTAGCCCCATCAGTACTATTATACAATGCTAATAAGGAAAGTGAGTCTGCTGCTGCCACAGAATTTGGATCGAAAGTGACACTAACTAGATATTTCTCAAAACTAACACCATCTTGAGCCGTAACTTTATAAATTCTTGGCTCCGTAAAATCATTTGTAATACCACTTGCCGGAGAAACTGTCGAATTTTCATCGATGGTGACCGTAGGGATTAATGCTAATAGGTCTATTCCAAATACTACTTTTGCCTCTACCTTAGAATTGGCCACTTCAATGGCAAGGTTTGAAGTTGGTAAATTGCTTGGGTCAAAAGCTCCTCCAGGCGTCAAATATGGCCATAAAAAGTAAAGATTATCAAACATGTGCCCACCACCCAGCGCAATACTAGAATTAGCTGTAGTTGCATAATCCACATTATGGATAAATAGGTATTCTCTAGAATGGTTTAGCTCATCTCCGGCAGTGGTATTACGCTCTATTAGGTTAAAATTTCCATCATTCTGCTGGTCCCTAAAAGAAACCATGAGCTGCTTATCATTGTCCACATCCCATACTTGAAATGGAACATCAATGTAATCTTGATAAGTATAATCTCCCTCCGCAACTCCGGCACCAGAGCCAGTAGGAATAGTAAATCTATGTGCCTTTTGAGTTCCTTGTCCAAATCGAATCTCAATATTGTTGACATCAGATGTGTTCATTGAAGTATTTAAACCAATTCTTTTCAGGTAATGTGTGCCATTTGTATAACCCACTAAGTCAAGAAATGTACCAGTATTGATTTCTGTAAGACCAATATCAAATGTATTCGAAGTAATTATGGCCTCAGTAGTTTGCTCAGCAAATGAGTAGGAAATAATGTCGGTTTCACCCTGGGCTTTAGAGTTTGTAGTAAAACATACTACTAGCATAATAGGCAAGACTAGTAATAGGTGATTAAGATGAATTGAACTCTTAATGAATTGTCCGTTCTGATTTTTTAATGTCATAATTAAAGTTTTTCAATAGAAGGATGGAATGAACAGGTTTGACTTTACGATTCAAATTTGAGATAATCATAGTAGAATTTCCTTTACATATGTAAAGGAATTCTACTCATTTTTCTTACCTCTTATAGGGCAAATTTTCGTCCATTTAGCACAGATTAGAGCTAATAAGAGATCGCTTAATGTTATTCATCACAACACACATAATCCAGTTTATGTGTTATACCCTGCGAAGATACTTTTTCTTAGGCGTTTAATTATTATTTCTTATCCAAATAATTATATAAAAAAACTAATTATCTCATATTCAATAGCTTACCTAAGGCCTGTCCCCATGAAGATAAATATAGTATTCAATAGTTCACCGCTTTTAGCTCTTGATGCTATCACCACATCAGAGGGTAGCATAATAATAAAAATTATCAAGAGACTATAAACCAAGGCTGGTATGTAGTGCATCAGATCTTTGTATGAAAAGGGCTTGTTCAATAATGAAGATCGTGCAAATAGATAAAGAGTAGAGCCAAATAAGAGTACTGAGAATTCTGAAAAAGCAATCAATCTAAAATCTTTACCAAATACCTCCGATATATAGAGAACACGACCTGCTAACCCTATTGCTAGTACAAGTACTAAAAATGCGATATAACCATTTATATTCTTTCTGTTCTTAGCTGATAGAAAGTAGATCAACAATAAAAACAGACTTTGGAAAAAGCCAAAAGAGACCAGTTGATTCAAAAAGGATTGTATAGCTTCCGCTTTAAGCCTCCTGTCATACTACAAACAGCAGCCCTTTATATTGTCTAAAAATAATTACTTAATCTGGAATTGATTGACTTGTTCAACAGAACTATGGTTCATCTCTAGATTTTCTTTATAAAAAACATCAAAAGAAGCTTTATTTTCCCAAACAGTTATAGTTAAGTAATCAGGATTGTGTACATATCCACGTGGAGACATACCGTCCATCAACTCTAACTCCATATGTCCCCTGCCTTTTTCGCTTTGCTTAGCCATTCTTGTCTAAATTTTTGGAATAATTTTTTATCATTTTACCAAAAATAAGTAACCACATTATACTTTTCCGGGTTCAATTCAAAAGAAAGGTCTTCTTTCATTTCATAATAAATCACATCAAAATTGGACCAGATGTGTCTTCTCATTTGCTGAAATGTGGGCATTTCAGCATCTATATCCACAAGAAAATTATTTCTGCTTTCCACGTCTTTCCAAAAACCTAGTACCATAACTTCTGGATGATAATTGCCCTGAGTTGGTGTATTTATAATGGCATGTCCACCAAACCCTTGATAACTCATTCTCTTTGCAATAGGAAAAGCTGCCTTAAAATATTCTCGTAGCTTTTCTGTCGTTTCTGGCTTTTGATTCAGAAATAGAATATCCATTACTTCTCCTTTTTTAAAAGCGTAAGCCTTTTTATCTGCTTGTGCACTTACTACTAAAACAGTAGCATTAAGAAGTAGTACCATCAATGATTTTTTTAATAATTCCATAAGTCTTTTATTTATTTTTTTGTTCCGCCAAATGTAAAATACCACCAAGTGAAAGTGCTATAAAAAGAACCTAGAAAGATGCAGATACAGTAAACGTACGAATTAGGTGGGCTTAAGCATAAACTATCTCAAGGCAAGACCATGGAGATAGTAGTTAGCGCTTGCAAACTCAAATATTATATTTCGAAAGTCTATTGGTGAATTTGACACTTAATCATATGGACATTATTGCTAATCATCCATGTTCAAAATGAAGTCAAGTGAACGGACATTCCAATCCTTTCTCAAAGCGGTTGGGATGTTTGTTTTTATTCGTTTATTTTGTTCAAATTATAAACTATAACATGCTCAACTCAATATTGCTACAAGCAGAACAAGGTTCTGGCTTCGGCATCCAAAACATTATTTTCTTTGCTGGAATTGCCTTAGTATTTTACTTTTTCATGATCAGACCACAGCAGAAGAAGCAAAAGGATCAAAAGAAATTTATAGAAGAAATCAAAAAAGGAGATGCTGTAGTGACTATCGGTGGTATCAAAGGTAAAGTAGTAGAGGTATCTGATACGACAGTAATACTTGACGTTGATAGAGGAAGCAAAATCACTTTCCAAAAGACTGCCATCTCTAAAGATTCGACTGCAGGTATAGAGCCAGCTAAATAATATCAGTGGGAGCTTTCAAGAACATATTGCAAAACATCAGCTCCCCAAAAGGAAATAACTGGAAAGCTATTATACTGTCTATTATGGCAGCATCAGTTTTCTGGTTATTTCAATCCTTGAATAAGGAATATTCCACCAATCTCAATTACCCCATCGTATTTGACTACCCCGCTGAACAATATGTGGTAATCAAAAAATTGCCCGATGAGGTGCAAATTAACGTCAACGGTATCGGGTGGAATATATTTAGAAAAACATTTTCAATTGGGCTCATTCCTATCAGAGTTCCTCTAGAAAACCCATCTACGACTCCCAAGATTATTGGCACCTCCTTATTGGCCAATATCAATGATCAGCTACCGCAATTCCAAGTCAACTATGTCATCACGGATACTTTGTTCCTTGATATAGATCAGAAGTCTTCACGCACATTTAAGATATTCGCTGATAGCTTATCCATTGACATTAAAAACAACTACCGAATCACCAGTAATCTCATAATCGATCCTGACTCAGTCACGATCATGGGCCCTATATCTATCATCACGCAACTACCCCCAAACTTACCAATAAGGATTAGTCAACAAAATATCGATGAGCCCTTTGATGATGATATCAAGTTTGAGATCAGGGGCTTCCAACAGTCCCTTCTAGAGGTAACTCCAGAAAACATCAATGTGGAATTTGAGGTGGAAGAATATGTAACGGTATCTTATACCACAAGTCTACTTGTGGCAGACAGCATTCCGTCCAATATTTACGCTATTGATAGTACTGTTAATGTGACCTATAGCATTCCTAGATCAGCTCAAGCCAGCGTTGACAAAGATCAAATCCATGTGGTTGCTCTACCTGAAACACTTAATAAAGAAGATTCTACTGTAGAGCTATCTATCAGAAACTATCCCGAACAAATTGCTGAGATAAAGCTAGACAGCACCTCTCAGTTGATGAAAGTTATCTATGAGTAATCGTCCACTCCAAATTGGTATTACTGGTGGTATTGGTGCAGGAAAAAGCATCATTTGCAAAATATTCAATACACTCGGTGTACCCGTTTATTCAGCTGATGATCGTGCCAAGTGGCTGATGAATAATGATAATAAGCTCAAGAGTGACATCATCTCCGAATTTTCTGACAAAGCCTATAAATCTGGTAATCTCGATCGCCAATATCTGGCGAAAAATGCTTTTCATGATTCAGAAAAACTAGAACTACTCAACAGCTTGGTTCATCCTGCAGTAGCTATCGATTATAAAGATTGGATAGCTGGACATAAAGGTGACGCTTACGTGATCAAAGAAGCAGCTTTATTGTTTGAGATGGGGAGTCATCAATACATGGATTTCACTTTGGTAGTGACTGCTCCAAAATCAGTGAGAATAGATCGGATCAAAAGTAGAGACCCACAGCGTAGTGAAGCTCAAATAATGGCCATCATTGATAAGCAAATGGATAGGGAAACATCTGTGAAGATGGCAGACTATGTGGTTGCTAATGACTCGGCCACACCTGTACTTCCTAGAGTGCTAGACTTGCATCAAGTGTTTTTGTCTAAGAGCAATCGCTAAGAAAGCTCTGCAATTACGGTCTTACCACCAACGGTCTTATCACCGATATTGACAGTGATCTTAGCATCAAGTGGTAAGTAAAGGTCTACCCTAGATCCAAACTTGATAAAGCCAAATTCTTGTCCTTGTTCGAGTTGGTCCTCAGCTTTAACATACCATTTGATTCTTCGAGCCAATGCGCCAGCGATCTGACGAAATAGGATCTGAACACCTGCCTTGTTTTCAGCAACTACTGTAGTTCTCTCGTTCTCTGTGCTCGACTTAGGATGCCAAGCTACAAGGTACTTCCCAGGATGGTATTTGAAGTATTTGATCACGCCTGCAATAGGCATTCGGTTGACATGGACATTGATAGGAGACATAAATATAGATACCTGACGCCTTTTTTCATGAAGATACTCTGTCTCTTCAGCCTCCTCAATCACCACAACTTTTCCATCAGCAGGAGCGATGATATGATTTTCATTGATATCAATGGTCTTGTTTGGATGTCTAAAAAATTGTAAAATAATCAAGTAGAAGACTATGCTCGCCCCTATCACTCCATTGAGTAACAATGTATTAGTAGGGAAGAAATAGCTAACAGAGTAGCCAATTGCGGCAAATACGATGAGTAGCACAAATAATAATGTCCTTCCTTCTTTATGTATAGTCATGATTCCAATTTACAATGAGATATTAGAAAGGTTTAATAACCCCCTCTATATTTATATGTTTTAGCAACTTTATCAATTGCCACTATGTATGCCGCTATTCGCATGGGCACATTATATTCAAGGGAAGTCTTATAAACATTCTCAAACGCATCTTTCATGATCCTATCAGATCTTCTATTAACCCGCTCTTTTGTCCATTTATATCCCAATCGGTTTTGTACCCATTCGAAGTAAGATACTGTCACACCGCCAGCATTCGCCAAGATATCCGGAGCAACCATTATCCCTTTTTCGTTGATGATCGCATCGGCTTTATATGAGGTCGGTCCGTTTGCACCTTCTACTATTAGTTTAGCTCTGATTGCTCTCGCATTGTGCGCAGTGATTACATCTTCTTTAGCTGCAGGAATCAGCACATCCACTTCCAAAGTCAGTAAATCATCGGCAGGGATAATTTCAGCACCTTTGAAGCCTTCCAATGATCCTTTATGATCATCACGATAAGCTATCGCTTCTTTGATGTTGATTCCATCCAGGTTCAAATATGCCCCAGAGATATCACTTATTGCCACTACTTTAACGCCTCTTTCTTCCAATAGTAAGGCAGCAAATGATCCTACATTTCCAAACCCTTGTACCGCGGCAGTAGAGTTGTATGGGTTTATTTGTAACTTTTCCATGGCTGCAAGTGCCGATACCATAACTCCTCTCCCTGTTGCTTCTGTTCTTCCTAGTGATCCACCCAATACCAAAGGTTTTCCTGTGACCATTGAGTTTACAGTTTTTCCTGCCGCACGTGAATAAGTATCCATCATCCAAGCCATTTCTCTTGGACCTGTACCCATGTCAGGAGCTGGAATATCTTTATCAGGACCGAATACTTCTAGCATTGATTGCGTGTATGCTCGTGTGAGTCTTTCGATTTCACCGGCAGACATCTCTCTTGGGTTACACCTTACACCACCTTTGGCTCCACCATAAGGGATATCTACTACGGCACATTTCCAAGTCATCCACGCAGCCAAAGCTTTCACTTCATCAATATGCACATCTGGATCGAAACGAACACCGCCCTTTGAAGGACCTAATATGTTTGAATGAATTACTCGATGACCTTCGAATACACGGATGGACCCATCGTCCATAGTGACAGGGAGTGATACAGTAACTTGTTTAGCAGGGGACTTTAAAACATTGTAAACCTCTTCGTCTAACCCAAGGGCTTCAGAAGCGATTTTAAACCTTGACATCATGGACTCAAAAGGATTTTCGTTATCCGTAATAGGGGCAGGTTCTTTATAACTCATAGTGTAGTTAAAATTTTGATGGCGCAAAGCTATAGAAATAATAAACTAAACACCCTAATATCAATTTAGAATATCAATAGGAAGGCTACAAAAAACGGAATAGAGAGTAAAAGTCCATCAAATCTATCGAGAAACCCTCCATGTCCAGGGATACTTGCTCCTGAATCCTTCACCGCCATACTCCGTTTGAAAAGAGACTCGACCAAGTCTCCATAAGTACCGGCTACCACGATAAGAACTGCAGCAATCATCCACTGCCATAGTTCCAGGTCATGAAATATTTGAGATATACCATAAGCGATTGCCAAGGCCACGATCGTTCCGCCTATACTTCCCTCCCATGATTTTTTGGGAGAAATTCGTTCGAACAATTTTCTTCTTCCGAACAGAGTCCCTGCGAAATATGCACCAGAATCACTTGCCCAAAGGATTATAAGCATACCCAGGACAATCTCATAGCTATAATGTCCCATGCAGTATGTCGCTACATGCAATAATGAAAAGGGTACAGCAACGTAAATCACCCCAAGGAACGTAATGGCAATATTTGTAAAGGGTTTTTTGTCAGTTTTCCTGTAGAGTTTTATTAGGAAGATCCCGAATGCTAACGGGAAAATAAGAAAGTAGTAGCGATAACTTATATCTCCCTTTTCCACCAAAAAGGTAATCGTGTATATCATCAGTCCTATAGCCGTTCCGTATGATTTCAAAGGAAGCATCCCATCTAAACCTGTTAGTTTATAAAATTCGAGTTGAGTCAGCGTGCAGATAATCATGAATAATGCAAAGTAAGCCCACTCGCTATAAACCAAAGAAACACCGGTAATAGCGACTCCTATTAGTGCCATTATGACTCTTTGTGTGAGGTTATTGTACTTACTTAAAACTGATGTCATCCGATATTATTTTTATTGATTTGATTACATTATCTGGTTCTACCTGCAGTTCGAACTGTCCAAAATTATTATAAGCAGAGTTCTTTTTGTTAACAATCACTGAATTTATTCCTTGATCGAATAATACATCCTTAACTATATGTACACGATGCTCTAGTGCATCACTAAATATTTTTTGCCAGATCATCTATTTCTTCTTAAGTGTTCAATACTAAATTTTCTAAAAACGAACACCAAGAAAAAAGTGATTATTGTCGAAATAATAAAATATGATAGTGGAACACTTTCAGTCGAGTCAACGTCAAAATTAATAATCGATTGTTGATTTAAATACATCATAAGGACTGTAAACCCATTATTGAAGGCGTGCGCTAGAATAGGTACAATAAGATTTCCAGACCAGTAATATAGATAACCAAAAAGTGCTCCTAATAGTAATCTAGGAACAAAACCGAAAAACTGCATGTGCATCGCACTAAATAAGAAGGCGGACAGCCAGATAGCAACATGAACGTTCTTAGTCGATTTGTGTAAATAATTTTGTAGAAATCCACGAAAGACTAACTCTTCGCCAATACCTGGTATAATTGCGATCACTATGAACCCAAGAAAAAACATCGCAAAAGAATCGAAATGGGTAAGATAAACCGTCATTTCCATGGCGCGATCTTCAAATGCTCTGGCCGTTTGTTCAAATCCACTAAGGAATTCTGGAAGTGATAAATTAGAATTCCATTCTACAAATAATGAATTTACCCCCATAAAGGCCAACACAATCACAGGGGTGAGTAAAAGAAGTTTACTTGAAAATTTTATTTTAGTAAAAAAGACATTGATCGTTTGACGCTCATAGAATATCATAAAAAGTGCTGGAAAAATGACAAACCCTATGATAGAAGCGGTGCCTTGTAAAATAAACAATGGTAACTTAAAAGAGTCATTGCCCATTGGATTGGACAAAATGGCTTCATAATAGCTACTCACATCCCCATCGTAGAAGGGCATCCCTAAGGGCATTCCGATAAGAGGTCCTATCACCATAAATCCGACAAACGAAACCAAAAGCAAACTAATTGATCCAACACTAGGAGAAAATTTTGAGGACCAAGTCAGCTTATTATCGAATGTTGACATAATTAATTAAATTTGCAGTGAACGACAAATATACACTTTTGGTCAAAATAGGAGATATAGAATTAGGGGAATTTCCGTTGCTGCTCGCACCGATGGAAGATGTGAGTGATCCTCCATTCAGAGCTGTTTGCAAGGAGAACGGAGCTGATTTAATGTACACAGAGTTTATTTCTGCAGATGGATTGATCCGTGATGCTGTAAAAAGTGTTCAAAAACTCGACATATACGACTATGAACGGCCTATAGGTATTCAAATATTTGGAGACAAAATTGATCCAATGAGAGAAGCCGCTGCTATAGCAGAAGCTGCTAATCCAGAGATAGTAGATATAAATTATGGATGTCCTGTAAAGAAAGTAGCGGGTAAAGGAGCAGGAGCCGGGATTTTACTTGATCTGCCTAAGATGCAAAAGATGACTGATGAGATAGTAAAGCAAGTCTCACTGCCCGTCACTGTAAAAACAAGGTTAGGATGGGATGATAAAACGATCCAAATCATAGAAGTTGCGAAGAGACTTCAGGATGTTGGGGTACAGGCACTATCGATACATGGTAGAACCAGAGCTCAAATGTATAAGGGAGAAGCTGACTGGACCATGATATCAGAAGTCAAAAATCATCCAGACATCCACATTCCTATCTTTGGAAATGGAGATATAGATAGTCCACAAAAGGCTCTAGAATACAAAAACAGATATGGTGTAGATGGTATTATGATTGGTCGGGCTTCAATTGGATATCCATGGATTTTCAATGAAATCAAACACTTTATGGCCACTGGTGAAACATTGCCTCCACCATCTTTAGAAGATCGTATTTCAGTAGCTAAAAAGCACCTAAAATTCTCTGTGGAATGGAAAGGTGAGCGACAGGGAATATTTGAAATGCGCAGGCACTACACAAACTACTTCAAGGGAATTCCAAACTTCAAACCATTTAGATCAAGGTTGGTAGAAACACCGACATATGAAGAAGTCCTTGAAATTCTTGATGAAATTGGATATGCTTTTGAGGGAGCGTTTATGCCGGCTTAATCCAGCGGTTATAAATGCAGTAGTCCAGACACAATAGTCATCTCAAATAGTTTAGATTTGCCACCTGAAATCATCAATTCTTATGGCAAATAATAACAAACTCATTTCTTGGTTAATACTCGTTATCCTTGCCTTAATATGGGGTAGTTCATTCATACTTATCAAACGTGGACTATTAGTTTTCGCGCCTGGTGAAGTAGGTGCTATTCGCGTGATATCTGCGGGGCTTTTCCTTGCTCCATTCGCTATTCGTAAGTTGGGATCTCTTCAGAAAAAGTATTTTTTAATGCTTTTTTTTGTAGGCATGGTTGGCAGTTTTATTCCTGCATTTCTCTTCGCCAAAGCGCAAACCGGAATCGATAGTTCTATTGCAGGAGCACTTAATGCTATTACTCCTTTTTTCGTCCTACTTATCGGAGTTTTGGTCTACAAGCAATCCATGTCAAGAAATGTAGTGGTTGGAATTTTGATTGGACTAGTGGGAACAATCATGCTAATTATGGCGGGATCGGACGGTGGCTTTGCATCTCTCAATTTCTACGCACTTTATATTGTGGGAGCAACTCTTTGTTATGGAATTAATGTAAACTTAATCAAGTATCGAATAGCAGATTTGAGCGCTCTTACCATTACTTCTGTGGCGATGTTATTGACTTTGCCAATGACGGTGGTTTATCTATTGACAATGACTGACTTCGTTAGTAAAGTTTCAAATCACGAGCTGGCCTACTCATCACTTGGTTACTTAACTCTTCTTGGTGTATTAGGAACTGCTATAGCCTTAGTCCTTTTTAATTATCTCATAAAAATCACCTCTCCCGTGTTTTCCAGTTCGGTAACCTACCTGGTACCTATAGTCGCGGTCATTTGGGGATTAGTCGATGGTGAAGTTTTACTACCAGGTCACTACATTGGTATGATAGCGATCGTAGGTGGAGTATATTTAGTGAATAAAAAGAAGAAATAATTTCATCCCCATATCCTCTGATTTATAAACTCAGTTAGTCACTATGACTGAAATCTAATACAGGCATGATGAGTTATAGAAATATTTGAATTACGAACACGCAATATCCTTATGTCGAAGAATTGTCAACTTCGAGTAAAGTACTTCCAATGATTATTAGAATCCATTGCAGTTCAAGAATTACTATATCTACAAGAAAAGACAGATGATATCGAAAGCTAATCAACTACTCTATCACAGCAGAAACCTCTATCTCTACTAAGTAATCAGGATCTATGAGATTACTGACCTCTATCATGCTAGTTGCTGGTTTGATCATACCAAAGACTTCTCCATGAGCCTTCCCTATCATTTCCCATTGTGAGATATCTGTCACATACATTCTGGTACGGACAACATGTTCTAGAGAAGCTCCTGCTTTGGCAAGCACTTTTTCGATAATCTCCAGTACACATTGTGTTTGTAAGTAGCCATCATCTTTACCGACTATTTCCCCTTCTCTGACAGCAACAGTTCCAGATACTTCGATCGTATTCCCTATTTTTACAGCTCTAGAATATCCAACGATATCTTCCCAAGGAGCTCCAGATGAAATATTTTGTCTTATGGTCATGATATTGGCTTTTTGTTTACATTTATGAGCGAGTATAATTTGGTAAAAAAAATTCGAATATGAAGAACGTTTGTGTGTTTTGTGGGTCAAGTAGTGGTGATAATTCTATCTATTCTGAAAAAGCAAAAATTTTAGGAGAGACCATCGCTGCGCAAGATAAACGATTGGTTTATGGAGGTGGTAATGTTGGCCTTATGGGAATCATAGCAGATCAGGTAATGGCTAATGGTGGAGAAGTTACCGGTATTATCCCGAATTTTCTTTTTGACTGGGAAGTTGGGCATGAGGGATTGACAGAGCTAATTAAGGTAGAATCTATGCATGAACGAAAGCTAAAGATGTCAGAATTAGCAGATGGATTCATCGCAATGCCTGGAGGGTTTGGTACGCTAGAGGAACTGGGAGAAATACTTACCTGGGTACAATTATCAATCATACAGAAGCCAATTGGTATTCTAAATGTTAATGGGTTTTATGATCACTTGATTGCACAGCTAGATCATATGGTGAAGGAGAAGTTTCTAAAAGAAGAAAATCGAAAAATGGTATTGGTTAGTGAAGACCCTAGTGAACTTCTATCGATGATGGAGTCTTACAGATTTGAAAAGACTACCAAGTGGGTGTCTCCCGACAAATCTTAAGAATCTCTGAGCAATCTATCTATCGCACTTACGGCCATCAACTTTCGAAAGTAGAACTCTTCTCCCGTCAATTCAACATAGGGAACACCTGACTTTTTAATCTCTTCCCTATAGATATCATAGAAAAACTCTCTCATCTGAGGGTGCTCACGCTGTGGATCTTCCTTCCAAGGAATATCTGGATTTGCTAATATGTATAAATCGTATTTTCTAGTTTTTACTTGCTCAATTATCTCCTCATAACACGCCCCAAATTTATGTTCACTCCATACTTTAATAACTAATAAGTTCGTGTCGCAGATCAATACATTCTTGGCATGCTTTTCTTCTCGATCCTCGGCCAATATTTGCCCTTTGGCAATATCTCTCAGGTCTCGTTCTATATAGGGACGCTCAAGTCGTTCGATAAATTCGCGCGCATATTCTGGCACCCATGAGGTATTATAGTATTTCGCTAGCAATGACGCTAACGTGCTTTTTCCAGTAGACTCTGGGCCTATGATGACTACTTTTTTCACGCGGTTTGTGCGTTCATTGATTTCTTCCATGCAAGATATCCGGCTACTGCCATTCCTATATATATCAAATATAAGAAGGAGTAAAAATAGATGCCTTTATACAGGTAAATAATTGAAGCAAGAATATCTACGATCAACCAGTAATACCAATTGTCAATGCGTTTTCTTGCAGTAAGCCACATCCCTGTCACACTTAGAATCGAAGTCGTTGCATCCCAATAAGGAAGCGAAGAAGGAGAGATTCCTTGAAATATGTAATTGATGTTTTCTAGGAAGAATCCAAAAATAAAAACCCCCACCAGCGTGATAATTACCAAAATGATCGAGGAGTTTAACCCAGTTCTTGTAATCTGTACCTGCTCCTGTTTTCCTTGACTTCCTCTGACCCAATAGTACCAGCCATATATATTGAGAACTAGAAAAAAGAAGTGTAGAATAAAATCACCATACAGCTGAATTTCCCAAAACACAAAGAATGAGATGATCACGTATGCTATCCCAAAAACAAATGTAAGAACACTTTCTTTAATCAAGTAATAGACACAAAGAAGCCCTAAGATAAGGCCCATCAACTCGGTAATAGGAATTACTTTGGCGTACTCAATGATTGAGGCTAGAATTTCCTGCATTAAGCTATTGATTTACAATCGATTTGATATGTGCTAGGTGATGCTCTCCATGCCAAGCATACATGCCTATGTTCCGATCAAGTGGCATCTTTTCCCCTGAATCGGGATGTACGAATGTTCTTTTCAATTGCTCTTCTGAGAGCCCCTTAAGCATCAGTGATAGTTTACCATGAACAGCTGACAGGAAATCTAAAGAAATCTGAATAGGCTGATCTTTAGAGTCATATAATTCTGCCCAGCGGTCTTCATGATAAGCTTTGATAGTTGGATTGTCTTCAGTAAGTGCCCATTTGAAACGAATATAGCTATTTATATGACTGTCCGGAATATGATGAATCACTTGACGAATGGTCCAGCCATCAGGTCGATATGGCGTATTGAGCTGATCTTCAGTAATTTCTTCGACCAACCTTTTCAGTCTTATCGGCAATGACGTGATTTGTTCTATCCAAAAATCGATTTGCTCACGCGATATACTTTCAGGAGCATCGTATTGGCCAATAGGATACTTGAGATTATAAAGTGGATCTACGCTCATTGCTATAATTTGGAATAAGCCACAACAAAAGCATCTGGATAACGCTTCCTTAACTTGGACTTAAAATGACCTGCTTTTTCTCTTGAAGAAAATTGACCGACTATGATGTTGTAAACTTTTGTGTCGTTCACCAATTTTACTTGAACCGTTACCTGCTTATGATAGGATGATTTGAGGTTCTGAGTAAGTCTTACCAAGTTGACCATTTCTCTAAAACTTCCGATTTGCACACCATGGCCTTTCGGGTTTAAACGATCGACCCGCATTGAGTAAAATTCTTTTTCAGTGACTTCGTTGTGATGACCCGGCCTTACCTGTCCTCCACCTTTTCCATCCCCGTGATCTATAACCTCTACTTTGACCTCTGTCACCCCTGAATGGATAAAGTCTAGCTTTTCAGCTGCAGACTTAGATAAATCAATGATTCTACCTGCTACAAATGGTCCGCGATCATTAATCTCAACTTCAATTGTTTTATTATTAGAAAGATTGGTGACTTTGACTCTTGTCCCAAAAGGAAGGAGCTTATGAGCTGCAGTAAGTTTGCCATGTTTATACTTAACACCACTTGCCGTAAGCCTACCTTCAAACTTGTCGGCATAGTATGAGGCTTTCCCTGATTGCACTTGTGCCATTAGAAATGAACTGGCAAGAACAAAAGTCAACATCAACAATTTCCTTATTATCATAGTCATCAAGTTTTATTGTTAGAAGATAGGCGTAACTCTTTAAGAGATTATGGCTTTTTTGATAGTTCAGCCAACTTATTCCATTCTGTTTGCAGCTCTCTTTTCAACTTCATTTGGATCTCTAATGCAGACTTTTTATGAGTTTCAAATTCTGCTGTCAGCGAGGAAAGTTCTTTTTGTGAAGCCACTGTTTTACTATTATCACTTTTCATCTTAACGATTACAATCCCAATCACCAACAGTAAAACCAATGGAATAATGACACTGACTATGGCATAAGTTGATTTATTAAAGTCTCCACTTAATACAGAAATATTTGATTTCTCTTCTTCTCCTGAAGCTAATTCTTTGTCTTTATTCGCTACTATCAGATTCAAATCTTCAATTTGACGCTGTTTGATTTTAATAGTGCTTAGACCGGACTTTCTAGATTCTTCACTTAGAGCTACAGAATCTGAAACAACCTTCCAAAACTCATTAAGAGTTGTCTTTTTAATAACCTTATATTCATTGAACGTCTCAGAATTCTCAACTAAGGAATTGAATCTTTGGTCAAGAGATTGGTCAACGACTTCTGTGCTATTCTCCTGTGCAAAGGAAATCTGAAAGATCGAAAGACAAATAACTAGGGCAGTGGTGATCTGTTTATAACGCATTGTGAGTTAGGGATTAATATACCTGACAAAGGTCTAAAAGTGATGTCTATAATCAAAGCCGGAAATGCCTAAATGCCATATTTTTATGATGGAAAAATCTCAGCGCAGGTGAATGACTCTAAAAAGCCCGTTGGCAACAATGTCAACATCATTTCAACTTATCATCAAAGGCTTTTTTAAACTTCGCTACTTTGGGCGCTATCACCATCTCACAATAACGCTCAGAAGTGTTCGATTTGTAATAATCATTATGATAATTTTCTGCCTCATAGAACTTTTTCAATGGTGATATCTCTGTAACTATTGGTGTATCGAAAGCTCCAGACTTCTCCAACTCATTCATAAAGTGTTCTGCCATTTTTTTTTGACTATCATCATGATAAAATATCGCTGATCGATATTGAGTTCCCACATCCTCACCTTGTCTATTGAGAGTAGTTGGATCATGCGTCTTCCAGAAAACTTCTAAGAGCTCTTTGAAAGAAATAATCGATGGATCAAAGGTGATTCTTGCCACTTCAGCATGTCCCGTTGTTCCTGTCGCCACTTGCTCGTAAGATGGGCTCATCACTAGTCCACCACTATATCCTGACTTAACTAACTCTACCCCTTTCAACTCTTGAAAGACCGCTTCAATACACCAGAAACATCCAGCACCAAGTGTTGCTTCATTTAACGCATTACTCATATCCTCACTATTTTATTTACCAACCTACAATCATATTAAAATGAATCCACTTTCAAAAATTATCAAAACTGATAATTGTAACCTCTGGTAGATATTATTCACCAGCAAATCTATCTTTGATATAACTTACTTGAGTCTTACCATGTGAAATAGGCTTACCATCTTCATCCAAACTGACGAATACAATGCTCTCAATTATTAAGATGGATTTTCTAGAAAGCTTGTTTCTCACTTCACATTTCAGTGTCAACGATGAGTTCCCAAATGTTATCACTTCCATTCCCATTTCAATAATGTCGCCCTGCTTAGCAGAGCTTACAAAATTGATTTCGGACATATACTTGGTGACACAACGATGATTATCCAGCTGGATGATGGCATAAATAGCGGCTTCTTCGTCTATCCATTTCAATAAGCTTCCCCCAAAGAGAGAACCGTTAGGATTGAGGTCTTCAGGCTTCACCCATTTTCTTGTATGAAAATTCATTTGTTAAGTTCTTTTTCTAAATATGCTGCTTTTTCCTGAAGAATGGTTAGAGCCAAATCTATTGTATCCAAATGAGTCCTAAATACCAGTATTGCCAATCTAAGCGTAAAACGTCCTTTAATCTTTGTACTTGAAAGAAATACTCTCCCGTCTCTATGGATTTCTTTTACCAAGTCTTCATTGAATTGATTGATGTCTCCCGATGTAGGTTCATACCAGAAAGTGACCACTGAAAGTTGTGGAAACTGTCCAGTATGAAATCCCTTCATTTCATTAAGTTTTTGGTAGGCATACTTTGCCAAAAGCAATTTCTCGTCTAAAGCCGCCCTAAAAGGACGCAGTCCATGGAGCTTTAGAGGCAGCCATAATCGCAATCCCCTAAAGGGTTTCGTAAGTTCGGGAGAAACATCTGCAGGAGAAACTTCATCATCAATTTCTATTAGATCTTGAAGATAATTTGCACTTTCAGAAAAGGCCTTTTTTAATGCGTTTCCATTTTTGACAAGTACTACTCCCAATCCATAAGGAATAAATAAACTTTTATGCGGATCCAAAACTAAAGAATCAGAGTTCTCAATGCCTTTAAGCTTTTCCTTACCTTCTTCCGTCAACCTAAAAAACGCACCATAAGCACCATCAATATGATACCATAGACCATATTGCTTTGAAATCTCACTCAACTCTTGCAATGGATCAATAGCACCAGTATCAGTTGTCCCAGCAGATCCAACTAATAAAAAAGGAGAAAGTCCATTTGATATGTCCGCATTGATCATCTTAATAAGATGTTGCGTTTTTATTCGCGATTGCTCGTCTATTCCGATGTATCGAATATGCGCTTCCGACAGTCCTGCAATTTTAATTGCTTTTATGATACAGTGATGCGCCTGCTCAGACAAGTAGATTACGGACTTCTTCACTTTGTCAACAGTGACTTTATGGTGCTCTCTAGCAGTAACAATTGCCGTAAGATTAGCAATACTTCCTCCTGACGCAAGATTTCCTAAGGCAGACTCAGGATAACCCATCTCTGATATCATCCATCGAATCAATCGATTTTCCATTCTTACAGCGCCAGGATTGGCAAAATAAACACCCGCATACCTATTGGTAATATCAGTCCAATAATCGCCCAAGGAAGAAGCATATATGCCTCCACCAGGGATATATCCAAGGTGATTCCCAGATGCAGGATTAATACCATCTTGATCAAGTTGTACAGATACTGTTTGCACTAATTTTTCTATGGATGTAGGTTCTTCAGATATTTCTTCTTTTGATACCGTATCACTTTTCATGGACGAATTATCAAAAGCATTACTTGAATCTATCTCCTCAAGAAATTTTTCGGTTTGGTTTATTACCTGCTTTCTTATATGTTTTCGAG
Organism: Cyclobacteriaceae bacterium; assembly: GCA_034112085.1. Lineage (GTDB taxonomy): Bacteria > Bacteroidota > Bacteroidia > Cytophagales > Cyclobacteriaceae > JAWUWD01. The sequence goes on from JAWUWD010000038.1 coordinate 25,456, forward strand.
CATTACTATCGGGCTCTAGTTCTTTGGCTATTAATTCCAAAGCTTTTATTTTTCCTATCATTTAGATGTTCTTTACTAAAAGACTAAATTCATATGGCATTTACGAAAGTAATTTACAAAAATGACATTATTGATTATAGTTATTGTAGGGGTAATGCTCATTCAGATAGGTATTCTTGTCTTAACAAGGACAAAAATAAAAAAAGAGCGAGCAAATAGTATCATCGAGAAATATAACATCAAATCGTCTGGAGACGCGTGGAAACTTCTAAATAATCCAGATATTTCTAAAGAAGATCGTGATAAAATCGAATCAATATACAGCGGGGAGAACCAATCTGATTAATTGAAATTATTTAAATTTATTTTTTTCCATATCACTCAATTCCAGATTCAATGCTTTAGTCGAAAGTTGAATTTCAATTAAGGATACAAACAGTGAAATCAATAAAGATATCAAACTAGTGCCAAACACATAATTTGCGCTAGCTGCTAAGTCTTGAAATAACAGAAACATACATAACACGGTCAATAAAAAGCTTAATATTCCAAACCCCTGCATATATCGAATCATATTTAATCGTATCCGGAGGTTTTTGATTTGATCATATATAATCTCATGATCAGGATTGCCTTGATACTTCGCATGTAGATTACGGATGAGTGTTGCTAGTGCCAAAAAGCGATTTGTAAAAGCTAGTAAGAGCAATGTAATTGCTGGGAATAATAAAGCTGGTGTTGAGATGTCCAATTGCATTCACAAATATAAATTCTATTAATGATAAAAGAGGTCTCCTTACGGAAAACCTCTTTATCTATCAACCGCACTAAACTATGATCTTATCTCGTAACTGTCCCTGAAGGGTATGTTCCAGCAGCAATATTACTGGCAGAGTATACTACTCCAGTTACTGGAGTAGTTGGTACTTCTCCGAGCAATGGTTTTAATGTGAATGGGTTAGCACTATTGTCTGGAACAGGCTCAATAGATACAACTACAACTGCTCCAGAAAGATCCGTTGGAAAATCATCTGGCAAGTTGTTAAGAAAATCTTCTCCTGGATATCCAGGTCCATTTCCATCGGTTCCCTTAGTCAATGAAGTAGTAGCATTATCATCGGCTCCGCTCGCTTTATTAAATGTACCAGTAGAATATGCCTGTGTTCCATTTACGACAACCCAACCTTCGTAAGTCCATCCTGCATTTTCTGATAAATCCGGTAGATTAGTCAATCCTGCCACGGCTGACCCTGTGCTATTATTCAAAAACCAAACACCTTTCAATTCATCATCCGTAGCTGAAGAGGTAGGTGTCGCCAATATGTAGTCTCCACCCACAGCACCAAATCCAGTTCCAAAAGCTGCTCCGTCCATAATGTTGACTGAAGCAGAATTATCTGTGAAATCACCACCTAAAATCTTAGTATTCGAAGGAGCTAGTGCTGCAGCTCCAGTTTCACCAACTGGCTCAATAGATAACACAAACTTGGAGGCAAGTTCTAAGACACTTGAAGTAATAGAAAATGAATTATTCGACAAAGCACCAGATTCATCAACAGAGAAAGTTCCAGTTGAGACAGGAGCTCCTTCCACAATAACCCAACCTTCATATATATAATCATCTCCTAAGTTTTCTAGGCCTGAAATATTAAGCGTTAGATCTGAAGTCAATGCAGCAGAAGGAGAGTCATCATCTCCACAACTCATTAGTACTGCAGACAATACAATAACTGATAATAATAATTTTTTCATAATTTCTAATTTTTGGTTTAAACTATTGGAAATCAACGCTATATATTTGAAAATAATTGCAAAATGGGCCGTTATAACAATGCTTTGTCATAGACTTGACATTCTCTTTGTCGCCAAAATTACATTTTGAAATAGATAAGATATTGTCCAAAAATAAAGCCACTGAAAATTTAGTGGCTAGGACTACGGCTATTAAGTAGATAAAATTCTAAAGCGTGATAAATACACCCAAGTTATAATTTGGTGCAGCCAAAATTCTCTTGCCTGATAAGGCATAAGCCGCTGACCCTGATATTCCAAAATTTCCTTTTAGTTTATAGCTGATTTCTGGGCCATAGGAGAAGAACTCTGTTTCGTTAGAAAAAATTGCATTTCCTGCAGATGCAGGTGAATTTCCATTTTTAAATGATGAAACATTATATACCTTAAATGTAGTCGTTAGTCTTTCATTAAAAGTATAACCAACCTCTACTCCAAAATGAAATTCTTCTGAGAAGCCTTTTGTACGGTTATTGAACCCTATAGCAGCTGAAACATACATGGGAACTGGGTAAAAGGATTTACTTGCTTCGATTTTCAGCAACTGGTTAAACTCTCCATCACCAGTTTGTAATATTTCGCCCTCACCTCCGCTAGTGATTCCAGTAGGTATTCCTAATGTCAGACTCGTACTTACTGCTATTTTCTTATTGTACACCAATGCATACTTTATCCCTAAATCAAGATCGCCAATTGAATTAGCCATGTCGCCATCGGATATAATCATGCCTGTCTGTCTAGATTCCATTTTATTGATTGTATTCCTTACAAAGAGCGGTGCGTACATAATTGCTGCCAACCGATCAGTTAATCCATATTCTCCATATAAACTAGTCGTATACAAGCTGATGGTAGTTACGTCTATGATATCACCACTTGGGCTATAAAATTTATTCGATCTTAGTATGTTTTGTCCAAACTTAAAAAACCCCTTTTTCTTTTTGGGAGTCCAACCACCACCTGCCATTAATGAATAATCGACACCAATAGCTAACAATAGAGATAGAATAATGTATTTTTTCATATTAATATCAATTAAATAAGTTCTGCAGATCCAAAAGTTATACTAGCAGGTTTACACAAGACAATTACGTATTTGTAAGATTCCAAAGTGACACTTGGCTCTTTGGCAGTAACATTAAATGATTTAGCTCCATTACTTTTTATTTCATTCAATTCAAGCCCTCCAGAACGCGTACTTGATCCTGATGTGCTATTAGATAAATAAATAAAAGTTCCGAGCGCAAAACTTGTTTTGAAATTTGAACTAAGATCTAATATCAAGTCCCCGTTTTCATTCTTTTTTAAAGTTGCCGTGCCTACCGCTGTATAACCACTTGACCCTCTAAAAGAGCCCGTTTTACTTGTGTTTGATTCTTCTGTAACCTCTGAAGCCTGTAGCAAGAAATCAGTAATGGTGCTACCATCAGCTACGCTTGCAGTAATAGTCACCTCGCCATTCTGATGCGCAGTGGCAAGACCTTCAATTGTGATAGAAACAATCATTGGGTCTGAACTTTTCCATTCAATGGGTTTCAATGACGCCTCTCCAGTATTGTCAAAATATTGCGCAGAAAATTGATGGGAATCTCCTACTTTCAGTGATTCTAACAAGTTGTCAACAACAACTTTAGATTCCACGATTAAGTCATCTACTATGTCAGTTCCGATGCAGCCCATCAATAACAACGCAAGAGCCAAAATTTTTATGTGTTTTTTCATATTCAGTTAATCAATATGTATTGATATTGCATTTAACGGATTCTTTCAGATATAATTAGTCTTGAGCCTGACAACATAGAATCTTAACTTTGAATTATATATTTTTACGTGAATGGAAACCTATCTACATAAGATACGGTTTAATGAGTAAAACAATAAAGAATATGTACGTTTCATTTGATGACATCTCAGCAGAAGCTAGAATTTGGATCTATCAGGCAGATAGATCGCTAAGTACTCATGAGGTAGTGGCTATAGAGGACTCAGGGAGAACATTCGGAGAAACTTGGGAAGCACACGGCAAAACGCTTCATGCATCCGTCAAAGTATTTCATGGTCAATTCTTAGTTATCGCTGTTGATGAGCAAATCAATATGACAACAGGTTGTTCCATAGACAGCTCAGTTGCGTTCGTGAGAAAGATAGCATCGGAATATGAACTTGATCTATTTGACCGGACAAAAATCGCATTCATGGTAAACAATGAAGTTCACTTGACACCAATGAACAATATAAAGTCTCAAGTGCAAGATGGGAAAATAACCAAAGATACTTCAACCTTCAACAACCTCCTTATTGATAAGAAGAGCTTGGAAGAGCAATGGCTCATACCAGCCGAAAACACTTGGCTTGCCAAATATTTTTAATCCCGCTGTGAGTGAAAACAAACTTCACAATAGAGAAATGCGGTTAACTGCGATATAATTTTTATTTTGTGCGCTTATGATTAAGTCAATATTAAACCAACTATTCATATTCACTCTGATCGGTCTATTGCTATCAAGCTGTAGTGTATCGAAAAAGGCAAAGAAAACTTTTGAGAGTGGGGAATATCAAGAGAGTATTTCACAATACGAGAACTTGATAAAAAAATCCCCAGATGACCCTGAGGCAAACTTCTATCTAGGAGAATCATACAGGTTGTCAAATCGTCCCAGTAAAGCATTGCCTTACTATCAAAAGGCAATTGACAATAAATTGGATAATGATTCTTTAGGATTTTTTTATGCATACGCACTCAAAGCTAGCGGGAAGTATGACGAAGCTGGGAAGCAACTTGATCAATTCATTGCTAGTACAAGTAATGAATTGTATTTACAAAAGGCAAATGACGAAATTGAGAACCTTAACTATTTGGAAGAAGTAAAAAGTAAAAAGAATTATTACCGCGTAAAGAATCTGAAGAAAATTAACACGCCAGAGGCAGAATACTCGCCAGTATATGAAGATGGGAAATTATACTTTACTTCGTCAAGATCTTCGACTAACAGAATTTATAAAGCGACTGGAACACCATTTAGCAATATATACACGGTTAAAACAAAAGGAGCGAAAATCGACAGTGCAACTATCAAGTCACTGAGTGATATCATCAATGATCACAATGTAAATGATGGTTCGGTAACATTCTCACCGGATGGTAAAACAATGATTTTTGCCAAAGGGAATAATGGCAAAAAGAAAGGCACTTATGATGTGAATCTTTATAGCTCAAGAAATAGAAATGGGACTTGGACTGAGCCTAAACAACTTAACATCAATAAGCTGAATTCATTTGATTCGTCACCAGCATTTAGCAGAGATGGTAAAACTCTCTTCTTTGCCTCCAACCGCTCTGGTGGAATAGGCGGTACAGACATCTACTCCGCGCGCAAGTCATCCAGAGGACGATATAGCAAAGTGAAGAACTTGGGAAGTACAATCAACACTAGCGGAAACGAAATGTTCCCATACATCTCTGATGATGGCCACATGTATTTCTCATCAGACGGACATCCGGGATTTGGTGGATTAGATTTGTTTTACGCCAAACGTAGCAATGGTCAAACAACCATAGAAAACATGGGAATTCCTGTCAATTCGAATGCAGATGATTTCGGAATGTACCTATTCAAGGCGGATCGAGGATTCTTCACATCCAATCGAGAGGGAGGAGAAGGTGATGATGACATCTACACCTTTGTCAATGAAGACCCGAACTTAAGGGTGGTGAACTATTTTTTAAGAGGCATCACTATGACGCACAATAAAGAAGATAGCCTAGTTATTCTTCCTAATACCAAGGTGGAGCTACTAGATTTCAATGGAGATATATTGGAAGACATGGTCACGGGTGATGATGGTAAGTTTCTGTTCCGAGTATATGAGCACGAGCACTACCAGATGATTGGTGAGCATATTGGAGGAAGAGACCAATATCTCAAAACTCGTGAAGAATTTACGACTTTCGGAAAGTCTATTGCGCAAGAAGAATTAAGAAAATTAGTGACTAACGTACACTTTGACACTCTATTAGTACTCGAGAAGATCGAGAAGAACAAAGTATTTGTACTTGACAACATCTACTACGATCTTGACAAATGGGATATCCGATCTGATGCCGAAATAGAGCTAGATAAACTGGTGCAAATACTTATAGATAATTCTGAAATCAAAATAGAATTGAGCTCTCATACGGATGTAAGAGCACCTGATGACTATAACTTGACATTGTCCGATAAGCGGGCCAACTCCGCAATGAGATACATCATCTCACAAGGAATCAGCAAAGAAAGACTCACGGCAAAAGGTTATGGAGAAAGCCAAGTAATCATTGTTGATGCAATAACCGAAGATCAACATCAGGTCAATCGAAGAACTGAGTTTAAAATTTTGGATATAGGGCAGAAGCTCGTTGAAAACTCGGTCGATGACAGTGCTGATGATGAGGATCGATTCTTTGATGGGGATGATGGGGATAAATAAGTTCAACCATTTCGCATAAAAAAGGCTGTCTATTTTAGACAGCCTTTTTTATGCGCTACTGATGACAATCACCCATCATCACCATTGTTGTCTTCGCCATGCTCGTGGTCATCACCATGCTCTTCTTCTTCACCAGCACTATCTTTCGCCTTCTCAATTTTCTCTTTTTGTTTCTTAATTTTCATTTCCAGACCTTTCACTTTTTCCTCGGCTTGTTTGATTTTTTCTTCTTTGGCCTTGTACTCGTCTTCCGAAATTTCACCATTCTCCTTTTGTTTCTTGATCTTCTCTTTTGCCTTAGCTATTTTTTCTCTAGAGTTTTTCACTACCTCCTCACTTTTCGATAACTCTTTAGAGCCCTTTCTAGCCGCTTCGGATCTTGCTTGACCAAATTCCTTACCTTTCAGATTTCCTTTGTTTTTACCATAGGCTTTCCCTTTGTTTCCTTTCTTTTCTTTAGCCAGTTCCTTTTTCTCTTTCTTAACTTTTTTGCCTTTCTTTTCTTTAGCCTGTTCCTTTTTCTCTTTGCCTTTCCCTTGGGCCATCGCTAAAGTGCTTCCTGCAAAAAACAGCAGGGTGATTACAAATACAATATTTCTTAGCCTCATGATTTTAGTTTTTAATAATTTTTAAATATCCATAAGTAGTTCATCTACTGAGGCCTCCACTTCTTCGGCTGCTTCACTCACTTCTTGTACGCCTTGCTCAATTTCTACTACCACTGAATCAGTAGCACTTTCTGTTGACAAATCTACAGCGGATATTTCGGCAGATTCCACTTCCTTTTCAGTAGATACTCCGCCTCCACATGCAGTAGCAAATGCTCCCAGAATCATAATTACAATAAATTTTGTTGTTGTTTTCATTAGATAGGGTTTAGGTTAAGTTCATAATTTATAAAAATTACTGATAAGCCTAGCGAAAAATAAATTATTGAAGGGCGTAAATTATTGAATTGTTATCAAAAGTATTAATACTGATCGCTCTGATTTCAGTTGAGTATTATTGCCTCAGAGTTCTTCAAAACACCAATAAACTTATAAACACTAACCTTTTAGAATATTATCGTTAAATTTCATCAAATAAAACAAAAAAAATCATGCTCAAAAAAATTCTAATTGGTGTAGGAGTAATCGTACTTATTGCTGCCGGATTTATAGGCTATACGTTACTAACTACACGTTCACATAGCCCAGAAGCCGTTGCAGAAATTGCTGCAGAAGATTTGAATGTAAAGATTACGTATTGCCAACCTTATAAAAAAGGGAGGGTAATCTTCGGTGAAGAAACTGAAGAGGTTTTATTACCTCATGGAAAGTACTGGAGACTAGGTGCCAATGATGCTACAGAAATTACGTTTAGCCAAGATGTGAACTTCGCAGGTGAATCAATATCTGCTGGTAGCTATCGCATGTACGTTGTTCCGAATGCTAGTACTTGGGAAGTATCACTTAACAGCGAATTAGGTATGTTTGGAGCATTCGAACCCAATTATGACTTGGATGTACTTAAAGTAAATGTGCCAGTTCAAAGCAATTCTCAAGATGTAGAACAACTTACTATTGAGCTTGGCAGTGATTCTACTGGAGTACAAATGATTATCACCTGGGATAAGACTTTAGTGACAATTCCCATTACGCAATAATTAAATATATCTCATGTTACAGTTATTTAAGAAAAAGTGGTGGATTGCTCTACCGCTTTTTTTAATATTCTTAGGTCTTACTTACTGGTCTATTGGTAAGATTCAATATCAACTAAATGTCCTTGATGTAGAAGAATATGAGCCTATTTCAACGCTTAAAGTCCCTGAACACATTATCACTAAGTCAAAATTTCCATTTATAGATGTGCATAATCATCAATTTACTATGCCGGTACAAAATCTAGATAAGCTGGTCAAGGAAATGGATGAATTGAACATGAAAGTCATGGTCAACCTCAGTGGTTTTCGAGGAAAGTATCTTGAGTGGTCTTTAGATAATGTCAACGAAAAGTATGGTGATCGTTTTGCTTTATTTTTAAATATCGATTTTGAAAAACTAGATGACGAGGGTTGGCCAAATGAGACGCTCGCTATGATGGAACATGCCGTCAAAGATGGCGTCAGGGGCCTGAAAGTTTATAAAAATTTGGGTCTTACCGAAACAGATAATGATGGCAATAGAATAACTGTAGATGATGCAAGACTCGATGCTATTTGGGCCAAATGTGGGGAATTGGGTATCCCTGTACTCATTCATACAGGTGAGCCTGCTGCTTTTTGGAAACCAAAGGATAAATATAATGAACGCTGGCTTGAGCTGAAGCAATACCCAAGTCGATACAAAGATCCTGAAAAGAACCCATCCTTCGAGGATGTAATGGCAGAACAACATCGGGTATTTAGAAAGCACCCAAAGACAAAGTTTATCAATGCACATCTAGGTTGGTTTGGCAACGACTTAGCTCGACTTGGTAGACTCTTTGATGAAATGCCTAATGTCTATACAGAAATAGGTGCTGTATTGGCTGAACTAGGAAGGCAGCCTGTGACGGCTAGAGCTTGGCTTATCAAATATCAAGACAGGGTACTGATGGGAAAAGACTCTTATAATAAAGAGGAATACTACACTTACTTTCGAGTATTAGAAACCAGTGATGAGTATTTTGACTACTACAGAAAACGCCACGCACACTGGAAAATGTATGGACTAAATCTGCCAGATTCTGTTCTTCAAAAGATTTATTATCAAAATGCCATTAAAGTTATCCCTGGTATTGATCAGACATTATTCGAACTAACTAATGATTATTAGTTAGTTCATGTATCTTATTTCCATTTAATAACCTTACCATTCTTCTCACTATTCAAATACTCGGGGATTGAATTTTTGATAGATTCGTAGAGTGCTTCTACCAATTTTCTTTTCACAAAGGATCGCTTCACAACTAGGCTTATCTCACGTATTGGTTTTGGATCTTCAAATGGCCTAAGTTTTTGTTTTGATTTGGTGTCAAAATCCAATGTTGCCAGTTCTGGCAGCAGTGTCATACCTCCATGCTGATCCACTATTCTTTTCAAAGCTTCCAAAGAACCACTTTCGTATTTAAACTTTTTGTTCTTCTCTTGGAGTGGGTCAGGATGACATATATTGAGGACTTGATTACGGAAGCAATGCCCTTCATTGAGTAGCCATAAGTCATCATACCCTACATCTTCAATACTCAGTGTTTCCTTAACCGAAAGTGAATGTCTATGACCTACATAACCCATAAACTCTTCATAGAATATTGGTATTTCCTTAAAGTTACTATCTCCGGTAGGGGTGACGATTAACCCTACGTCAAGTAAGCCTTTGTTCATGTTTTCTAACACATCACCAGTGACCATTTCTCGAACTGTTAGCCTAACTTTAGGATATTTAGTGATAAAGTCATTAATGAATAAGGGTAATAAATACGGGGATATAGTTGGTATCACCCCGATTGTCAGTTCTCCTGCTATTTCATCCTTCTCATTTTCAATGATCTCCTGTAGACGTTTCGATTCGTTAACTACCTCCCTCGCCTGAGAAATGATCTTTATTCCAATATCTGTCGGAATCACAGGGTGCTTTGATCGATCAAATATTACCACTCCAAGTTGATCTTCCAACTTCTGAATTTGCATACTAAGCGTAGGCTGTGTCACAAAACATGAGTCCGCTGCCTTGGCGAAATGGCGGTAGTTATCAACAGCTATGATATACTCTAACTGGATTAGTGTCATAGAGTAAATTTATATAAATAAATATAACATCAACAACGAATATTCAGATTAGATAGTGGCTCTCACTTAGAATATATAATTAACAAATATTGTGAAGCCAAAGGTTACGATTTTGTTATACAGAAAAAGGAAGGCTATCTTTCAAATCCGAGAAGAACTAACAACCCAAAAACTGAATATGGCAGAAGCACTAAAAGATAGATATTTCCAACGACCATTCTTCGCGAAACTTTTAAAGGAAATAGTCATTCAATATCCTGTTTTTGATCAGATCAGTTTCTACAACAACCTTTTTGATGATTCTTGGGGTGATAAACCATTGAAAGAAATGCTTATGCACTCTGCCAAGACGCTGCGTGATTCTCTGCCAGCGGATTACCTGGAAACGCTAAATATTCTTAAACCTATCTGTCACAAATTTGGTGATTTTGATGCGATGATATTCCCGGATGTTGTTAGACAGTTTGGCATGGATCACTATACAGAGTCGATGTCTGCCCTTGAATTATTCACTCAGTACTCGACAGCTGAATTTGCCATAAGACCTTACATACTGAGATATGAAGAAAAAGCCATGAAACAGATGCTTCTTTGGTCTAAACACCCAAATGAACATGTTCGTAGATTAGCCAGTGAAGGCTGTCGACCTAGGTTACCCTGGGCTATGGGACTTCCGATATTTAAAAAAAATCCATCTTTGATCCTTCCCATTTTGGAAAACCTCAAAAGTGACTCCTCACTTTATGTAAGAAAGAGTGTTGCCAATAATTGGAATGATCTTACTAAAGACAATCCAAATGTAGTACTTGATACATTCAAAAAATGGAACTATGGTGCGACAGCAGAAACCCAGTGGATCATGAAACATGCACTGAGGAGTTTAGTCAAAGCAGGTGATTCTCAAGCACTAAATTTAATGGGGTTTGAACAAGTCAAAACCAAGGTGTCTAATCTTAGGATAACACCCTCAAAAATTAAGGTGGGTGAAAAGATCAATTTCTCTTTTCAAGTACACAATGAAAGCGATAAACCAGTCGAATTGATGATAGACTACCTTGTTCATTTCAGAAAGGCCAATGGAAAAACTACTCCTAAAGTGTTCAAGATAAAAGCCGTCAGCTTAGACATAGATGAACAAATCAATATCAGCAAGAATCATGATTTCAAATTGATCAATACACGTAGATATTATCCCGGAATTCATGCCATTCAAATTCAGGTAAATGGAGAGAAATTGGAGGTCGAAGATTTTGAATTAGTATCCTAACTTATCCTACTCCAATTGATTGCTGATTTTTTCTGTCGATCAATTTGTTGTTGAATCTTGCCATTTTCTTCAGATGTTAAGTGCGGATCTTTTTCAAGTAAATCTACAACCGCAGTTCGCGCAATTTGTAGTAGTTGACCATCCTTCGCCAAGTCAGCGATAATAAGATCAGTTACGCCACTTTGTTGGGTACCAGAAACATCTCCTGGACCTCGAAGCTTGAGGTCGACATCTGCTATTTCAAAACCATTATTCGTGCGTACCATAGTCCCTATTCTTGTCTTAGCCTCTTTACTCAACTTGAAGCTTGTCATCAGTATACAGTAACTTTGATCTGCACCTCTACCGACACGACCTCTCAACTGGTGAAGTTGAGCCAGTCCAAAACGCTCTGCATTTTCCACAATCATCACACTTGCATTGGGAACGTTGACACCTACTTCGATCACAGTAGTAGCAACCATTATTTTGGTTTCTCCTTTGACAAATCGCTGCATCTCATATTCCTTGGCATCAGACTTCATCTTGCCGTGTACTATGCTAATAGGCACTTCAGGAAATGCACGACAAACACTTTCATAACCATCCATCAAATCTTTCAAATCCAATTTTTCTGACTCTTCTATGAGTGGATAGACTATATAAACCTGCCTTCCAAAAGCTAGCTGCTCTTTCATGAAACCATTGACTTTGAGTCTGTTTGAGTCAAATCGGTGAACCGTCTGGATAGGTTTTCGACCTGCTGGCAATTCATCAATCACAGAGACATCTAGATCACCATAAACGGTCATTGCCAATGTCCTCGGAATAGGAGTTGCGGTCATCACCAGCATATGTGGATAGGTGGTTTTATTTTTCTGCCATAGCTTAGATCGTTGTGCAACTCCAAATCGATGTTGTTCATCAACAATCGCTAATCCCAGTTCTTTGAATTTCACTTTATCCTCAAGTAGCGCATGAGTTCCTATCAATATATTGAGCTCACCACTTTCTAAATCTGCATGAATAACCCTTCTGTTCTTCTGCTTGACCGAGCCGGTCAATAATGATATCTGCAGCCCCATAGCATCAGCAAAGGGTTTTAATCCATCATAATGTTGGTTGGCCAATATCTCAGTTGGAGCCATCATCGCTACCTGAGAACCACCATTGATAGCGATCAACATGCAAATAAACCCTACGATAGTCTTTCCGCTTCCTACATCACCTTGAAGCAGTCTATTCATCTGTCTTCCAGACTTCATATCGCTGTAAATTTCTCTAATCACCTTTTTCTGGGCATTTGTTAAGTCAAATGGCAAATGATCATTGTAGAACTTGGTCAAAAGGGAGGCTTCATTAAAAACGATACCTCTATACTTTTCTTGCTTCGTGAGCTTTAGTTTGAGTAGTCGGAGTTGAATGTAGAATAGTTCTTCAAATTTCAATCGATGCCGTGCTTTACCAAGCGCGTCATTTGAGTTTGGAAAATGAATATTGATAATAGCTTCTCGTTTAGAAATCAGTCTAAATTGATCAATAATATTAGCAGAAAGCGTCTCAGGAATTTTGTCTTTGCACTGAGTTAGTAAAGTCTTCTGAAGTTTGCTTATTGCTTTGTTATCCAAAAACTTATTTTTCAAGTGTTCGGTAGAGTGATATACTGGCTGTAAATATCCTTGTTGATCATGCGAAGGAGTCAAAACTTCTAGTTCTGGGTGAGCAATATTATAATTGCTACCAAACTTGCTCGCTTTGCCAAATGCGACATAGGGGATTCCAGTTTTAAGATTTTTGTGAAGCCATTGCACACCTTTGAACCAAACCAGCTCGATTTCACCAGTTTCATCTTGAAAGAAGGCACGTAAACGTTGCTTTCGAGCTAGCCCTAAAATTTCCAGTTTACGAATTACTCCTTTAATCTGCACAAAAGGCAGCGAGTCACTAACTTCATTGACCTTATAAAACTTGGTACGGTCTTCATGGCGAAAAGGGTAATGTTGAAGTAAATCAGCATAAGTGAATATCCCCAAATCCTTATTGAGCAATGCGGCTTTTTGAGGCCCTACACCTTTGAGAAATTCTACACCTGTATCAAAATAACCGGCCATTTATAAATATTATAGTCTCTAAATAAATAGGACTAAAAGTTAATCGAACTTTGTCAAAGTTCATACATGTAAGACCTTGTTTCAAGAATTTTTCTATCAAACTTATCCCCAAATTTGACAAGACTACAGCCAGAATATTTATTGCGTTTTATTCCCGCCAGTTAAGTGTATTTAACAAATTCATAACATCTAACTTGACATATTCAATCGCAGGTGCAAGAGAATCATTTTGCACTTTGGTATTGAAGTATAAAGCTCCCCTAAAAAAGTGCCGGACAGAATCAGTAGTGTAAAACTGAAATTGACTTGGCACATCACCTTCCAACTCAGCAATAGAGACCGTCTTACCAGACCGAGTTATCAATATATTATCACTGATGGCAGTTGCCTTGATTTGATGTTTAGAAGTCAAAAAATAAGCGTCCTCTATCAATTCTTTAAGATCAGTGTCATCAAGTGATACATAGGTAATATGGATATTCGCTAATAGCTTTGGGTAGTATATTTCTATCCAATTCTTATCTGATATATAGGAAGTATCTCTTAACAACTGAGCATGCTTAGAATATTCGAAATAATAGGGCAAAGTATCAGGCAACCCTTGATATTCATGAGTTGGAAGGTCTAGTCTATTATAGCCCTTACGCTTAGGTGTATATTCGGTATCGCAAGCGCAGATTAATAAAAGCACACAAATGATCATAACGACTTTGCCCAAAATTCTACGTTTAGTCATTGATCTGAACCTTTATTTCTTTAATTCTTTTTTTATCAACCGCTATTACCGTAAAAGTATACTGGTCATACAGGATTTTTTCTCCAGGAGCAGGAATCACTGCATTGAGTTCTAGTAGTAGCCCCCCTAGGGATTCACTTTCTCCTTTAACTTCTTCAAATGCCGATGGGTCAACATCTACTACTTTACAAAAATCATTTAATGAAGTCTTTCCTTCAAAAACAAAAGTGTTTTTATCAAGCGTCTTGTAGGGTTTGTTATTTTCATCAAACTCATCATTGATCTCACCAACGATCTCTTCGATAATATCTTCCAGAGTGATCAGCCCTGAAGTTCCACCATACTCATCAACAACGATGGCAACATGGACACGTTTCTCTTGAAAATCCTTAAGGAGTCCATCTATTTTCTTAGTTTCTGGGACGAAGTACACCGGTCTTAATAGCTTCTTCCAATCAAATCTTTCTTTTTCTTCTATATATGGCAATATATCCTTGATATACAATACACCATCAATATTATCGATTGTTTCTGTAAATATTGGAATTCGTGAATAACCGGTCTTATTGATTTTTTCCATCAACTCATGAAAATTGAGTGTGCCTTCCAGCGCAGTCACATCTACTCTTGACCGCATTACTTGCTTCACTGTGAAAGTGCCAAAGTTCACAATCCCTTTGAGAATATCCCTTTGTTCGGTGGTTGTTTCCGCATTACTCGTGGTCAACTCTACAGCATGATTGAGTTCATCCACGGACAATTCATACCCCTTTTTTACCACTCTTTTTTCGATAACACTACTCATGGTTAACAGTAATAACGAAAGTGGTTTAAACACCTTATCAAAGAATATTAGCGCAGAACCTGAAAATCTAGCGACTTTAAGATTGTTTTGAGTTGCATATACTTTGGGAATGACCTCACCAAAAAAAACAATGAGCAGTGTTATTATTATTGCCAACACGAATGCAGGAACTCCATCGTTTGATGTCGTTCCCAATATTCTCCACATCATAAATGTAGATAATGTCACCATACTTATATTCACAAGATTATTAAGAATAAGTATTGTGGCAAGTAGGCGTTTAGGCTTGTCTAGGAGCTTTGCTAAATTTTGTTCTTTCGCCTCTTTACTATTTCCACACTCATCTATTTCATCTGGCGATAGTGAAAAATAGGCCACTTCTGACCCCGATACTATTGCAGATGATATCATAAGCAATATAAATACCGTTCCAGTAAATAGAAAATACCAAAAATTTGGGTTCAATATGATAGCCAGCAACAGCTGACTCGGAGGCTCGTCTATGGTGGTTTCCAATCCTTTTGTTGTTAGTACTTTTTAATTAAAATGGTAAATCATCCGAGGCATCATCTGCAGACACATCTGCCTGACCGGTGCTCGATTCTTGCATATTGATAGCTGGTGAACTCGGTGAGCTAGCTTGCTGCTGATCTCCTCCCCCTGCTGGCTTACCTCCAAGCATAGTCATGGTGTCTCCTACCACTTCAGTGGTATATCTTGTAACTCCATCTTTTTCCCAGGACCTTGTCCTTAGCTTCCCTTCTACATATACTTGGCTTCCCTTTTTCAAATATTTCTCAGCAACCTCAGCTAGTCCTCTCCATAGAACGATGTTATGCCATTCTGTGACATCTTTACGTTCGCCAGTATTTCGATCCTTATATGATTCTGTAGTAGCAATAGAAAAATTTGCCACGGCAGCACCTGATTCCAAATGTCTAACCTCTGGATCTTTCCCAAGATTCCCCACCAATATCACTTTGTTGACGCCTGCCATAATTGTTTGTTTTTTTACAAAAGTACCTTTTTATAAAAATACTCAAAATATATTCTCCTGCAAATACTTAGATATTAATACAGGCTTAGGTAATTCTTCAATTTCATCCAAACTATAATACTTCAAATCGTCATCTAACAAAGAAGTATTTTGAAGTAATCGTATTCTATAAAAAGTAGCGTATATACGCTGATGAGTAAGTATATGTTTGTATTCTTTGGAAATATCTTCAATAATAATTTTCTTTTTTTCTAGTTTTAGAGCTGCCAACACCCCTTGTTCATCCATTCTGTTATCGGATGAAATTAAATGAAAATCATACAATCCTTTCCAAATTCCTGTATCATCGCGCTTTCTCATAGCGAATAGGTGATCTTTTTCGAATACGATATAGCCAAAATGTTTTATAGTTACTTTAACTTTTTTTGATTTCACAGGCAGTTGATGTTGTGCTTTGTGTTCATATGCATAACACATATTTGACACCCTGCAACTATCACAAAGTGGATTACGAGGCTTACAATGTAAAGCTCCGAACTCCATTATTGCTTGATTGTAAGTGTCAGGTTCATTAACATCTAGCAACTGGTTGGCGATTTCCGTGAATATTTTAGCCGTTTTAGATTGAGCAATATCATCTTTGACACCAAATACCCTTGAGATCACACGGTAAACATTACCATCCAATACCGCCACGGCTTCTTTGTAGGCAAAAGATGAAATAGCTGCAGCAGAATAAGGTCCAATTCCAGGTAAGGTTAGTAACTCTTTATAAGTCTCAGGAAACACTCCATTGTGTTTATCAACAACTTCTTTAGCACACTGGTGTAAGTTTTTCGCTCTTGAGTAGTACCCTAGGCCCTCCCACAACTTTAAAACTTCTTCATTTTCAGCTCTTGCTAACGCCTTGACATTAGGGTATTTATGTATGAATTTTCCATAATAAGGGAGCCCTTGAATAACTCTCGTTTGTTGTAATATGATCTCTGAAAGCCATATTTTGTAAGGATCACGAGTAGATCTCCATGGCAAGTCTCTCTTATATGTTGAGTACCAGCCAATTAATGATTTGGCGAAAAATTTATTATTCAATTCAGTAATTATTTAACAAAACCCGTGTGAAGATCACGTCAGGAAATGACTCGTTTTGATTTTATATTGAAAGCTATGACGGGTAAGTTTACGAAACAATTAAATCCCTAATCAAAGTGACTAAAGCTGAAGTAATAACTGAAATTTCTGATAAGACTGGCATTCCTAAGGAGGATGTGCAGGCAACAGTTGAGGCCTTTTTCAGTGTAGTAAAGACTTCCATGTCAGATGGAAATAATATCTACATAAGAGGATTTGGCAGCTTCATCAATAAGAAGCGCGCAAAAAAAATTGCTAGAAATATCTCTAAAAATACGGCAATTGTGATAGAAGAACATCATATTCCTAGCTTCAAGCCTTCGAAAGTATTTGTGGAGAAAATCAAATCAAGCAATAAGATTAAAATCAATTAATTACTTAAAAGTTAATTGATTGATTCAAAAGAATTAACTTTGTGGCATGTTGCAAAAAAGAATATTATTAGCGGTGAGTGCATTAGCGCTCACTTTTCTTTTGTTTATACTTCCAAAAGTAGTCGTTGACAACGATGAGAACTCAATTTTATCTGATGATGTAGCATATGTAGATGATCTCGAAGATGAATCAGCAGACACCTTCAATCATGGAGTTGAAATGAATGAAAATTTGCTCAGTCAAATTTCTGATTTACGAGAATCTCTAGGTGATGGTGAAATAAACAAAAATTCTATTACCTTTGCAGATTCATTAGTGCTTTTATTCAGAGAAGGTGGCAAATTAGATAGTGCGGCCAAATACTTAGAATGGAAAGCTATTAATTTTCCAAACGAGGGAAATTTATTAAGTGCTGGCTTAGGATATTATGAAGCATTTGGATTTGCGGTAGATCGTAAAAAGTTGAACTACTTAGGTGGAAAGACAAGAAACTATCTCAATCAAATTTTGACTGAAAATCCAAACCGATTGGATCTAAAAGCAAAAATAGCGATGACTTATGTATCATCATCTAATCCAATGCAAGGGATATTGATGCTACGAGAGGTAGTCGAAGTTGATTCAAATAACGTTGAAGCAATATTCAATCTTGGTTTGCTCTCAAGACAATCTAGTCAATTTGAGAAAGCTGTAGATCGATTTGAGAAATTGATTTCTATAGATGAATCAAATATTCAAGCGCGGTTCTTATTAGGGTTGAGTTATCTCGACATCAATGATAAGAATAACGCCAAAAAGCATTTTGAAATAATAAAGAATACAACAGATGATCCGGCTGTACTATCAACAGTAGAAGGTTATTTGAAAGAGATAAATTAAAACATTGTTTAACCATTCTCCTTTGGAGGATAAAAAGATTGAAACTATGCCTTGCGGTAAAAAAAGAAAAAGACATAAGATCTCTACACATAAGAGAAAGAAAAGACTAAGAAAAAACAGACATAAGAAGAAGTAAAATTCTGATTAGTCTAAAAGAATAAGCTGCTAACTTTCGTTAGCGGCTTTTGTTCTTTGACCTTCATCGAACTTTTTGATGAAGATATTTTTCATGTATTTCATCCTATCACAGTCACTAAAGTGTCGTTGATAATGTGTACAGTTTTATAAACTAAAACCATACAAAATGAGTAACGAATTAATTATCAATTCGACTCAAGAAGGATGTCGTATAGCCCTATTAAAAGATAAAAGCCTTGTCGAATTTCATCAAGATACTGATGAAGTACAATTCAATGTTGGTGATATATACCTTGGTACTGTAAGTAAAGTTATTCAGGGTCTTAATGCTGCATTTGTTGACATAGGTTACGAAAAAGATGCTTTTTTACACTACTTGGATTTAGGTCCAAGATTTAAAACACTACAAAAATTTACCAATGTAGCTAAAACCAGAAAAAATGGTGCTGGCAAAATTGATAAATTCAAACTAGAACCTGAATTACAAAAGCTTGGGAATGCCACAGAGGTACTTACCAAGAATCAGCAAGTGCTAGTACAAGTGGTAAAAGAGCCAATCTCTACAAAAGGGCCGCGACTATCTTGTGAGTTGTCCTTAGCAGGCAGATACCTAATATTGGTACCTTTCTCTAAGTCAGTAAATCTTTCCAAAAAAATAGCCAATAATGATGAGCGCAAAAGGCTGACTCGTCTTATTAACTCTATCAAGCCACAAGGGTTTGGTGTAATCATCCGCACTGTCGCTCAAGGCAAAGAAGTAGCTGAGCTTGACAATGACCTCCGAAATCTTGTTGAGACTTGGGAAAAAGGAATGGCTAAACTCAAAAACGCTAAACCTAAAGACAAGGTAATTGGTGAAATGAGTAAAGCTTCAGCACTCCTAAGAGATGTGTTGAACGAGTCTTTCGATAATATTCACATTGATGAGAAAAAGATGTATGACGAAGTTCGTGCATTCACTAAATCAATTGCTCCGGAAAAGGAGAAAATCGTAAAGCTCTACAATGGGAAAGCCAAAATATTTGAAAATTTTGGTGTAGAAAAGCAAATGAAATCTGCCTTTGGTCAGTCAGTGAGTCTTCGAGGAGGCGGTTACTTGATCATCGAACATACAGAGGCACTCCATGTAGTGGATGTCAATAGTGGTAATAAATCCAATAAGGAAGAAAATCAAGAAACTACTGCGCTTTCGGTAAATCTTGAATCTGCCAGAGAAGTTGCACGTCAACTTAGATTGCGTGATATGGGAGGTATAATCGTAATCGATTTTATCGATATGCGAAGTGCCGAAAACAAAAAGTTGGTTTACAATAAAATGAAGGATGAGATGGCCCCTGACCGCTCAAAATTCACTGTATTACCACTTTCTAAGTTTGGGTTGATGCAAATCACCCGCCAGCGAGTGCGTCCAGAGATGAATATCACTACCCGTGAGGTTTGTCCTTCATGTAATGGTACCGGAAAGATCACTGCTTCGATCACTGTATCGGATGAGATAGAGAGTCACTTGGACTTCTTGATGAAGAAGCAAAATTCGAGCGGTATCTCTATTGTACTACATCCTTTCTTATATGCATTCTTTACTAAAGGAATCTTTTCTAAAAGATTTGATTGGATGATGAAGTATCACAAGTGGGTAAAACTAATTCAAGATAGTTCTCTGCCAATAACACAGTATAAGTTCTTAAATAAAGACGTAGAAGAGATTGAGTTATAATAATTAACTCAATTAGAAAAAACCTCAGCAACTTATTGCTGAGGTTTTTTCTATGTTAAAGTTTAGTAGAACACTACAACTTCCATTGTAACATATAAAGTGTTATTTTGCAGATGTGCAAGCAAACTCCAATTTTACAAAATCCATTCATCTGTGCATCTATCTCAATCTCAAAGAAAGATTAGTTCCTTCCTCAGAGTTTGCTGAAAGTCTTCAAACTAATCCAGTCGTAGTGAGAAGACTTATCGCTCTATTAAAAAAACACCAAATAATAGGCAGTACAGCAGGTGCTCGTGGTGGATTCTTTTTAGAAAGGTCTGCAGAAAAAATCACCCTCTGGGAAATCTATCTAGCTGTTAGAGAAAAATCATTCTTCAATCGCCCGAAAGTGAACCCCGCTTGTGTGGTTAGTAGTAATCTTGCCGTCTTGGTACATGATACCTTTTCAGAAGCAGAACTCTCTATGAAGCAGGTTCTTGAGAAATCTACAATCTCGGGACTGACTAAAGACCTACAAGATATTTTGGAAATAAGCAACCCTCATAAGCTTTAAATAAGGCTTTTAAAAATAAAATAACTTATTTAAAACTATTAAAGTTACTTATCAGTTTAATAATTGTAACATTAATTATTACATTTAAAAAACTAACAATGAATAACTTAAAAGTATTATCAAGAGAAGAAGTAGCAGTAGGAACACAAGGTGTTTATGACGCACTTGAAAGTAAAGTAGGAATGGTGCCTAATCTATACGCGGCAACTGCCAATTCTAGCAAAGCGCTTAATGCCTTGCTAACTTTAGGAGAAAATCTTAGTGGAGGTGAGTTTTCAGGCAAAGAAACTGAAGCCATAGCCCTTTCTGCAGGCGAAGCAAATAGCTGTGGATATTGTCTTTCTGCACATACGGCAATTGGTAAAATGAACGGGTTCAGTGAAGAAGAAACACTTCAATTAAGAACTGGGGAAATAGAAGACAAAAAATTGAACTCCCTATCCAAATTGGTAAGAAACATAGTCATCACAAGAGGAAAGCCCGCTCAAATTATTATCGATAAATTTTTCAATTTAGGCTATTCCAAAGCAGCACTAACTGAAGTTATTGGTCATGTCGCTTTGAATACATTCACCAACTACATTAACCACATTGCTAACACTCCGATTGATTTCCCACTAGCTCCTGAGTTAGAAGAAGTAACATTAGCATAATCAGTTTATGTTTGCCCATTCTTGTGCGTTTTCAATTAGATATAAAATATCTCTGCATCTGTTGCAGAGATATTTTTATTTATCAACGGGTACCTTTCCCTATTAATGTCTTTTCAATAGTTACTATTTTATCATTGGGCTGTAATTGGTTAGCGTAAAGATGTTTGGCAGAGATTAAAAGATGGAAGTTACTATCCAAAAGTTGCCATATTTTGAGTTACTTACCATTAGATAAATTAAGTAACTATGCGATTTCTAAAAAACATACTATTCCTAGCGCTGACAGTGTTCATTCTTTCTCAATGTCAACCACCACAAAAAGAACAAGCCCTTACTATGAAAGCCAATGATGTCCACTCTTTTGCCAAACCTCAAGAAGCAGTAGTTACCCATTTAGAGTGGGATGCCGATGTGAATTTTGAAACAAAAATTATTACCGCAAAGGCGAGTCTTACAATCAAGAAATCAGATGATGCAGAGAAAATTATATTAGATATTAAAGACCTACAGATCGATCGTGTCACTTTGGGGACTGAAGAGGATAAAGTAGATTTTCAAATTGGCGATGAAAAAGCACATATGGGTAGGCCTCTCACCATTCGCTTAGAAAAAAACACTGAGTTGGTGAATATCTATTATAAGACTAGCCCTACTGCAGAAGCAGTTCAGTGGCTATCACCAGTACAAACAGCAGGGAAAACATCACCTTTCTTATTTACGCAATCACAAGCAATACTTGCGAGAAGCTGGGTGCCCATACAAGATTCTCCAGGCATAAGATTCACTTACAATGCCACTGTCCAAGTTCCCCAAGGACTACTAGCACTAATGAGTGCGGAAAATCCAAAAGAAAAATCTATTGATGGTAAATACTCCTTTACTATGAAGCAGCCCATACCCGCGTACCTTCTCGCTTTGGCAGTAGGTGATGTAACTTACCAGAGCATCAGTAATAGATCAGGAGTATATGCTGAGCCTTCAGTAATCGAAAAAGCAGCTTATGAATTCGGAGAGCTTGAGAGCATGATCCAAGCAGCAGAGTCTCTTTACGGAAAGTATCAATGGGAAGTTTATGATATTATTGTATTGCCTCCAAGTTTTCCATTTGGCGGAATGGAAAATCCAAGATTGACTTTTGCTACTCCAACCATATTGGCTGGTGACCGATCCCTAACTTCTTTAGTTGCTCATGAACTGGCACATTCGTGGTCAGGAAATCTTGTAACCAATGCCACTTGGAATGACTTTTGGCTCAATGAAGGCTTTACCGTCTATTTTGAGCAGCGTATCATGGAGGTTTTATATGGAAGAGAATATTCAGAGATGCTTGCAGCGCTGTCTATGCAAGATCTCGAAGAAGAAGTTGCACAGATGATGGCTGATGGACATAGTGCCGATACCCATCTCAAATTGGAATTGACTGATAGAAATCCAGATGATGGAATGAACTCCATCGCCTATGACAAAGGATATCTATTCCTTAGATCATTAGAGGAGAAAGTTGGACGAGAAGTATTTGATGGGTTTCTAAAAGAGTACTTTTCAGTTAATGCGTTTAAGGTCATGACTACAGAAGTATTTATCGAATACCTAAATACCAACCTGTTTGAAAAAAATGGTATCGAAATAGATGAATCAATCTATCAAGCATGGATCTACGGAGAAGGATTGCCAGTAAACAAACCTCAACCGACATCTGATAAATTTGCTAAAGTTTCAGAAGCGATGGATTTGTTCTTATCTGGCACCACAGCTTCAGAGTTGCCAACAGCAGACTGGAGTTCGCACGAATGGCTTCATTTCGTTCGTTCGATACCACAAGAAACCTCACTAGAACAGATGGCTGCACTCGATCAAGAATATGGGTTTTCAAGTACCGGTAATTCTGAGGTGCTGACTGCATGGCTTGTGCAAGCTATTGACCATCAATATGAAGTTGCTTATGTCAACCTTGAATACTTTCTGGTTAATGCAGGAAGGCGTAAGTTTCTTACTCCACTTTACGGAGCTATGATCAAAACAGAAGCAGGAACGGCAATGGCTAACTCTATTTATGAGAAAGCAAGGCCAAATTATCACTTTGTTTCTACAAGTACTATAGACGAAATGCTGGATTGGAAATGATCTATAGGTTATGAATGAAAACTATATGGATAGCATTAAAAAACAATTCACCTATTACAAAAAATTGGGCGATCTTGCTTTTGCCCAATTATCTACAAATGATATTTTCATCCGTTCCAATAACGAAACGAATGACATAGCCACTCTTGTAAAGCATCTTCATGGGAACATGCTATCTAGATAGATCAATCTTCTTACAGAAGATGGAGAAAAGACTTGGCGGAAGCGAGATGACGAATTTGTAAACGATATAGCAAACAAATCTGATATCCTTGTGCTCTGGGAGGCTGGATGGGAATGTTTTTTTAACACACTTGATATCATCAAACCAAGTGATCTAGATAAAATAATCTACATACGCAATCAAGGTCATACTGTAATGGAGGCATACAATCGGCAATTAGAACATTACCCATACCACATAGGTCAAATCGTGCATATCGCTAAAGTTATTCGTGGTGATCAGTGGCAGAGCTTATCCATTCCGAAAGGTGAATCAACCACCTATAATCAAGAGAGATTCAGTAAAGAGAAAACACGGAAACACTTCACAGATGATTTGTGATATTCACAGATGAATGTAATATAATCTCTAAAGGCTTTTTGTACTTTTGTGGGACTTATCAAAAATCTCTTCACGATGAACGAAAGATATATGCAACGAGGCGTATCAGCCTCTAAAGAAGATGTCCACAATGCCATCAAAAACATAGATAAGGGATTATACCCTACTGCTTTCTGCAAAGTGGTAGAAGACTTTATAGGTGGTGATCCAACATATTGTAACATCATGCATGCTGACGGAGCAGGAACTAAATCATCATTAGCTTATCTGTATTGGAAAGAAACAGGGGATCTATCTGTATGGAAAGGCATAGCACAAGATGCTGTCATCATGAATACAGATGACTTGTTGTGTATCGGGGCTGTAGATAATATTCTACTATCCTCTACTATTGGGAGAAATAAGAACTTGATACCAGGTGAAGTTCTTTCAGCTTTGATCAATGGCACTGAAGAAGTACTGCAAATGCTCCGTGACAATGGCGTTAATATTATCAGCACTGGGGGAGAAACTGCTGACTTAGGAGACCTTGTTCGGACAATAGTTGTAGATAGTACAGTGACTGCTCGTATGAAAAGAGCAGATGTCATCACCAATAAAAAAATTCAAGATGGGGATGTAATCGTGGGTCTTGCCTCATATGGACAAGCTACCTATGAAGATGAGTACAATGGAGGAATGGGGAGCAATGGACTTACGTCTGCTAGACATGACGTCTTTCATAAGTCATACGCAAGTAAATACCCAGAGTCATTTGATCCGAAAGTCCCAGAAGATCTGATATACAGCGGTGGCTACAAATTTACTGATCTAGTAGAAGGTTCGCCTATCAATGCAGGCAAATTGGTGCTTTCACCGACAAGAACATATGCCCCTGTAATAGCCGAAGCTCTCAAACAATATAGAAATCAAATACACGGTATGGTCCATTGCAGTGGTGGTGCACAAACTAAAGTGTTACACTTCGTAGAAGGATTGCATATCATCAAGGACAACTTGTTTGACATTCCACCATTATTCAGAATGATCCAGGAGGAGAGTGGAACAGACTGGCAAGAAATGTACAAAGTCTTCAATATGGGGCACCGTATGGAGTTATACCTTCCAGAAAACATTGCTCAAGACATTATTGAAATATCTAAGAGTTTTGGAATTCCTGCACAAGTAATTGGTCGTGTAGAAAAAGCAGAAACCAAAAAAGTGACAATCAATAGTACATTCGGAAAGTTTGTATATTAGAAATGAGTTTGACTTTGACTAGGACTCGTTCTCGAAAAACAACATGTAGTAGTATTGTTGTCTTTCTTCATCAAATCCTCTTTCAATATTTTTTCGATTTCCATGAACATACAGATGGAAGTTTTTATCAAGTTTGATCACTGACTTCGTGAATTTATTGCCTTGCTTCACAGCTGGTGCCGACACTTCAAATTCATCATACAACTTCACATCATTGTTTTCAGCATACTGAGTCTTGAATTCTTGAAACTTCTCAATCACTTCAGGAGCTTGCATGACCTCTTCTTCAAATTCCCGCACGTTGAAAGTCTCTTTTTCCTTAAAGTAATTAACTGAGGTCTTCACTAAATCAATTTGATCAACCCTAGTGGCCTCTTCAAATCCCTCTTTTGCGAAATCTTTGCAAAGTTGCAGGTAGTTATGTGTATGATAGAAATTATCTTCTCTTGGTTTAGCGCCAATAAAATCGTCACGCCAATACTTTGCTTCCTCACCCCCTTTATTGGTACTATCTACTATTGCAACCTTGTAGCCATGATCTTTTTCAGTATTAAAGATAAGACAGCCTTTATCTAGTTTGTTGATATTAATCCCTTCTTCTTGAGCGATCTCATATCCATCATTTTGAGGATATACCTTTAGATAAGTGTCCTTATTTTCAGATTTGAAGATTCCTACAGCATCTGTCACTTCATCATCAATCACACATTCATCAAAGTACACCGCGTACAATTCTCCACTCTTGATCATCGGGTGCTGAGAAGACTCATATAGATGCTTGGCAATATTGATAGACTGTAAATAAAGCGCATCAGGATCATCAAATATAGCAGTCGCATAGGAAAACAATTCATTTAGTGACAAGTCTGAAGAATGCGACAATGTGTATAAACCTGTTTCCTTAAATGGTTTAAGAAAGTAGTTTTTCAGTAAGAGTCGAAGATCATCATCAATACTTACGGTATTTTTACCAATCTTCACCCCTTCATTTTCGACTTGACTACCTATATGGTGTACTGCCAAAGTGGACAGAATACTCTCTTTAAAATTAAACATATCTTGATAATTAATTGTTATGCAATATACATAGACTGCAGAATACATTGATGTATATAAGTACCAATAGATTTCAAACGATAATACTCAGTAGACGTATTGAAATATGAATTACATCCCCCATTTTGGGTTAATCGGGCCTAGGAATTCAATTTAGTTGAATAATAAAAGTGTAATCTGTGCTTAATTTTATACCTTCTTATGATGATCAGACGAACGCTATTTACTTTTGCCATAATATTAGGAGTTTACTTTGAGTCTGTTGCTCAAAATAATTTAGGATTCAAATTGCCGGAAAATATTAACCGTGTCAATATCCCCTTTGAGTCATACAACAATCTTGTGGTCATACCCGTGATTTTAAATGGAATACTTCCTTTGAAGTTTGTTTTAGATACTGGGGTAAGAACTACGATACTTACCGAAAAGGCATTTAGTGATATCCTCAACCTAGACTATGACAAGCACTTAGTAATAAGTGGCGTTGGTGGTAAAAAATTAGTTGATGCTTATATCACCAATGGAGTCTCACTGGAGCTACCCGGGATGAAAGGGGAAGGACATACCATGTTGGTATTAGAGAAAGACTATATAGAATTGAGCAACTATCTTGGGACTCAAGTTCATGGAGTATTAGGCTATGAAATATTTAGTAGGTTTATAGTGAAAATTGATTTCAAAAAAAGAGTTCTATCATTGATCAAGCCTCATAAATTTCGTAGAGGGCGAAAATTCTTGACGGTCCCTATCAATATCGAGGATACTAAACCTTATGTCAATGCATCAGTTACACAACAAAATGGTCAAACAAGTATAATGAAGATAATGATTGACTCTGGAGCGAGTCACGGATTACTATTGGAGCCTAATAACGGCACTGAAGTGACATTGCCTGAGAAAACCATAACTAGTAATATTGGACGTGGTATTGGGGGGGAATTGAAAGGGAAAATTGGAAGAATAAGCAAATTAGCATTTGGTGATTTCACATTTGAGGATGTCATTACAACCTTTCCAGACCCGGATGCCTATATGGATAGTCTGAAAATGGGATTGACTTTTAGACATGGGACAATGGGAGGAGCGATTTTATCCAGATTTACAACCATATTTGATTATTCAACTAATAAAATGTATCTGAAAAAAAATTCTGCTTACAAAAAGAGTTTTGAATATAACATGAGTGGATTGGTAATTAAGGCTACTGGGAGCAGATTAAAAAAATTCAAAATAGTTGAAGTTCGGAACGGTTCATCGGCTGAAAAAGCTGGAGTACTTTCAGGGGACTTCGTATTATCAGTTAATAATAATTCTGCTAACAACTTACCTCTCCAGGAAGTGATTGGCATGTTTAATTCCAGATCTAATAAATCTATCAGAATAGAACTTGAAAGAGACGGAAAACGGGTTTTTAAAAAATTTAAGTTGGTCCGTCAGATTTAAGTTTAGCAAGTAAGTTAATCATAAAGTCTATTTCCCCTTCAGTGTTATAATAATGTACCGAAGCTCTTACAACTTCGGTAATATTTCGTGATTTCAGGTCTAGTAAGGAAGAACTCAATAAAGCAACAGAAACGTTCACTCCTCTTTTTGACAAATAATGTTTCATTTCATTTACCGTATATTTCGAAGAAGAGAAAGTGACGATACCACATTGATGAATACCTGTATCTCTAACTCTGATGTGATCGATCTCATTGAGTCTAGTTCTAAGGTAGGAAGACAGTACTTTGATTTCTTTATAAACCTCTTCAATTCCAAGGTTATTCAAATATTTAAGTGCTAAAGTAAAACCATATTTACCAGATAAATTTGATTCCCAAGTCTCGAACTTCTTCGCATCTTTTCTCATACGATAGTTTTCTGGAGAAATCCACTCAGCTCCGTGCAAATCCAGATATGTCGGCTCCAATTTCTCAGTAGTAGATTGTCTTGCATATAGAAAACCTGTTCCTCTAGGGCCTCTGAGATATTTCCGCCCAGTTGCTGTTAGGAAATCACAGTTGATTTTCGCAACATCAACTGGGCACTGACCCACTGATTGACAAGCATCCAGAAGGTATAGAATGTTATTTGTTTTGCATATCTCCCCAATCTCCTCTACTGGATTGATCAATCCATTTCCTGTTGGGATATGACATATGGATATCAGCTTTACTTTAGGGTTAATAGCCTTCTTCAACTCCTCAACATCAACAGCTCCGTGAATATCATTTGGAATTACTTGTATGACTACATCCTTTAACTTTTTTAATTGTAGAAATGCAATATAATTGCTCGCATACTCACTCATACAAGAAAGGATAATATCTCCCTTATCAAATGGGATAGCATGTAAGGCCCGTTGCCAAGCCACTGTAGCGCTTTCAGTCAAGGCAATTTCGCTTGGGTTCGCGTTGACTAATAAGGCGGACTGATCATAGAAAGCGCTTAATTCACTCTCAAAGTGAACAGCGGCTTCATAACCTCCCATTGATGCCTCTGTGTCCAAATAGTCTTTCATACCATCTACGATGGGCTTAGGGATTAAAGCTGCGCCAGCATTGTTAAAATGAATAAGCTGACGAGTGCCAGGAGTGTCATGTCTAACGATATCTTTATTCATATAGAATAGTGCCTAAGGCTATTAATTATTAGGAAACTTCAGAGTAAAAGTTGTCCCTTTACCTAAAGTCGATTGTACAGAAATTTTGCCACCCAATTTATGCATCGTGTCTTTTACAATATATAAACCTAGACCAGATCCATGCGAACTATGAGAAGCTCTATAGAACATATCGAAAATCTTATCAACACGACTCGAGTCTATTCCCTGACCATTATCTTCAATTGAGATCTCAACATATCCCTTATTTTGTAAAACTGACATATTTATACAAGGTTCATCCTGCTGAAAATTATGGTATTTAACTGCATTGGCTATGATGTTGCTCAACACTATTTTGCATCTTTTAAGATCAGAAGTCAAACAAGTGCTTTTTTTGAAATTCCGATTCAGTGTTACTCGCTCCGACTGTTCAAAATATTTGAGATCTTCAACGATGTCATCTATTAGATTATGCAGGTTGATACTACTCTGCTCAACTTCAGCTTTGGCATTAGATGAGTATTCCAAGATACTTTTGATAAAGACCTCTAGTTTACTAATACTAGTATCCATCATCCCGAAATAATCTTGTAGCGTTGATTCGTTTTTCTCGTCTTTGGCTATACTGATCAAGCCACTGAGCGATTTTAGAGGAGCAACTAGATCATGTGATGATCGATAAACAAAGTTGTCAAGCTCAGAATTTACCACCACAAGTTCTTCATTTGCAGATCTGAGTTCTTCCTTTTGAGTGATTAATTCTTTGGTTCTTTCTAGAATTATTTCTTCCAATCGAGTATTTAATTTCTCGAGGTGTGACATCCTCAATAATACACCCACCCATACAATTACTATCAGAATAATGATTCCAAAGAAATAACTCCAAAAACTCTGATACCATAATGTAGGTATTACGAAGTCCAATGAAGCAGGTTCTGACACCCTCCCATTCGCAAGTCTTGATTTAACATGAAATGTATAGTCTTGATTTTTAAGGCCTATGTATTCCTTGCTAATGTCGTGATTCCAACTTGACCATTGTCCTTCAGACCCCTCCAAATAATATGAATATTCTAAATCTGCTTTATCATACCCCGGAGTAGCGTAATGTAACACCAAAGAGTTGTTTGATTCTTTGAGTTTCAATTGACCACTTATCGCATTGACATGATATGAACTGTCATTGACTTCTACATATCGAAGTATTGTACTCATTTTCGTTGTGTCTCTAATATTCTGGAATGTTAAATAGTCTGCCCCATCATTCGGGAGCCATATATTCCCCCGGCTATCGCGAAATGATTCCCTCATATAGTTGCTAGACAATCCCTCTTTTCGAGTCAGTCTACGCAGTAACTCCCCTTCTTTGCTTACCCACATAACCCCTCCAGTAGAAGTATTAAAGAAATAAGTACTATCATCCCATACTAACCCATCGTAAAGACCATATTCTTTCATGAGTTCATTAGCGGCTACATTCCAAGGTATTATCGAATAATTTATGGTGTCAAATAAGAAAGTTCCATTATACTCAGTCAGCAAAAGCTTCTCACCGTTGGGCCCTGGCAACATTTTGAAAGGAGCATCATCTTTCAATTTGAAATTTTGATTAATGGAAATCAGTGAATCTTTCTCCATTCTAAAAATGCCCTTATCATAACTTGAAAAGTGCATTTGGTTATTTATTGGCAACAGCCAAGAATTGACAATTGGTAGATCATGAATCAACTCACCATCATATCTAATAATAGCACTATAGGTCTGAAAATAAATATCATTCCCAAGCATTCGTATTTGCCATACCTCTCCAAGTTTCTTAGTTTTCTCAACTAAGTTCCTGAGTGAATTATATTCGAATTGCCCAGAAAGAGACCGTTCTAAAAATCCGAATTCATCCGTTCCACCAACGTAAATTCTACCATCTTTAGAATATTTCAATGTTACCACCGCTGAAAAATCATTAATCGGGATCAACTTCCATTCGCTTCCGTCATACTCCAAAACTCCATTTTCATTTGCTATATATATGACCCCATTTTCGTCTTCGCAAACAGAAAAATTATACAACGCTGCCTCGTAATCCTTTGAGCTAAAAGATTTAATAGCAATAGAATCAATCTCAATATTTTGAGCTATTCCATAAAACGGTAATAATATGATTAGAATGAAGACAACTGCTTTCGTCATAGGGGGTTATGAAAAAGTAACAATGTCCAATTTATAAAATTTCTATCAAAAAGAAAGCCGATAAAAATCGGCCCCAAATTAACTCTAAAAACAAAAAAACCCTAACGAAGAAACTTGTTAGGGTTGTAATAAGTACCAGGAGCGGGAATTGAACCCGCACGACCAAAGGTCATCAGATTTTAAGTCTGACGTGTCTACCAATTCCACCATCCCGGCATAGGCTATCAATTATAGACCTATAATAAAAAAGAGCGAATGACGCGGTTCGACCTCGCGCCCGCCACCGTGGCAAGGAGGCGCTCTACCAGCTGAGCTACTTTCGCTTTTATTTTAATCATCTTAGCAGCTATCTCTTTAGACAGCTATCTGCTAACGAAGTGCAAATTTAGTAAGGGATATTTATTTTGCAAGATCTTTTACAAAAAAGATCTAAGCTACCTTAGCTAATTCTTTAGCATGTGCCTTATTCTTTGAATATTTAATATGATTGGGGACTCCTTTCACATCCCAAATGATCCCAACCCATGACAACATTTTCAATATATAAAAGGTAATATCTATTTCCCACCAAAAGAACCCTTGACGAGCGGCTACTTCATAATAATGATGATTATTGTGCCAGCCTTCTCCTAAAGTTATCAATGCAAGGAACAAGTTGTTTTTAGATTCATCATTTGACTTATAGCGTTGTTTACCAAACTTATGCATGATTGAATTAATCGAAAATGTACCGTGAAAAAGTATCACCGTACTCAGGAAAAACCCTATAATCAATGTTGAAAGGCCAGCATTGCTAAACATCATGGTAATGCTTCCACCATTGACGATACCACCTAGAGCCATTACTATCATAGCCAATATAAATGGAGGAATTATGTGATGCTTGTTAAGCCATACTAATTCTGGATACTTAGCGTAGTCGCTAATAACTTTGTAGTCAGTGACTTTATAGTCAGGACCAGCGATCCACCCCATATGCGAATACCAAAAGCCATAGAGCTTCATTGAGTGAGGATCTTTTGGTGTATCACTAGTTCTATGATGTACTCTGTGATGAGAAGCCCACCATAGTGCTCCCTTTTGCAAAGATGTTTGCGCCATAAAGGCTATTACAAACTGAAAAAAACGAGAAGTATTATAGCTCCTGTGCGCAAAATAACGGTGATATCCTCCCGTAATCCAAAACATACGAAAGAAGTACAAGAAACCACACAATATCCAATCGAATGTAGTAGCTCCTGTCCATAGTCCAAGTAATGGCACCAAATGAAGGATGAAAAATCCAGCCTCAGTTTTGAGTATTGGTTTACCTCTTTTTTCTAAAACTATTTCTTTGTCAGTTGTCATCTTCCTTGATCATTTGAAAGTCCAAAGTTATGGATAATAAATGCTTGGACAAAAAGAGTAATTGCTTTTATCCCAAAGATCTCTTACTAAAGAGAAAATTTACCTATCATAAGTTAGGTCAACTTTATGAAGAATATCACTTATATGAAATAATGCTTACATTTATAAATGAGTCTTTTCATAAAAAAAGTCTATGAAGCACTCCTTTCACAAAAAAAGTCGGGATTGGATAAGTATATCACCAATAAGAAAAAGCAACAAACTCAAAATAAATCAACTATGAAAACCAAACATCTTATTCATGCATTGATTTTTCTAGGTCTTACTATAGCCTGTGATGAAGATGAAATGCCGAAAATCACATTACAAAATTTTGAAGTAACAATAGCCGAAAACCCGACATTAGGCCAGTCTATTGGGTTTGTCAATGTCACTTTTAAAAATGCTCGACATACGGGAGTTTATTTTGCCAATGAGAATGTTTTGGGTGATTTGAGCAACTACATTTCCATGGATAGAGAAACGGGAGAATTGACAATTATTGCCCTAGAACATTTCGATGACAATCATCAAAACATTGGAGAATATTTTGATTTTGAGAGGCAAACCACCTTTACGGCTGATGCCATTGTAGATGCTTTTAATGGAGATGACAATATGGTCACGGAGACATTTACCGTGACTATTAACTTAACTGATGTTGTAGAAGTAGTCCCTACCGAGCCCATACTTACAACGATTGCAGCTACTTTGATAACCCACAATTTTGCCTCGAGTGGAGGAATAATCGTATCTGATGGCAACAGCACCATTACTGAACAAGGGATTGTGTTGGGTGAATTGGAAATGCCCACCACTGCCGACACAAAAATCGTTGACGGTACAGGAGCAGAGTCATTTACGAGCGCGTTGTCAGACCTTAATTCCAACACCATCTATTATGTAAGAGCCTACGCAAGGAACGACATAGGCACAGGCTATGGAGATGTACTTAGCTTTACAACTAGTGTAGGGATTGGTGATAGCTACCAGGGTGGTATTATAGCTTACATATTGCAAGACGGTGATCCTGGTTACGATGTCGATGTACCACATGGTCTTATCGCTGCCTCAGCTGACCAAAGTAATTCAATTATATGGTCAAACACACTTACGCTCATTAATGCAGCTTCTCAAGCGATTGGCTCAGGACAGGCAAATACATCGGCTATTGTAGCGGATCAGGGGGCTGGTAGTTATGCCGCTAAATTGTGTGACGATTTGGTTATTGAGAGCTTTGACGACTGGTACTTGCCGAGTTTGGATGAGCTAAACAAATTATATTTAAACAAAGAATTAATTGGCGATTTTCAAGTAGCATTTTATTGGAGTTCCAGTGAAGAGAGTATGAATAATGCTTATTTACACTCTTTCAATAGCAACTCTTTTTCACCAACTACTAAAAACACAACAACGGACTATCGCGTTCGTGCGATTAGGTCTTATTAATTTAATTATCAATCAAGCAGTAAAATTATACCTTTTTATCAACTATGAATAGAAGCCCTCAGCAGTCTTACTTCTAAGATTTCTGAGGGCTTTAATTATTTCCATTCCATTCAATAGACTGTTGCCAACATAAATTGACCGTTTCTATTTTGAGTATTTTTCATTAAAAAACACCTTATGTTACTTTTGCAGTCAGTTTTACACTTGGCTCAGGCCACCATCCACAGCTAGTTCAACACCATTGATAAATGATGCATCATCGGACACTAGAAATAATACTGAACGAGCTATCTCATCATCTGACCCAAAACGACCAAGTGGTACTTGAGAAGCAAAGCCAGCTCCCATTTCTTGTATTGCTTCTTCTGGCATTCCCATTTTTCCATAAATAGGTGTATTGATAGGGCCAGGTGCTACACTTACCGCTCTGATTTTCTTAGATTTTAGCTCACTTGCCAATACACGCGTTAGTGATCTGAGTGCACCTTTAGTAGCGCTATAAACACTAGACCCATCGAACCCTTTGTGATGTACGATAGAAGTGTTACTTGCAATAACACTGCCTTCATTCATATATGGCAAAGCTTCTTTGACTGTAAAAAATGGATTCTTCACATTGATATTGAAATGCATATCAAAATGGTCTTCGTCTATCTCACTAATTGGCAGGAAGAAGGCTACGCCAGCATTTAAAAAGAGGATGTCGATTTTACCATATAATGAAGCTACCGCCTCGACTGATGTTTTGGCTGCACCAGGTAAAGCTGCATCTGCCAGTACATACTTGGCATCATGTCCTATTTCCTTGATGGCTTCTTCAAGCGCATCTTCTCTTCGACCTGTGATTACCACTTTTGCACCTTCCTTGGCAAACAACTTAGCGGTTGCCAATCCAATCCCACTATTTCCACCTGTAATTAAGGCTACTTTGTTTTCTAATTTCCCCATGATTGTTTTTATTTGAAACGTTTGGTTCAGATAACGTTAGGTTTGAAACGAATGTTTCAAACGAATTGATATTTTTTCACTCCGCTAAAATGAATAGTGATTAATGACCTAGAAAAAAAACTAAAGTGATTGCAGAATTTGATCAGTAATACCTTTGATATGCTGTTTATCACGATCAACCATTGAGGTTACTCTTAAACCCTGTAAACTAGAGAATAGATAATTGGCTAATATTTCTGGATCTTTACTTTTGCCAATTTCTCCTAGATCTTGAGCGTCTTCTACTAGTGACTTAAAATTACCTACAACCACTTCTTTGTTGTCTGATAAAAAATCAAAAATCCGGGGATCGGTATTACTTAGTTCGGTGGCGCAGTTGGATAAATAGCACCCTTTTTCTGGCAAACTATTCATCTCTTCCCAGACACCATTAAACAATAATTCAATTGCCGCTTTCGGACTATTAGAATTGCTTTTAGCATTGTCAATAAGAGTATTCTGAAAACCTCGGTAGTATTCCAGAGACTCTCTGAAAAGTTTGAACTTGTCTCCAAAAGAATTGTAAATGCTTGATCTATTAAGTCCCGTCTCATTGACTAAGTCTTGCATAGATGTGCCGTTATACCCCTTTTCCCAAAAAAGGTCAGTCACCTTCTTGATGACTTCATCTCTATCAAATAATACTGACTTCGGCATATTGGAACAAACGTTTCAAACAAAGATAAGTTGTATTATGAGAATTACTCCTTTGTTAAGCTCAATTCTTTAATTTGTTCTGAATCTCATTGAGTTTAAGTAATGCCTCTACAGGCGAGATGGTATTGATGTCTAACTTATGTATCATCTCCTCCACTTCTTTGAACTTCGGATCAGCCTCGAACATACTCATCTGGAAGTTGTTCTTTGGTACTTCTTCGAGCTTTTTTCCGGTGTCATTTTTGTGTTTATCTTTTTCGAGAAAGTGCATGATTTCATTGGCACGAATTACAATTTTATTAGGCATACCTGCCATCTGAGCTACATGTATTCCGAAGCTGTGTTCGCTACCTCCTTCTTTTAGCTTTCGCATAAAGATCACCTTGTCTCCCACTTCTTTTACCGAGACATTGAAATTCTTAATGCGCGGAAAGTCTTCAGTTAATTGATTGAGTTCGTGATAGTGGGTGGCGAAAAGTGTTTTTGCCCGGTGTTCATTATTGTTGTGTAAAAACTCCACTATTGACCAAGCGATGGACACCCCATCGTAAGTGCTCGTTCCCCTGCCAATTTCATCCATCAATATCAAGCTTCGATTACTGAGATTGTTCAAAATACTAGCGGTCTCAGTCATTTCCACCATAAAGGTAGATTCACCTTTCGAAAGGTTGTCAGAAGCACCTACCCGAGTAAATATCTTATCGATTATTCCTATATCTGCACTTTCGGCAGGAACGAACGACCCCATCTGCGCCATCAATGTGATCAGCGCCACTTGACGTAACAATGCTGACTTACCAGCCATGTTCGGCCCGGTCACTATCATGATTTGCTGCTTGCTGTTGTCTAGATAGACACTGTTAGGAACATAAGTTTCTCCTAGCGGTAGTTGCTGCTCGATTACTGGGTGGCGCCCTTGCTTAATATCTAACACTTCCTCATCTGTCACATTAGGCTTGACATATTGGTGAGTAGTAGCCACGTGTGCAAATGATGATAGACAATCTACATTGGCCAGAATCCTTGCATTTTGCTGTATCTGTGTGACATAGTCATTGGCGAATAGCACCATCTGTTGGAATAGCTGCTGTTCGATATGAACAAGCTTATCTTCAGCACTCAATATCTTCTCTTCGTAGACTTTAAGTTCTTCGGTAATGTACCGCTCAGCATTGACCAAGGTCTGCTTACGGATCCACTCCTCTGGTACTTTATCTTTGTGCGCATTACTGACTTCGAGATAGTAGCCAAATACTCGGTTGTAGGCAATCTTCAATGAAGAGATCCCCGTACGTTCTACTTCTCTTTCTTTGATCTTAATCAGGTAATCTTTTCCAGAAAAGGCGAGTTTACGATACTCATCAAGGTCTTCATGAATACCATCTTTGATGATCCCTCCTTGGTGAACCAGCAATGGCGCGTCTTCGCTAAGTTCTTTTTCTATCTTCTCTAAAAGCAATTCGCATTTATTGATTTGATCTCCAAACTTCTGAAAAGAGGTGGACTTGCTTTTTGAAAGTGCTTCCTTGATAGGAAGAATATGGGTTAAAGCTCTTTTGAGCTGAACCATCTCTCTTGGGTTGATTCGACCCACGGCTACTTTAGAGATCAGTCTCTCTAGATCACCAATTTGCTTGAGGTCATCAGTAAGACTATCCCTCAGATCGCTATCCTTATGAAGTGCCTCTACCACATCAAGTCTTTCATTAATCTGACTCACTTCTTTGAGCGGCAGCACCATCCACTTTTTCATCAAGCGCGATCCCATAGGAGTCACGGTATGATCAAGAATGTCAATCAATGGAACTCCTCCTTCTTGCTGAGGATATACAAGTTCCAAGTTTCTAATCGTAAAACGGTCTAGCCAAACATGCTGATCAGCTTCTATTCGAGAGATAGATGCAATATGCTTAATTTCTTTATGCTCGGTATCGTCTAAGTATTGTAGAATAGCTCCAGAAGCTATGATGGCCTCTTCTAGATGTTCTATCCCAAACCCTTTGAGCGAGTTAGTTCCAAAATGCTTAGTAAGCTTCTCATAAGCAAAATCATAAACGTAGATCCATTCATCCTGCTTAAAGGTACTAAAGTCATCTCTGATAAGCAATTCGATAGATTCTCGTTGTCCTCGGCTGAAGATTACTTCAGAAGGATTGAAGGACTGTAGTAGTTTACCAATATAGTTTTCACTCCCACTAGCAGTCATGAACTCACCAGTTGATAAGTCAAGGAATGACGCACCTAACTTGTGTTTGCCAATGAATATGGAGGCTAGATAATTATTGTATCTTTTATCAAGGACATTGTCATTGAAAGAAAGTCCAGGGGTCACCAATTCTGTTACCCCTCGCTTTACAATTCCCTTGACAGATTTTGGATCTTCTAATTGATCACAGATAGCCACGCGCTGCCCAGACCGTACAAGTTTAGGGAGGTAAGTGTCTAGGGAGTGATGTGGGAACCCAGCTAGTTCTATGTATGAAGCTTGACCATTAGCACGCTTAGTCAGTACGATATCAAGTATCTTACTGGCAGTCACCGCATCTTCTCCAAACGTCTCATAAAAGTCCCCCACACGAAAGAGCAACAAAGCTCCTGGATGCGTTGCTTTGATCGCATTGTATTGCTTCATCAAAGGGGTTTCTTTCACTGATTTGGTTGCTGACATGTCCTGTTATTTTGAAGGGTACAAATATGCCTTATTTATTACAACTTTGCCAAAATTGCACCCTAGGATAGACAATAATTAAAAAAGACTTTAGCGCTATGTTAAAGATCCTTTGGCAAAGTTTAAAGATTTAACAAATTTGTATCAATGAAGAAGCTCAAGAACGAAGAACTTAAACGAATATCCGTTGAAACCTTTAAAACGACAGAGAAGATGCCAATCTGCATCATGTTGGATAATATCCGGAGCATGAACAATGTTGGTTCTGCTTTTCGCACGAGTGATGCATTCTTGATAGAAAAAATATATCTAGGGGGAATCACCGCCACACCACCACATAGAGAAATCAATAAAACGGCTCTTGGCGCTACCGAATCTGTAGACTGGGAGCACATCGCTGATTTAAAATCAAAGGTAATTCAACTTCAGCAGGACGGATATAAAGTCTATGCAATTGAGCAAGTCGATAAAAGCGTAATGCTTGACGATTTTAAGCCGTCAAAAGATGATAAGTATTGCCTAATTTTTGGTAATGAAGTTTTTGGAGTTACTGATGAGCTAGTCGATATTGTTGATGGATGTATAGAAATTCCTCAATATGGCACCAAGCACTCTCTAAACATTTCCGTAAGTATGGGTATTGTGATATGGGACGTTGTGAGTAAGTTAAAATAATGAAGTCTTATCAACTATAAAAGAGTCACTAAGGCTCCATTAACATCTATTTCGTAATAGCATCCATCAACTTAAGCACGTGACTACCCAAGTTTTCTGCCAAGATTTTTCTATATTCTACTGATTTGGTAAAACCACCATTGGCTGCCATGAACTCATTGAATACTGCAGCCCAATCACTACTCTTTGGCATAATAAACCCAAAATCTTCTCCTTTTTGATCACCCACTTCATGTCTCTTAAGCGGGACACGTTTAGTAACTACATCCAGATATGTTGAGAAATCGATGTAAGTAAAATAATTTGGGCTTTCAGAAACTTTCTTATTGGCTTCAGCAAATCCTGTTGTGGTTTCGATGAGTAGTCCAGGGAAATTTTTCTTGAGCGAATTAGCTCTTGTTTCATGAGTTGTCCCCTTCTGTACAACAATTGTTTTACCTGCAAATTCTTTGCTGAGATCGCTCATACTTGAGAGCGTAGGGACTTTGTTACTAGTAGCCAATATTGCTACATTCGAAAAATATGGGGCTCCAAAATTATAGACCTTTTTTCTGGCCGTGGTAATGGTAACATCCCCTAACCCAAAAACTCCACCTTTACTCACTTTGACTGTTTTTAAGAATAAATCAAAATCTTTATCATCGATCAAGTCTTTGTAGTCAATTGTTAGATTGACTCCATGCTTTGTTTTTACATATTCCACAAAATCATACATAATGTCAAAACACAAGCCTTTACGCTGTCCGTTGTTTACTTCTGCAAATTTTGGTGCATGTGTATAAGTAACTGTGATTTTTCCGTTCTTACTAGCTTTAGCACTAGCCCATGTATCACCACTTAGTCCTTGTGAATATCCGTTAGTTAAGCCGGTAAACATCAATATCACTACTGTAAAAAACTTCTTCATCTCTGTTTATTAAAATTAAAATAATACAATATATTTTAAAATAACACAATTACTATGCCATTAGCAAGACTGGCAACATTTAGTGTCTTGTGTAATCATTTGGTAACAAAACCTCATTCTGTTCGTTACGTTTCTGATGTCATGCAACCTTTACTCGGTTACTAGCATCTAAGAAGATATAACTCAAATAACAAAACCATGCTTACCAACTACCTCAAAATCGCTCTCCGAAATATTCGTAAACAAAAATTCTATTCTTTCATTAATATTCTTGGTCTCACCATCGGTATCGCATCCAGTATATTTATTGGGTTATATATCTTGGATGAGCTTAGCTACGATCATTTTCACACAAAAGGTGAACAGATCTATCGCATGAATCTACATGGAAAAATTGGCGGACAAGAAATTCACACGACCGCCACTTGTGGGCCTATGGCAGAATCTCTAGTTACAGAAATTCCAGAAGTATCAGAAGCTACTAGGTTATGGTCAAGGGGTGAGAGCGTATTTAGATATGAAGATAAAATCTTTTCTGAAGACAACGTCATGGCAGCTGACTCCAACTTTTTTGATGTTTTCTCTTTCGGTCTGATAGCAGGAAATCCGAAAACTGCCCTCTTAGAACCCAATTCAATTGTACTAACCAAATCAGTTGCCGAAAAATATTTTGGCGAAAACAATGGCCTAGATAAAAGCCTCGAAATAGGTAATGATAAGACTGCCTATAAAGTGACTGGCATAATGAATGATGTTCCTGGAAACTCGCATATAGATTTTGGGGCTTTGTATTCTATGAGCACTTTTGATTTCCCCAATAGTGGTCAGTGGCTTGGCAATGGTTTTGCGACATACTATGTTCTTGCGGAAGGTGCTAGTCCTACAGATGTTGATGAGAAGTTTATCCCAATCGTTGAGACCAATGTAAGCCCTGCACTTCAGGAATTCATGAATAAGTCATTCAAGGACTTTGAGGATGAAGGGGGAATATATACCTATTTCAGCATACCATTATATGATATTCATTTGAAATCCGACTTACAGGATGAGCCAACTCCGCAAGGAGATATGTCTTACGTTATGATTATGGGAGCTATTGGGATTTTCATATTACTAATTGCTAGTATCAACTTCATGAACTTATCAACAGCAAAGTCTGCTAGTAGAGCCAAAGAAGTTGGTCTTCGAAAAACACTGGGTTCATTGAGATTTCATCTGATTCGACAATTCTTGGTAGAGTCATTGGTATATGTATTGATCGCTGCTTTGATGGCATTAGTACTGGTCTATTTATTGCTCCCAGCATTCAATATGCTATCTGGGAAAACAATAGTAGCTGCTAGTTTACTACATACATATATGTTATCTGGAATCACTGGCATGATATTGATTGTTGGTTTATTGGCGGGAAGTTATCCAGCATTCTATTTGACCTCATTCAAAATCACAGAAGTATTGAAAGGGAAAGTAAAGGCAGGAATGAAAAGTGGTGGCGTGAGAAGTTTCTTAGTGACTTTTCAGTTTTGGGTATCGATCGTCTTGATTATCTGTACTTCCATTGTATACAAACAACTGAAGTTTGTGCAAACAAAAAACTTAGGAATCGCTAAGGAGCAAATAATGGTTGTCAAGAATACCAGAAGCCTTGCTGATGATAGGAATGCTTATAGAAATGCTATCATATCTCAAACAGGAATAGTAAGTGCGAGCTATAGCAACAATGCTA
The DNA here is from genome assembly GCA_034112085.1 of Cyclobacteriaceae bacterium. Taxonomy (GTDB): domain Bacteria; phylum Bacteroidota; class Bacteroidia; order Cytophagales; family Cyclobacteriaceae; genus JAWUWD01. Next base: position 67,019 of record JAWUWD010000038.1, read on the forward strand.
TACCAGGAGTAAACAACACCACCTTATTCCGCTCAGCTGCCAGTGACAATGACCACATTATGGCAACCTATTTCGCTGATGAAAATCATCAGAAAACCCTTGGTTTTGAAATGGTTAAAGGTCGATACTTTTCAGAAGATTTCCCTTCAGATTCACTTGCCGTTGTCATCAATGAATCTGCTGTAAGAGAGCTCGGGTGGACTGACCCTCTTAACGAGCGACTTGTCACTTTTAATGGAAATGAGCCAGTTACTATGCAAGTAATTGGAGTCGCGAAGGATTTTAATTTTGAATCTCTGAAATCAATCGTCAGACCACTGGTGCTTGTGTTGACAGATAGGGGAAATGTGATGACCGTAAGGTTCGAGGGAGGTGCTACGGAAAATGTAATCAAGACCGCAGAAGAAGAATGGAATAAAATAGCTGAATCAGAGCCATTTGAGTATAGCTTCTTGGATGATGACTTTGACGCGCTTTTCAGAGCAGAGCAAAGGCTGGGAAGAGTGTTTACTACTTTTACTGTATTGGCCATATTTATAGCGTGCTTGGGACTCTTCGGTCTTGCGGCATACAGCGCAGAGCAAAGAGGTAAAGAGATAGGTATCAGAAAAGTTATGGGAGCTTCAGTTTGGAGTATTTCTAAGTCACTTTCTTCAGAGTTCACAAAACTGGTAGGGTTGGCCTTCTTGTTGGCTATTTATCCATCCTATTATTTGATGAATGTCTGGCTAGCGGATTTTGCCAATCGAATCGAAATCAGCCCAATGGTATTTGCAGTAGCAGGGTTTGTAGCATTACTGATTGCGGTACTTACTGTCAGCTATCAGTCTCTCAAAGCAGCTTCAACTAATCCAGTGAATGTCCTGAGGTCTGAATGATCTTGTTGTAAATCATCAGTCATCAAGAGCAATGTTTACAAAACATTGCTCTTGATGACCATTAGTTTTTCTCTTGTCATCTCATGCATCGAGTATTGAATGCCTCCCATTCCAATACCTGAAGAATCTCTCCCGCCAAATGGCATCCAGTCTACTCGAAAGGCTGTGTGATCATTGACCATCACTGCAGTGGCATTTAGTTTCTTAACACAATCCAGGGCCACATCTAGGTCTTTGGTGAATACTGAAGCTTGAAAGTGAACATCCAAGCTATTAGCTATCTCAATTGCTTTGTCTCTATTTGTATATGAATATACACAGACTACAGGGCCAAATATTTCTGAAGTTGATACACGAACGTCCAAAGGAGGATTGAGCAATACTGTTGGTTCGTAGCATGAGTCTGAGATTCGCTTGCCTCCGCAAAGTACTTCCGCTCCAGCTTGAATAGCTTCATTGACCCACTCTTCTACACGGTCTACTTCTCTCGGGAGTATCAATGGTCCTACTTCTGTGCTTTCATTCATTTGATCTCCTACGGTCAACTTACCTGCCATGTAAGCCAGTTTATTAGCGAGATCATTGCAAATGCTCTCATGAGCAAAAATTCTTTGCACGGAAACACAAACCTGACCAGCATGATAAAATCCGCCTTTCAATAGCGGTGGCAATATTTCCTTTAAATTAACATCCTTTTCTACAATCACTGGAGCAGCTCCTCCATGTTCTAAAGCGCACCTTGTTCCAGCAGAGAGTTTGGAACGTAAATACCAACCTACTTTGGCCGAACCAATGAACGAGAAGTAATTTACTCTTGAATCAATGACCAGTTGTTCAGCGGCCTCATTTTCACAGATTATTGCCTGACACCATCCTGCCGGCAAACCAGCTTGTTCTAATATTTCTACAAAAGCCAAGCAAGATAATGGAGTCGTCAATGCTGGTTTGATGATGACTGGACATCCCGCTGCTATAGCTGTTACCGATTGATGAATAATCAAATTCAGCGGATGATTGAACGCACTTATCGAAGACACCACACCGATCGGCTCTCGTGTCGTAAAGGCAATTCTACTTTCAGAGGCTTTTGTCAATCCCATGGGGATTTGTTCACCTTTTAACTGACTAATATGTTCTCCCGCTAGCTTTACTCCATTGATCGCCCGCAGCACTTCTACTTTTGAGTCTTGATAGGGTTTACCCCCTTCTTGTGCAGCGACCTTAGTCAGCTCTTCAATACGAGTTTTCATGATATCTGCCGTTCGCTCAAGTATCGCTATGCGTTCATGTGCAGGTATCCATTTAGATTGATCTTCAAACAATCCGTATGCGGTTGCCAGAGCCTTTTCAACTTCTTCTTTTCCTACAAATGGAATTTCTTCAATGAGTGATTGATCGTATGGGGAACGTACTTGTAACATGTTTTTCTTAGTTTAAGAATGAGAGATGTTAAGACTGAAAGATTCTAAGACTCATAACATTACTTATGAGTATTGTTCCATCACAGAATACACGACTTCTCTTTGAGTAATACATTGAGAATCGAATGGTTTAAGGAGTAATCCACTGCCAGATCTATCACATGTACACCCTTAGTATTCAATGTTTTACTTAGAATTTTTTCAAGATCTTCATCGCTAGTAGGTCGATGGCCAATCGCACCATAACTTTCAGCGTATTTCACAAAGTCGGGGTTTTTATAATCCAGCCCAAAGTTGTCAAATCCCATTCCTTCTTGCTTCCATTTGATCATTCCATAAGAACTATCATTGAGAATAATCACCGTCATATCTAGACCCAATCTCACAGCTGTCTCTAACTCCTGAGAATTCATCATAAACCCACCATCTCCACATACCGAAATGACCTTTTTATCTGGATTGATGAGTTTTGCCAACATGGCGGATGGAAGACCTGCTCCCATGGTCGCCAAAGCATTATCAAGTAGTAATGTGTTCGGCTGATAGCATTTATAGTTTCTAGCAAACCAAATTTTATAAACACCATTGTCCAACGTGACGATACCATCGTCAGGAAGTTCTTCTCTAACAATCTGCACCAATCGCTGTGGAAGAACTGGAAAACGTTTGTCTTCTGAATATTTACTTAAATGACTTTCTACTTCCTCTTGAATCCTTCCGAAATATGAAAAATCCCAATTGCTATGATCAATCGCCTGTTCAGCAAGTTTCGAGACTGAGGTGGCAATGTCTCCAATCACATTCATTTGTGGAAAGTAGACTTCATCGACTTGTGCTGGGAAAAAATTGACGTGAATCACCTTAGTTCCCCCTTCTTCCATAAAAAATGGAGGTTTCTCTATAACATCATGCCCAACATTAATAATCAAATCCGCACGATTGATGGCACAATGCAAAAAGTCATTGCTAGAGAGTGCAGCCGTTCCCAAATACTTGGGATGTCGCTCATCAACTACGCCTTTTCCCATTTGCGTATTGAAAAATGGAATTCCCGTCTGATCTATGAATTTCAATAATGCTTGACTAGTTCGCTTTCTATTGGCGCCAGCACCTATGAGTAAAAGAGGCATTTTTGCCTTTTCAATCATCGCTGCGGCATCCTTAATAGCACTCTGATCGGCATCTGGCCTTCTATGACCCACTACTTTGAAAATCCTATCTTCACACTCTTCTGCGGCAATATCTTCTGGCAATTCAAGATGAACTGCTCCAGGTCTTTCCTCCATCGCCAACCTGAAGGATTCACGAATCATTGCAGGAATATTGTTTCCATTGACGATCTGTTGTGTGTACTTCGTAATGGATTGCATGAGGTCCACGATATCAACTATCTGAAAACGGCCTTGTTTTGATTTTTTGATCGGCTTCTGCCCGGTGATCATCATCATGGGCATAGCGCCAAGTTGTGCGTAAGCGGCAGGAGTAGTGAAATTGGTGGCGCCAGGTCCAAGTGTCGCTAAACACACGCCAGGCTTGCCTGTAAGTCTACCGTAAGTGGCCGCCATAAATCCAGCACCTTGTTCGTGCCTGGTAAGTATTAACCTGATTGTGGAATCTTTCAAAGAATCAAGAAGATCTAAATTCTCCTCTCCGGGTATACCGAAAATATACTCTACTCCTTCGTTTTCTAATGCTTTGACAAATAAGTCTGATGCTTTCATGTGTCTCCTGTTGGTTTCTCCCAAAAAGATAGGTCTTTATTCTCAATAAAAATAGTCGATTACAAGACATCTGATGATGATGACTCGTTGAGCTCAAAGGTATTCACACCTCTATTTCAGCATACCAATTTATACCCGTGTCCACGTACATTTAGTATTTGAATAGCAGTATCAGCACTTAGTTTTTTCCGCAGTTTGGTGATGAATACGTCCATACTTCTAGCCGTAAAGAAATCATCATCTCCCCAAAGTTTTTTGAGTATCATCGTTCGATCTAGCACATCGTTTCGGCTCTCGCTAAGGTGATATAGCAGTTCATTTTCTTTATGGGTCAATGGTTGTTCTTGATCCTCCAAGAGGAGTATTTGTGTCTTTCTATTGAATACATATTTGCCGATGAGGATCGCCTCTTCGTTTTGTTGAAGTTTGATACGCTCGAGTAAGGAATTCATACGAACTATCAACTCTTCCATACTAAACGGCTTCTTGAGGTAGTCATTGCCTCCATGCCGAAAACCGTCTATTACATCCTGAGTTTGTGATTTAGAAGTAAGGAAAATAATAGGTATTTTTTTGTCTATCTCTCTGATCTGCTTGGCAACGGTAAACCCGTCCACTTTCGGCATCATCACATCTAGCACCAAAAGTTCTGGCTTTTCCTTTTCGTATTGGGCGAGCGCTACTTCCCCGTTCTCACAGTAGATCACTTCGAAATTTCGCATTTCTAAGCTTTCTTTTACTATCTGCCCTAAGGACAATTCATCTTCTGCCAGTAGTATTTTAACTCGCATGTGTCAGTGTGATTTTAAAAGTCGTCAACTCGCTATTATGATCCAATTCCAATCTTCCCTCATGCTTTTCTACGATGTGCTTTGCATAATATAGCCCGATACCAAACCCCTTTACATCGTGAACATTACCTGTCGGTATTCTGTAGAATTTATCAAAAATCTTCGTTCTTTGGTTTTTAGGGATACCAATTCCATTGTCTTTTACGAGTATTGAAACGGTCTTATCAATGTTATGAGTGAGGCTAACACTCACTTCACCATTACCATATTTGATCGCATTGTCTATGAGATTGCCAATGGCGCTCTCGATATGGAATTTATCTACATTGCAGAATACAGATTCACTAGCGGAATCGAAATTGAAAGTGATAGCCTCTTGCGAAATTTGATATTTAGTTAAAAGCTGATCGATCAATTCAGTCAAATCTTCTCTTTGCGTATTTAGAGTCAAATGTTCGCTGTCTATCGAAGCGGTTTCAAGTAGCTTTTCAACCATTGTATTGAGTTTTCCTAATTGACTATTAGAAATACCTATGTACTTTTTGGTCTTCACGATATCATCCAATCCGCTAAAATTTTCTATCCCTTCAAGGGCTGTACTGATGGTGGTGATTGGCGTTTTGAATTCATGAGTGATATTACTGATCAAGTCATTCTTAATCTCTGCAAGTTGCTTTTGTTCGTTAATAGTTCTGAATAAGTAAAGCAGGCAAAAAATGATTGCGCCCGAAAGCAATAATGATAATAAAATGCCAATTAGACTCCGTTTCATCAATATGGAAGAGATGTTTGAGAAATGAATTTCCAGAGCTGAGGCATTCGGTATAAAGGCAGATTGTGAAGCGACAACTAGTTGACCTTTCTGATGAGTACTCCCAAATAATTGTAATGTATCACAACCCGAAGTAGGCAATACACAATCAGGACTTCTTAGTAACAGTCCGAAATCAATAGGCCAGTTTTTGGTTTCAAAATCACTTTTGATCAGGCTTGATAGCTCGTCAAAATCGAATGAATCATTGTTCATAGAAACAAAAATCTTTGAAGCAAATATGCTAATGGCTGCAGTGTCCATCTGATTTATATGTAATCTATCAGTTGTCTCTAAGTTGATGGCAGTGGTAGTCGACCATCTGCTGTTTTTGAATTTCATAATAGTGTCCAAATGAAATGCATTATTACCTGAAAATGATTTGAATTCAACAGCATCCTTATGAATAGAGTCAATCATGATATCTCCGCGCTGTTTGATTATATGCCTGAATTGGCCAATCCCATCCACAGTATCTTCATTAGCAGATACTGTGACTATATGACCTTTTGCAATATCTGCATAGTAGGATTCGACAGCTTTGTCCAAACTGATCTGTACCTGATTGATAAGCTCAACCTTATTAGCCTTATAACTGACGTAATTCCAATACCCTTGGATAGCAATCGTGACTGATATAGTCACAGAAACTAACGCAATAAGCAGCCGATGATTTTTATTATCCACATTCAAATCTAATAAGTCTTATCGGGTAATCTAGAAACATTAACACTCCTTAACACTCCTTAACTCAATAAGTGATGATCAATAGTGATGTTTGCAGTGAACTAAAAAACACAACCATGAACAAATCATTAAAACTCTCCCTATTACTTTTATGCCTTAGTGCTCTTACCATGGCTCAAGATTTCCAGGGAAAAGCCGTCTATAAGTCTGCGAATAAGATGGACATCCAGTTGGATGGGCAAGGAATGGATCCCGAAATGCAGAAGCGTGTCCAAGCGATGCTCGCCAAACAATCACAAAAGGAATATACATTGGCCTTTGACGCATATAGCTCTTTATTCACACTTAATGAAGCGCTTGACTCAAGCCCTCAGCAACAAGGAGGTATGATGTTCATCGGCATCTCTGCTGATGGAGGTGGTGATGAAGTTTATAAAAATACTAAGGAAAAACGATTTACGAGTCAGCGAGACTTATTCGGGAAGGCATTCTTGGTAAAAGACCAACTAGCATCAAATGAGTGGAAACTCACTAAGGAGACCAAACAGATCGGTCAATACACCTGCTACAAAGCTACTTATGATCGTGAGCAAGAATCATTTCAATCGATCTCCATCAACAATGAAGAGGAGAACAAAACTGAAACAACTACTAAAACAATCACTGTTGAGGCTTGGTACACTCCAGATATACCAGTTGCCCATGGACCGCAGATGTATTGGGGATTGCCTGGCCTGGTGATGGAAGTGAAAAATGGCGGTAGCACAATCATATGTACGGAAGTGGTCCTCAATCCAAAAGATAAGATCGATATCAAAGAGCCGAGCAAGGGTAAGACGGTAAACGAAGAAGAATTCACTGCACTTATGGATGAGAAAATGGCTGAGATGGAGAAAATGGATCGAGGCGGAAAGCAAAAGGGAGGTGGTGGACACGCCATGAAGATCACAATTGGTGGGTAATCAATAATCTATCTATTCAAAATAATACAACTCAAATTTTAACAACAATTCTCTATGAAGTCACTACTCACACTCATACTGATCTCTGCGATCCCTTTGGGGGTTTATGCTCAGAACACCACGCTGGAAGGCGTGGTGTCTGATTCACTCAACAACCCTATCGAGTTAGCCAATGTGATGGCATTTCATAAAGAAGATAGTACAGTAGCTTCTTTTGGTATTACGGATGGAGCTGGAAGGTATAAACTCATATTGCCAAGTGACAAAAACTATACACTGAAGTCCAGCTTCATGGGGTATAGCACTTGGGAATCGGACATCTCTACTAATAGTGAGTCTATCACTCAAAATCTCGTTTTGTTTCCAATTTCCAAAATACTCAACGATGTAGAAATACGATATGAATTTCCGATCACAGTATCAGGTGATACGATTATCTATAAGACGGATCAGTTCACTAGTGGCAAAGAGCGAAAACTTGGTGATGTGCTAGAGGCATTGCCAGGGTTTGAAATAGATGACAATGGTGATATTAAAGTACAAGGCAAGAAAGTAAGTAAGGTCCTTGTTGATGGGAAAGAGTTTTTCGATGGAGATAGTAAGATGGCCACTCAGAATATCCCTGCTGATGCAGTAGATAAGATCCAGTTATTGAGAAACTACTCAGATATATCTCCGCTAAGTGGTTTGGGCAATGATGATAATCTTGCCATCAATGTTAAACTTGCAGAAGACAAGAAAAACATTTGGTTTGGTGATGTGGAAGTTTCTGCTGGCGCAAATCAAAGGTATTTGGTGCACCCAAATCTGTTCTATTATTCCCCTAAAACCAATATCAATCTTATAGGAGATGCCAATAATATTGGTGAGCAATCATTCACTTTGAGTGATTATTTTCGATTCACTGGAGGTGTGAGACGCATAGGGCAGAAATCAGGATCGAGTATGAGGCTATCTGCTGATGATATCGGTATTTCTCTCATGCAGAACATGATGGCTAAGAATATAGATTCAAAATTAGGTGCGGTTAATATCAATTATCAACCTAATAAAAAATGGCGTATATCTGCCTATGGCATCGCTTCTGGAGTGAAGACGATTATAGAGACTACTTCCGATCGTACTTATATCAGAACTCAAGAAGAAACTACTGAAAAAACGTCTTCTTATAAGCTACAAGAAAATACTTCTGGTCTGCTGAAGTTATCTACGGCTTATACGCCCAGTCACAGAACTCATCTAGAATATAGTGCCTTTCTAAATACTTCTAATATTTCAGAAAATGATCAAAGGACATCTAACTTTGGTCAAGTCAATAATTTCTTAAACGAGCAAGATGATAAAAGTCCGTTAGCAGTTGATCAAAGTTTGGTAGGGTATTACACTATCAATGAAAAGAACGTACTATCCACAGAGACAAGTTGGCAATACAAAAAACAAGTGCCCAAATATGCTCTGAGTACTCAACTGGCTCCACTTCAAAGTTTGCTTCCTTTAACTCTTAGTAACAGCTACCAGATCAATCAGAATAAGACTATAACCACCAATATTCTTAAAGGTGAAGTCAATCATTACTTGATCTTGAATAAGACAAATCACATAAACTTCACCGCAGGGATTAATAACAATCAGCAACAATTTGACTCTCAAATAAAACAAATACAAGATGATGGGTCTACTACTTCCATCGGAAATATGGACTTTGACAATGATGTCAATTTCAAATTTCAGGATTATTATCTGGGGGCCCATTACAAAGCAAAACTGGGAAAGTTGACACTATCACCAGGGATCAATTGGCATCAGTACCAAATAAACGATGACCAACTAGGAAGTGAAAACAAACGAACCAAACAACTGGTCGTACCTGATGTATTTGCCAAATATGACTTTAGCAGTTCAAAAAACATCACTTTGAACTATAGCCTCAATGCGGAGTTTACCGATGTTCAGAATGTCGCCATGCGGGGCTATATCAACAATTACAATAGCTATTTCAATGGGAATAGAGATATAGAAAACACACTATATCATCAAGTGAATGTCAGCTATTTCAACTTCAACATGTTCAATCACACCAATTTGTTTGCAACGGTCAACTATCAGCAGCGCTACAATGATATCACGCAAGGTGTCAACTATGTTAGTAATGATCAGATCACGAATGTGCTGAATGTCCCGGTCTGGAATGACCAACTGATGACTAATGCCAGCATAGAAAAGAAGTTTGTGCATGTGAAAATGAAGGCTGAGGCTAATGTGACCTATAGCTCATTTCAAAATGAGGTAGAGCAACAAACCAATGACAATACTTCTTTGAATCAGGAGTATACACTGTCCGCTGAAAGTAAATTCTCCAATGCGCCTAACTTTGAGATAGGCTTCAAGAAAGGGCGGAACATATATAGCACCAATACTGTCAGGCAAGAGTATGCCACCAATAGCCCATTCATAGATATTGAAGTTCCTTTATTAAAGAGCTTTACGCTCATCATGGACTATGAATACAACAACTATCAGAATGACGAACGCACCACAGTCAGCAACTATGATTTTATGAATGCATCACTGTACTATGAGAAAGAAGATAGTCCTTGGACCCTGAAGCTATCAGCTAACAACATACTCCAAACTTCTGCCATCAGGAGAGATAACTTCTCTAGCAATATCGTCAGCACCTTTTCTTATGAAGTTCTGCCTAGATACTTGATGTTATCAGTGAAGTATAATTTGTAAAAATGTGGATTGGGAAGTTAACGCCATTGCTATGATGAGTGAGATTCTTTTTTAATCTCTTAAAGGTCTAATTCCTCGAGGCTCTGCCTCGTTTTACTTTTTTGTGACTCGATGTCACAAAAAAGTAATCATTTATTTCATTTATAAAGCCTCGTGTGCTCTGCCCCGAGGTTCTTTACTTATTAGATCAGAAATCCCTAATCCCCACAAACAAAAAGGAGTTCCTGTATTAGGAACCCCTTCGATAACTTAAGTCTTTCCGCTATTATTCATTCCTTAATGCATCCACAGGGTTGGACGAGACCACTTTATATATCTGGCTAGACACCGTAAGTAACGCAACTATAAACAATGAGGCTGTTGCCATAATGAACGGTATAGCAGTCAATGGCATATGATACTCATATACATTGTCCAGTAGTGCACTTACCATTATATAGCTGATCGGAAGTCCAAGTATACAGGCGATGGATATCAGCCACAGATACTGAGTATTGACACCATGAAATATTGATGCAACTCCCGCTCCCAATACTTTACGGATACTAAACTCCTTCATTCTCGCCATCACATTGAGTGACACTAGTCCGAATAGTCCCATGCATGATAGGATTATGGCAAATAAGGCTGTGAATCCCATTATCTTTCCGTGGCTCTTCAGTTGGTTAAAGTATCTATCGAAAACTTCATTTTGAAAAAATGCATCATAAGGGTGGTCAGGAATATATTGCTTCCATAGCTCTTCTGCTTTAGCTTCTAACTCTGATGCTTTTCCTTCTTTTATTTTCATAGCGATATATCTCAAGTTATCATCAGTAGCCATACTGAAGTAAGTAGGCTGTATCTTGTTGTTGAAATTTCGATAGTGAAAATCCTCAACCACCCCAATCACGTGATACGTTAATGAGTCCAAACCAAATGTCATTCCGAGTGGCTCGACCCATTCCATATTCTTCACAAAAGTCTCGTTGATCACCACGTTTTGATCTTTGTCAGTGAGCAATGCTTCATCAAAGAACCTCCCTTGCTTGAGCCTAACATCTATCGTCTCCAGGTAGTTGTATCCTACATCTATTCTTCTGGTCTCTACTTTTTTGTCTAGCACATCTACGACACTAAGTGAAGCAGACCGGCCAACATGACCACTAGACCCAGCGATACTGATGACATTGGAGCTCTGAGCAAAATCGTTGTACATAGCCGTGTAGCTAGCTTCGTCCTTGGCTGGTATCACAAGCGTTTGCGACTGATTGTATCCCCAGTCTCTTTGCTTCTGATATTCCGCATTTTGCATAAATGCAATACCGAATACTATCGTGATGATTGACAATACAAACTGAAAAGTGAGAAATGCTTTGGTGAATTTATTCTTCTTACCAAACTTCTGATTTCCTCTGAGAATATTGACAGGCTTGAATGAAGCTATATAGAAAGCTGGATATGCACCAGAACCCACGCCTATCAGTAGAAGTAATCCGATCAAGAACATCCATGCGTCAGCATTGACCCAAAAATCTAAATTTAGCCCAATAGAAAACTGACTATCGAACCAAGGTCCGAATATCGTTCTTGCCCAAACTCCTCCGAGTATCAAGGCGATAAAACAGATAATCATATTTTCTCCAATGAACTGAATGACCAGTTGCTTTTTAGTGCCTCCGATCACTTTCCTGACGCCAATCTCTTTGAGACGTCTGGTGGCAGACGATATGGAGATATTAATATAGTTGAAGCTTGCTAAGGTTAGCATAAACCCAGCGATCGTCATCAGTACCAAGTTACCAACAGGGTCACTGCCTCCTGCTATTGCGCCATCTATTGCGTGTGCATTTTGTGATAAAGTCGTCAATGACTCAAACGTATAAGCCTTTGCTGGCCAATCTTCATCGGCCGCATTTTGTAGCTCAATATACTTCCCCATATTATCACTTATCACCCCAATATCTTTTGGGTCGTTGAGCTGAATAAATGTAGAAGAGATAAAGTCTGTCCAATCATTAGGGTCTGCTTCATCATATAGATCAAATTTCTTTTCATAGTTGGCAAGTATATCAAAACTAAAACTCGCTTTGCTAGGGAATGTATCTGCTACTCCTCCTATGACAAATGATTCTTTCTTGCCATTGGCTACGATTTGAATTTGTTCTCCAAGAGGGTCATTCTCTCCGAAATATTTTTCTGCGAGTTTTTTACTGATGACAATTTTGGAAGGATCGTTCAGCGCATCAAGCTGCCCATGGGTTAGCGGAAAAGTGAACATTTGAAGAAATTTTGGATCAACGAATCTCACATTCTCATTGAATACTTTATCTCCATACTTCATAATCACTCCTCGATCATCGATTCTTACGACTCGCTTGATCTGAGGAAAATCTACTGCCATCATCTCCCCGATCGGAGCAGGAGAATCTCCCCATATCTGCTCTATACCATCACGAGAAACGGTGTTTTTGAGCATATGAATATTTTCACGATTGACATGAAACTCATCTCTACCATACTCGAAACTAATCATGATATAGACCACAATGCTACATCCTATCGCCAATGAAAGCCCAAAAATATTGATGAAGGAGATGATTTTGTTTTTCGCGAGACTGCGAAGAGCTGTTTTGATAAAGTTCTTAAGCATGGTTTTGAGTTTTTGTTGTTACTGTAACCATTAGACATGAGGAAAGTCACAAAGGTTGCATAAGGGTTAGAAGAAAAAAAGGGTATGCTGACAATCAACATACCCTCTTGAGTTAATTTCTTTTGACTCTACTGATCCACCTTAGCCAGAGGTGGTACTACACCCATGTTATACCATGCGAAGGCATAACGATCTGCTCCTTGCTCAATTCGTTTCGATGTTGGCGTTCCAGCGCCATGTCCTGCATCAGTCTCTATTCGAATCAATACTGGATTGTCACCTACATGCTTCTCTTGTAGGGTAGCGGCAAACTTAAATGAGTGAGCTGGCACTACACGATCATCATGATCGGCAGTAGTCACCATAGTCGCTGGGTAAGTAGTCCCTGCTTTAAGTGCATGGACAGGAGAGTAATTTTTCAAATATTCAAACATCTCTTTAGAATCTTCAGAAGTCCCATAATCTGATGCCCAAGCATAACCAATGGTGAACTTATGATATCTGAGCATATCCATCACACCGACAGCGGGAAAAGCCACTTTAGCTAAATTTGGTCGCTGTGCCATGGTAGCACCAACCAATAATCCTCCATTCGATCCTCCAGCGATGGCGAGGTAATCACTAGACGTGTACCCCTCTTTGATCAAATATTCGCCAGCAGCAATGAAGTCATCAAATACATTTTGCTTTTGCATTTTGGTCCCTGCATCATGCCACTTCTCACCATACTCACCACCTCCTCTTATATTCGGTTGAGCATAGATGCCCCCATTCTCCAACCATACGATTCGTGCAGTGCTGAATGAAGGTCTTAGACTAACGTTGAACCCACCATAAGCATATAAATAGGTAGGGTTCTTCCCATTGAGTTCTATCCCTTTTTTATGCGTGATGAACATCGGAACTTTCGTTCCATCCTTACTCGTGTAGAATATTTGTTTGGTCTCGTAATCACCTGGATTGAAATCTACTTTTGGTTGTTTGTACAATACAGACTCTCCCGTTTCAATAGCATAGTTAAATACTGTCGGAGGGTAAGTAAAGGAAGTAAACGTATAGTATAAGTCCTTCTTGTCGTTAGTCGTACCGAAGCCGTATGCGGTTCCGATACCTGGCAGCTCTACTTCGCGAACTAGCTTCCCGTCATAGTTCATTTGCTTAATAGCAGTTTTGGCATCCTGAAGATAGCTAGCAAATAGATAGCCTCCACCAGTGTTTACACTGAGTACATTTTCACTTTCTGGAATAACGTCCTTCCAATTTTCAAACGCAGGCTTGTCTAGATCAACTTCAACAATGCGGTTATTAGGAGCTCCAATATTTGTATGCACTAAGATGTTATCCCCATGGGAATCAACTACGTATTGCTCATTGTCTAAGTGATCAACTAATGTTATAAAACCCCTATCATTTGACAAGTCGTTTATGAATAGTTTATTGCCAGAAGTTCCTTCTGAAATGCTCACAACCAAATAGCGATCATCTTCAGTGAGGTATCCATTGGCACGTGATTTTTCATTTTTGGGTTCATAAATAATCTTATCTCCAGAATGGTTTGTTCCTACCTCGTGATAAAATAACTTCCCGTTTGAGTTTACACCTGAGAGTTCATCACCACCTTTGGGAGCATCGTACTTCGTATAGTAAAACCCTTCATTCCCCTTCCATGACATTCCACTGAATTTGATATGCCTGAGCGTATCATCTACCTGTGCTTTTGTATCTGTAGACATGATTATTGCCTTGCGCCAATCTGACCCGCCTTCTGAGATCATATAACTAAATAGGCTTCCGTCTTCAGAAAAAGAAGTTCCTCCCAGAGAAATAGTACCATCTTCTTTAAAGATATTAGGGTCTAAGAACACTTCCGACTCTCCTCCAACCTCAGCCGATCGATAGAGTACATTTTGATTTTGAAGACCATCGTTCTTGTAGAAATAGTAATAGTCGCCATGCTCAATAGGTGAGGACACCCGTTCATAATTCAATAATTTTTCTAATCGATCTTTGATTTTATCTCTAAAGGTAATGTGGTCGAGATATCCATGAGTCACTTCATTTTGATTCTTGACCCATTGTGCGGTTTGCTCAGATTGATCGTCTTCTAACCATCGATATGGGTCTGGGACATCAGTTCCAAAGTAATTGTCTACTGTGTCAACTTTGATGGTTTCGGGATAGGTAAGTCCAGCGACTTTTTCAGTAGCAGGTGCCGAACAGCCCAGTACTGTCGCTGCTATTCCTAATACAAATAGTTTATTCTTCATGGTGTTTTGGGTTATACTTATTCAAGTATAACCATAATAATCTTCTGGATCACACAGATTTTGATGAGCGGAACTACATAGCATGACCCACCATTTTCTACTGGCAAAATGCTAGACGCTTATAGGATTAAGGCTTTATGATTTTGCTTGCTCTATTTTTTCTATCCGTAATTGTTGGACTTCGATAGGCGATAATGATTGTTCCTTATTACTAGGTAATAAGAAGCAATACGATAACTACCAATATAATTATACTCAATGAAAATAAGCTCCGCTTAATCACTCTGCTATCTACCGCATCCAAAATCCCCATAAGAAGACTGGGTTTTGCATCCTTTGTTTGTTCGTATTCTTTCCACAGTGATTCAAAGTCCATATAGGAAGCTACTAGCTCTTTGCTCTCGGAGCATTCTGTATTCGGGATTTCTATAGGTATTACTTTTCTCATAAGGCCATCATTACATTCACTTTAGATAACAATCTATAGGTCTCTAATCTGACCAGTCGCTCGGATATTTTCAATAAAAAAGCACTTTCTAAAAAAGTCATTTTTTTAAAAAATCGCAATTCCAAAAGTTGAAGTTCTGAAAAGGATAATTGTTTAAATACATGTCTAAGATTCATCAACATGGTCGGTCTATTTGAAACTTGACCTATATGATCCAAAATCATTTCGGAGGCCTTTTGATCAAGCGCTACATGTCTTGGTTGATCATGCTCTTCACAATACGCATCACATTTGTCGATGGCTACTTTGTATAGATTATTTTCAAATGAATAGTCAAAATTATATTGTTTGATCTCTACAAGTGTCTCAATGAAAACTTGTTTTGTGAGAAGCGCACATTGATCAAGATTATTGATTCTATTTTGAATAAAACAGAAAGTATTCTGATAATGAAATTGATACAGTTTTTCAAAAGCGTAAGCTTCATTGTGAGCGATTTTTACCAACTCATTTTCTGTTATTCTTGTCATATTTAGATTGTTTACCTGGACCTAAAAACAAAACTCATGCCATTCAATTATTCTTTGATTATTTCAACTAACAGGTGCACAGTGACTTACTTAATATTGATTGTTATTATTATGTAACCAAAGTAGAAGACACTCTTTTCAAACCAATGGTTGTAATACTCTCCGAAATAAGACTGAAAAACATGCTATAGGTTTATTCATTGTGGTTTTTAACACAAAAAGTGACAACACATCCTCCTCTGTGACCTGATTCTCGATTTCACTATTTTAAGTTGTTAATACACTCTCCATAAAATCCTCCACCACTAATTGTATATTTTTGATTGGCATGAGTTAATAAATCAACAAAGTCACGGTGCTTTTTTGGTGGCTAATCAAAATCAGTATAATTTCGCAATCTTAATTTGTAGACAATGCCAATAAAAATTGAAAAACTAAGTGCACTAGTTGGGAAAGAGATTGAACAGTTATCCTTAGGGGATAGCCCTAAACAGCTCTATGATCCATTGTATTACATCTTGTCATTGGGAGGCAAGAGAATACGTCCCTTATTAGCTTTGATTGGTTACTCGTTGTATAAAGACGATGCACATACGATCATAGACCCTGCGCTCGCTGTAGAGGTTTTTCATAACTTCACATTGATGCATGATGACATCATGGATGAGGCTCCGTTGAGAAGAGGGGAGTCAACTGTCCATGAGAAGTGGGACACCAATGTCGCTATTCTCTCTGGTGATGTCATGATGGTCAGAGCCTATGATTTGTTCTTAGGATTGAAGAAAAAGCAATTCAAAAAGTCCATCGCCATGTTCAATGAATGTGCAAGATTGGTTTGTGAAGGTCAGCAATTGGACATGAATTTCGAATCTCAAAATAAGGTCTCTGAAGCCGCTTACTTGGAAATGATCAAGTTGAAGACCGCTGTACTTCTGGGATTCAGTCTTAAGTTGGGCGCTTACTTAGCCGATGCTTCTGACAGTGACTGCGATGCCCTCGATCAGTTTGGAATAGGAATAGGAATAGGCTTCCAACTCAAGGATGACTTACTAGATGTGTATGGTGACCAAAAGGAAGTTGGCAAACAAGTCGGTGGCGATATCATCGCTAATAAGAAAACATTCCTACTCATCAAGGCACTAGAACTTGCCAATCAATCACAACTCAAAGTTCTCAATGAGTGGATATCAAAAAAGACTTTTGACCCTATAGAGAAAGTGAAGGCAATCACTGATATTTATAATGAATTAGATATAGAGGAGCTTACCGAGGTAGAAATGAACAAACAATTTAACCTTGCCTTCGCTAGTCTGCAGCAGGTTAACGCTTCAAAACCTAAGGTAGCGGTTCTTAAGAAATTTTCTGAGCAACTCATTAATAGAGAGAAGTAATGTCACTAACACTCATATTTGTCATCATCACCTGTGGAGTAAGTATCCTGTCTTGGAACAACCACAACTTACTTACAAAGTTTATTTTCAATCCTTATACAATATTTCATAATCAGGAATATCACCGATTTATTACTTCTGGGTTTATTCATTCTAATTGGATGCATCTGCTGTTCAACATGTTTGTCTTATTCATGTTTGGCCAACAAGTAGAAAATGTATTTGTTTATGCTTATGGTGATTTGGGATTAGTGATTTATGGGCTATTATATCTATTAGGGATCATCTTTTCCGATGTACCGACTTTCTTAAAAAACAAAAACAATCCTCACTACAATGCGCTTGGTGCTTCTGGGGGAACCGCTGCGGTTTTATTCAGCTTCATTCTATTTGATCCCGCACAAGATTTATGTTTATATGGCCTTCTTTGTTTTCCTGGTGTGCTTTGGGGAGTGCTATATATTATTTACTCAGTATATATGAGCAAAAAAGAAGGAGACAATATCAATCATGATGCGCATTTATGGGGAAGCTTATTCGGGGTGGGATTTACTATTCTAGTTTACCCTGAGGTAATCTTCATTTTCATAGAGCAGATGAAGAGCTTTAGCTTATTCTAAATTGTTTGTCAATTTGACAAACTCTGTTAATTCTATCACATTGTTGATTAATCACTGGTCCTTAGGGAATACTTTGTAAGTACTCTTCAAAATGATATATTTAGTTTCATGAGAGAAAAAGAACTAAACTCAAAGCTGCCTAATTGGTTGAAAAAAACTCAAAATAAGAGCTGGGAACCAGAGGTTTTTATATCTGGTATAGTTCTTTTCGGATTAATTCAAATACCAGAAAAATTAGAGAACTTTAGATTTTTCTTCAAAAGAGAAATTTATGGCCTTACTAATAATGCTGATAATATCATTGCAGTGCTTATGACAAGCATTCAGTGGTTAATTCTCGGTCTTATATTACATCTATTTGTAAGAGGTGTATGGATAGGTTTGGTAGGATTGAGCTATGTTTTCCCTAAGGGAGTTGATCATGAAAAGTTAAATTATCATGGGGATTTTGAAAATAGGGTAAGGGCAATACCTGACTTCACGAAGCAGATTATTACTTTGGAAAAAGTAAGTAGCTCTATATTTAGCATCAGCTATTTTATTTTCATGAGTATTTTAGGAGCTTATTTTTTCCTCCTTTTCGCTGCACTCATTCCAATGTATGCACTCTTAGCCATAACGGGAGTCGGGCTCGGGGAATTGAATGATTACCCGAACTATTTTTCAGCAATTAAAATATATGCATTTGTTATCCTAGGAATAGGAGGTGTATATATGATAGACTTTCTCAGTTTAGGATTACTTAGAAAAAACCGAATAATTGCGAAGATCTATTACCCTATCTATAAGATCGTGAGTACTTTAACTCTAAGTGTGTTCTATAGAAATATATACTACTTACTAATCTCTAACTTTAAAAAATGGAAAGTAGTAGTCTTTATAATAACCTTCATAGGGCTAACTTTCTACCTGATAGGAGTGAATAGTAATCGCGCTAGCTTATCTAAACAATTTACTCGGATAGAAATGTATGGTTCCAGTGCAACTTACAATCTTCAAAGTGATGCGTACGCCAATCTTAAACCGGATGAGAAATATCAAAATGCTAGTATTCAAAGTGACATTATAAAAGATGATGTATTAAAATTATTTATAACACATTATTCAGTATTTGATGACTCAGTAAAAACGTTATGTGATTATAGAGTCTTTGATTCGTCAGAAAGTACAGACTCATTGAAGCTAGTATGCATGACTGAGTTTTACAATGTGAGTGTTGATGATTCATTGTATACAGATATCAATTGGCTTTTTCACTATAATAATCAGACAAAGCATAGAGGAATTGTCTCATATCTTGATATTTCTCATTTGCCGAAAGGAATGCACAGTGTTGATATCGAGTTAAAAAACTGGTCTAATAAAAATTATGATGTGATTCAGTTTTATAAAGAGTAAACTGAAAAACTCAAATTCATTATTCTTTACGAAAATGTCGAAATTTTAATCTGATCACAATAGAATTTCATCCGAGTATGGCTCTGATCTAGAATTTGAATTTTCTCAATGTAACCAAGCTTGTGATTGTAAAACACCTCTACATAATAATCCCCCAATAGATATAAATTGACTTTGTATCCATAATATCTGATCCCAACAATAAAACTTCCTTCTTCGTAGAGAATTTGTATTTTATCTCGTTTGGGTTTGTCTATGAAAACGGCATCTGTCATATATTGAACATACTTTATTTATTGGTCAATTCAAATAATTTTGAAAGAAGACTGACTGCCTTTCAATCCCAAATTGCTATATTCAACGGCAAATAATACTAGATATGGCCAACATCAATACCTTCGAAGAATATCATACCGCATATAAAGAGAGTCTCGAAAATCCTGAACAGTTCTGGAGTGAAATCGCTAAAGAGTTTCAATGGCACAAACCTTGGGACAAGGTCTTAGATTGGGACTTTTCAAAACCTGAGGTAAAGTGGTTTGAAGGAGGGCAACTGAACATAACGGAGAATTGTATAGACAGGCATTTGCCAGAGAGAGCTAATCAAACGGCCATACTTTGGGAAGCGAATGACACCAACGAACCCCATCTAAACATCACTTATCAGGAGTTGCATGATCAGGTGTGTCGTCTCGCCAATGTGTTGAGGAATAAAGGCATTAAGAAAGGTGATCGTATCTGTATCTATTTGCCAATGGTTCCCGAGTTGGCTTATGCCGCATTGGCATGTGCAAGAATCGGAGCAGTCCACTCGGTGGTATTTGCAGGGTTTTCTGCTCAATCTTTGGCTGATCGCATCAATGACGCCTCTTGCAAGATGGTACTCACATCGGACGGCAGCTTTCGAGGTGAAAAGGTGATTGACCTAAAAGGAATCGTAGATGATGCGTTAGTAAAGTGTAATACTGTTGAGCATGTATTGGTGCTTAACCGAACAAACGCTGACATCAATTTTGTAAGTGGAAGAGACCTTTGGTGGCACGAGCAAGTAAGTGCATCTAGCAGTCATTGCCCAGCAGAGGTAATGGAAGCCGAGGACATGTTATTTATACTTTACACTTCTGGATCTACTGGTCAACCCAAAGGTATGGTGCATACTTGCGGAGGTTATATGGTGTATACCAATTACACCTTTAAAAATACTTTTCAATACAAAGAAGGAGAAGTATACTGGTGTACTGCCGACATCGGCTGGATCACCGGACATTCGTACATTGTGTATGGCCCGCTATCTGCCGGGGCTACCACAGTCATGTTTGAAGGTGTTCCCTCTTATCCAGATATGGGGAGATTCTGGGAGATAGTCGCTAAACACAAAGTCAATATCTTTTATACTGCACCTACTGCCATTCGCGCACTTGAAAAAGCTGACTTAAGTTTTGTTGAGAAACATGACTTGTCCTCACTCAGGGTATTGGGCACCGTAGGTGAGCCTATCAATGAAGAAGCTTGGCATTGGTATGATGAAAATATAGGGAAAAATAATTGCCCAATTGTAGATACTTGGTGGCAAACCGAAACAGGTGGGTTTATGATTTCCCCTATCGCGGGACTGACCCCTACGAAGCCTGCATTTGCCACACTCCCCCTCCCTGGGATACAGCCTTGTTTGATGGATGCAGAAGGCAATGAAGTAGAAGGGGCAAATGCAGAGGGAAGCTTATCCATCAAATTCCCTTGGCCATCCATGGCAAGAACAATCTATGGAGATCATGAACGATTCAAAAACACTTATTTTTCTGCCTTTGCCAATAAATACTTCACAGGCGATGGTGCTAAACGAGATGAAGATGGATATTATCGCATCACTGGGAGAGTAGATGATGTGATCATCGTCTCGGGACATAATCTTGGTACAGCCGAAATAGAAAGTGCTATTGATGAACATACCAATGTTTGTGAGACAGCAGTAGTTGGTTGTCCTCATGATGTCAAGGGCAATGGGGTTTATGCTTATGTGATTTGCTACCACTCTCCTGATGATGAAGAGGTACTACGCAAAGAAATTGTCGCATTGGTCAATAAAATAATAGGGCCAATTGCTAAGCCAGATAAAATTCAATTTGTCTCAGGCCTACCTAAGACTAGATCGGGTAAAATCATGCGCAGGATCTTGAGAAAGATCGCAGCATCTGAAACCGACCAACTAGGAGATACTTCTACCTTATTAGATCCATCAGTAGTGGATGACATTGTTCAAGGATCGTTGTGATAATATTATAATTCAAATCAGTAAATTTCAATACTTTTCACAGAATAGCACAACGTTAAGTTAATTATGTAATAATTTTAGAAAGCTCATTTTTTGGTAAATATTGCTTAAATTGTAAAGCTATTTTTAGGGTAATATTTAATCGAAAGCAATGATCAGAACTGTTGTAGTAGATGATGAAAAAAAGGGAAGGGAGTTACTTGTCAAAGTACTTAACAATTACTGTAATGGAATAGAAGTGGTAGGACAGGCAGAAACTGCCAACGGAGCTTTTGAAGTTATCAATAAGGAAAAACCTGACCTGGTATTTCTAGATATTGAGATGCCAAACGGAACGGGCTTCGACCTGCTCAAAATGTTTCGGAAAATATCATTCCATGTAATCTTCACTACTGCCTATGATCACTATGCCATAAAGGCAATCAAATATTCTGCACTTGATTATCTACTCAAGCCGATAGATATCGATGAGCTTCAAGAATCTGTTGCTAAAGTACACAAGCAAAATACAGCTGAACAACAAGCTCCTAATATAGATGTATTGATGTCTGCCCTCAATAATGTAGATAAGGCGAAGAAAATTGCCATCCCCGATCAAGAAGGAGTGGCGATTGTAGAAGTGAAGGATATTGTAAGGTGCCAAGCAGATAGCAATTATACACTAATATTTTTATCAAACGGGACCAAAGTAGTTTCGACTAAGACGCTAAAAGAATATAATAATCTGTTAGACGAAAATACTTTTATGCGTATTCATAATTCCAATTTGATCAACATCAATCATATCAAAAAATATATCAAAGGAGATGGAGGTCAAGTAGTCATGTCAGATGATAGTATTGTGGAAGTCTCTCGTAGAAGAAAAAGCGATTTGATGGAAGTTTTGATTGCTTAGTTTTCCAGTGGAATATGGATTTCGACACGAGTTCCTTGTCGTCCTTCACTCTCTAAATCAACTATACTAAAATTCATTTTATTATCTCTTTTCATATTTAGTATTTCTAATCTATCCCCAGTAATTTGCATCCCAGAGGACACGTGATCACTATCTTCCTTATTCTTTTTTGTGGAATTGATCCCTACACCATCATCCTCAATAGCGCAAATAATGACTTCATTTTCGAGCTTTAAATCAAGTAATATTCGACCATTTTTGTCGTTAGGAATAATGCCATGTCGGATAGAATTTTCTATAAATGGCTGAATGAGCATTGGGGGTATTTGACATTCATTGACGTCAATAGATTCATCAATTACAATCTCGTAATCAAACTTGTATTCTGTTCGCAATATCTCCAAATCCATATACAGCTTCAGTGACTCCAATTCGTCAGCAATAGGAAGAGCTGAGGACTTAGAGTTTTCCAATATCATTCGCATCAGCTTGGCAAACTTGGACAAGTGGCGTGAGGCAACTAATGGCTCATTGTCTTGAATATAATACTGAATTGAATTAAGAACATTGAAAATGAAATGCGGATTGATTTGGGCACGGAGAGCTTTCCTTTCTGAAGCAATCATCATTCGTTCAACATTCAAAGTTTCACTTTGAGCGGCAGCCACTTTCCTAATACTATTGAGTCTAAATGAAATGAACCATCTAATGAGTAGCACCACCGATGAAACAATCAGAAGAATAAACCACCATCGAAGCCATATGGGTGAATCAATTTTAAATGGAAAACTTACTGGACTCTCACTCCATATTCCTAACTCATTGGTTGCTTTCACAATAAATGTATATTCGCCAGGAGGAATATTGGTGTAATTAGCTTCTCTTTTATCCGTTGCTGGAGACCACTCTTTATCAAAGCCTTCCAACTTCCATTGATAACGCACATTTTCAGGTATCTTCAAATTGATCCCAATAAACTCAAATGTTAATTGATTCTGATCGTGTTCTAATGCCAGATCAATGGGCAAGTTGAACCAAGGAGTGACTCCCTCCGCAAAGTCATTCCAATCAACCTCATCAAAAAATAATTTAATTCTTGAAAGATGAATTTTTGTATCGAAAGGATCTTGTAATAAACTTTCAGGATTAACTCTAGTTGCTCCACCAATTGTACCAAACCACAAATTACCTTTGGAGTCCATAATGCCACTTCCATCATTGGTTTCAATACTAGAGAATCCTTCCTCATCACCATAGATGATAACATCTAGTAGGTTGTGATCTTTATCTAGCTCTATTCTGTTGATCCCCAATATTGTGCTTATCCAGATAGTCCCATTATCATCTACCGTCACACTATTAACAGTGTTAGATGATAGGCCATCTTCTTCATCTAAGATTATTACTTCATCATCGATGATGCCAATGAGGCCAGCATCCGAGCCAAACCATACTGTACCATCTGGATCTACAGTAGAAGATGTGATATAGTCGGTAGGTACTCCCTTGGAACTATTAAAGCTTGTGAACTGATCTCCATCATACTTGTAAATACCATCACTATCCGTTCCAAACCAATAATTTCCCTGTGAGTCTTTACTTATCGAGTAAACAGAACTATTAGTAAATCCATTAGTTTTTGAGAAATAAACGGAGGAAACATGATCGTCCATAAAATTAAGTTCCACACTAGTGACATCATCACTTCTCTGATTTTTCCCCCAATGAGCCGCAGGTTTTTGAAAAGACTGCTTTAAGTTTTTTTCTTTTACCACACCATTATGAGTTCCCACCCATACACTACCATCATTATCTTCAAATAGCGACCAGATTTCAACACCTTCGTACTTGGGATGCGGGCTAAACTTCTTTCCATCAAAATAATTCAATCCATTAAGCGTCCCTGCCCACAACTCATTGTTATTTGTTTGCACTATGGAAAAAACGTTATCTCCAGATAAACCGTCAGACTTGTCATAACTATCAAGTGAACCATCCTTCGGGTCAAACTTATTGATTCCTCCACCGAAGGTCCCCAACCATATATTCTCCTGATTATCTTCAATAATTGGGAATACTAAATCATGCGACAAACCCTGCTCCTTACCGAAATGGACAAATGAATCCCCCATATATTTATTGACCCCACCCCCAACAGTACCTAGCCAAAGTATTCCATCACTATTCTTAAATATGCTCAATACCGCATTAGAATTAAGTCCATTTTTATCATTTATTTGAGTAAATGAATCATCAGCATATATGAACACTCCTCCTCCTCTGGTGCCGATCCAAACCTTACCACTGTTGTCCTCGTTGATTGATTCTATCCAATTGTTGCCACGTCCTCCATCTTGAAAAAACTCAGCGTACTTACCATCAGATAATCTGCCGACACCTCTTGGTGAACCCAACCAAATATCTCCTCCCTCATCTTGAAACATGGTTCTGATAAATTTGCCAATGCGAGCGTCTTGTAAATCTAAAGAGTCCATTTTGCCATTTTGATAGATCGATACTCCCTTAGGTGTTCCAATCCATAGACCCTTTTCTTTCGTTTTCAAAATAGTAAGCACTCGACTATTGATAAGCTGATCATTCTTATCAAATGCATATAGGCTATCACCATCTATGATGTTTATTCCTTCACTTGTCCCCGCCCATAACTTTCCTTGATCATCATTTATGATAGAAGTTACCGTATTTGACAATAGACCTTCTTCAAGTCCATATTTGACAAATTTTTTCCCATTGTACTTGATTAGCCCTTCGTCTTCTGTACCAATCCAAAGGATTCCATTATTGTCACTATATAATACTTGGATTCTATTACTTGGAAGTCCATTTTTTCGAGTAAAATTCTCATAGCTGACGCCATCAAATCGACTAAGTCCACCTTCATAAGTACCAAACCACATGAATCCATTTTGGTCTTCGCATACTGTAGAGACGACTGAGTGGACTAATCCATCTTGAACATTATGTACCTTGAAGTTGTGTCTCTGAGCAAATGAGTCAAGAGAAAGGGAAAGCAAAAGTAGACTTGAGAGCAGGGTTCTAATCATGAATTATCTTATTTTAGATAAGCGACTGATAAGATACAGAATCATAATGGTTATTTAAAGCTTCGGAAAATTAGAAATTCAATACTTGTTTCAGCTTACTATATCCTGAGCGGCTAACATTGATTTTCGCACCATGTTTAAGGTGAAGAATATATGATTCTTTCTCATATACCTCTATTTTATCAATAGCGTTAATCGCTGCGATGTAAGATCTGTGTGTACGTACAAATTGATCCTGAGGAAGATGAGCTTCTAAGTACTTCATCGTTATTTGCTTAAGATACTTAGCCTCTGTTGTGTGAATAGAAACGTAGTCATCCTGGGCTTCTATATAAATGATTTCTTCGGTGGATATGATATTAATCTTGTTACCAAGTTTGACAACTATCCTGTCTAAAACATCTTCTTGCTGTGGGTAAATGATGGGCGTTTTAGCAGTGTGATCTGAAGTTTGTAAAGTGAATTTTTCTTTCACCTTAGCAATGGCTTCTGCAAAACGTCCTTTATCATAAGGTTTGAGCAGGTAGTCTGTAGCACTTAGTTCAAATGCCTTAATGGCATATTGGTCAAAAGCGGTACTAAAAATAACCAAAGGCTCATGATCAAGTAATTCCAGCATTTCAAAACCCGTTATTTTTGGCATTTGAATATCCAGAAAAATAAGATCAGGCTTCTGTTCATTTATCATTTTCACTCCTTCAAAACCATTAGAGCATTCTCCAATGACTTCAATTTCAGGAAAATCCTTGATATAGGCACTCACAATATCTCGTGCTAATACTTCATCATCTATTATAATCGCTCTCATAAGCTTACTGGAATATTAAGGGTAACCGCGAAAGTGTCGTTGGTCTTTGTAGTCACAATTACATGATCTAGACGATAGTGAATTTTGAGCCTTTGTTCAGTGTTTTTAAGTCCTATGCCTTTTCCTTTGGGTGGCTGAGTTTTTGAATCATAAGGATTGGTGATGGTAATCGTTAGGATACTTTTATCAACAACTGCACTTGTGATAATTTCGACATCATCCAGGGTATCATATAACCCAAATTTGATTGCATTTTCAAATAGTGGTTGAAGTATCATGTTAGGTAGTTGGACCGAGAGGCATTCATCACTAATCTTATATAGAACAGAGAGTCGATCTCCAAAACGTATTTTTTCTATATCCAGATACAATTGAATCGTCTCCATCTCTTGAGCCAATGTCCGTGTTTTCTTATCACCATTTTGCAGCGAACGCCTAAGAAAATCAGACAGTTTGATGACCATTTGTTGTGCCTTTTCAGGATTGGAAATAGTCAAAGAGCTAATAGAATTGAGGCTATTGAATATGAAATGTGGATTCAATTGTGACTTGAGCGCATCTAATGCCGTTTGTTGAATGATTTGCTGAAGGTTAGCCTCATTGAGCACTTTCTCATGAAGATCTTCCGTATATTTCAATAAGTAATAAAGCAAGATGATTATCGCAAAGTAAAGCCCTGAAGCCGTTGCTCGCAAAATCAACGTATCGTTGACGAATAGTACAAACGTGGCATCAGTGGCAAATATAAAAAGCATCACGTGCTTGAAACTTAGTAATACGATCAACATCCCAGCAAGTATCAATGCCGCATAACTGACCGTAGTGTTGACGGAGTGATTGCCCAACGAAATAAACCGGAAAGCAAAGCCATAAAAAAAACCTAGCCCAGCAATTGTTCCATTAAACACTACGCTATCGGTAGCCGATTGTACTAATGGGAACTCATAATACAAATGCAAAAAAACCGTATGGGTAATGATGATCATTGCCCATACGGTCATATATTGAAGTATCTTATGGTGTGTAATTAGTGGGTGTCTCACGAATCGATAAGATACTACTATTATTACTTGGAGAAAATACTATAAGCTCTTTACTTCTCCTCCTCCAAAGAGCACTAGCCCTTTGATCGTTAATACTTTGTCTACATTGTGAACTACGGTGAGGGCAGTTTGTCTTTTGTCAGAGAAGCCTCCGAATATTGCTATCACCTCAGTTTTGATAGTCCAGTCTGGTGGCACAATGATGTCTGTTCCTCCAAACATTGCAAAGACATCCAATACTGGTTGACCATCTGCGATATCTGCTTGACTCATATTAATCTTTGATCCACCAAAGACCGCAGTTATTCTACCACCTTTGAAATTTTGGCTAGTGATTTTTTTTTCACCACCACCAAATACTGCCATATCATCAAGGTAATCTACTTCATCAGCATCCGCTGGCTTATTGTTCGTACTTTTTCGCATCACCAAAGCCGCTCCTAAGAAGATTAAGATACCTGGAAGGAATAGATCCCAGAAGTCAAAGTGCAACCACCAAAGAATATCCTCTAGCAAAAAAACCGTACCGATAGTTAATAATATTACTCCTGGCCCTTTCTTATCTCTGCCAAAGATAAAATACAACCCTATCAGTATTAGAAGTGACTTCCATGAGAAAATGTAATGTGGTAAGTGAAAGTAGAAAATATTAAGATTGTCAAGTAATAACATTCCACCTATTAGAAAGAAGATGATTCCTAACCATAATCTTTTTTTGTCGTTGTTTTCAGCCATGATTTTTATTGTTTGTTCTGTACAAATATACGGGGTGTCTCAGAAAAATATGGCACAAATCGGTAAGTGACAGCGAGCAATCGGTTAACAAACGAATGGCAAGTGTCATTGCTTGAAATTTACTCAGGATTTATGATCGATCTGAATGTCAAACTAATTCTAGGCGTAGTGACTTTCTTGGTTTTAGGGATACTATGGAGCCAGTTAGTTTGCGTTAAACCTGTCATGATGAGCAAGCCTCCATGTTCAAGCAGGATGTCGACTCGCTCTTTATTGTCTTTATGTTTGAAGGCAAATTTACGTTCGGCACCAAAGCTCAAAGAGGCTATCGCACCATTCCTCTTTAGAGCTTTTTCATCATCACTGTGCCAAGACACTCCTTCATCACCATTGTGATAGAGATTCATCAGGCATGAATTGAACGTTTCATTTGTTCTTTGCTCAATAAGGTGCTTTAACTCTAGAAGTTGCTTAGTCCAAGGAAGGGCCTTTTTGGTAGTATTAGAATAAGTGTATTTGAAATCACGATCTCCATACCAGGCTACTTTGCGCTTGGTAACAATATGTTTCCCCGCTATAATAGATTCATCATGTTTCCATTCTATCTTAGTCAGCAATTCAGAGAATTGCTGATCAGACTTTACTTGATCATGTATCTTACCATAATAATACACTTCTCCATCGTGGGGTAGGAGATTTTTGGAAGAGTCAAAAGGCAGGTCAAAGAGATTCATATGGATCAAAGATAATGATTCTTTAAGAGCCAATGATACTAGAAGATTATTGCCTATAAGTTTTACAGAGAAAATTTGGAGTTGGAAAGATAAGATTTCGTTAACCACTAATTATTCTATTAGTTGGATTTTAATGTATATCTTGAGAGTAATAATACTCGAAAAATGAAGAATATCTTTACCGTACTTTTAGCTATTATTGGTAACATAATATGTATTGCACAAGACAACAATACTGTTGATAGTCTGACTATTAGAAAAGTTGAAAGGCTACTGGTGAAAAGCAACAAAGTATTTTACTCCAAAACAGACTCCGCAAAATTTTATGCCGAAATGATGATCAAGATTTCGGAAGACATGGATTATGATTTAGGAGTAGCAAAAGGACTAACCAATTTAGGAATTGTCTATGATATTTACGGTGACTTAGCTAAATCATTTTCCATACACAAGCAAGCTTTTGACTTATACAGCCACCTGGGCTTTGAGAGAGGCAAGGCAAACTCCCAATATAACATTGCTCTCATATTAGTTCAAGAGGGCAAGTATGAAGAGGCTCTTTCCTATTCAATGGAATCCTATAATTATTATGAAAAAACCCAAAACAAAATATTCATGGCTAACACATTGGGTACAATTGGGAATATACTCACTCTGAAAGGGGAAGATCTTGATTTAATAATTGAAAAGTTAGAGGAAGCCAAATCAATTTATAAAGATACTGAGAATGTTGGTGGAATTTGTTCTGCGACAAACTTGCAGGGAGATGCATACTTAAAACACGGAGAAGTGTCTTTAGCCATTTCACATTATGAAAGAGCAAGAGATTTATTAACCCCTCTTAATAATGCTTGGTACTTGGGATATTCATATCTGGGACTGTCAAAAAGCTATTTAGCATCTGATCAATTGATTTTGGCTAAACAAAACACCGAACGCGCTATTGCTCAGTATAGGGTTCTAAACCACAAGTTGAGATTAATGGAAGTTTACGAAATTAGAGTCGCTATTAGCGAAAAAAATGATGACCTAAGAGGTGTCATAAGTAATCTCAAAACTCATCAATTATACAAAGACAGCATATTCAATGAGAAGCAGTCTAAGCAAACTAGTTTGTTGACAATTGAGTTTGAAACCAAAAAGAAGGAAGCAGAAATTGCCTCATTGTCACACCAAGCTTCAATTCAGTTATTAGAAATTGAACAAAAAAATCTAGCGATGATCATCGGCTTGATAGTTATCTTCTTTGTGCTGTCGGTAATCTACTTTATTTACAGACAGCGATCCCTCAAAAATCAGCAATCTCAAATAGAACTTGAGCAACGATTTCTTCGATCGCAACTCAACCCGCACTTTATATCCAATGCACTGATGGCTGTACAGAATTTTATGATGAAAAATCAAGGAGAGAAGGCAGCGCTTTACCTTGGTAAGTTCTCGAAGTTGATGCGTGAGATTTTAGAAAATTCTCGTCAAGAGTTTATCCTAGTCGAAGATGAAGTAGCAATGCTCACCAACTATATGGACATCCATAAGATGAGAATGAATGATGCTTTTAACTACAAAATCAATATTGATATTAACATCGATCCAGAAACGGACACCATTCCTCCAATGTTTGTGCAGCCATTTATCGAAAACGCGATCGAACATGGCATAATTAACGCTAAAGGAAAAGGGCTTATAGAGCTAAGTCTAGTAAAAGATGGAGACTATATATCAATAGCCATTAAAGACAATGGTGAAGGACTTTCAACAAATTCCTCAAAAGCACAAGAGCACACTTCACTATCTACGATCATTATCAAAGAGCGAATGGAGCTATTTAACAAATCCCTCAAAAACAAAATTCAACTCTTACTTGGCAACTATACGGATGTACATGGAGAAATACTAGGAACCAAAGTTGAATTGAAGGTGCCATATAGGTACTTGTGAAACATTGTCATGATTTTTTTGTTTTCAGTTCAATCAAATATGCGACAAAATTGTAGATTTGACGAAATCTAAATAACAATCAATTTAGTGCATAGAATATTATACTTGCTTGCCTTCTTTATTGTGGAACTATCAATAGCCCAGCCCACAGAATCAAAGCTAACTATACAAAAACGTGATTGGTCGAAAACCGAGTTATACGATAGTATCTATCAGCAAATTGAGATTACGGATGATCCAGAATACTTCAAATCATTACATGATATGGTGTATTTTGATGAGGAAATAGCCGATTCTACTAAGTTAAAATTCATTTTTCGTGCAATAGAACGGACTAAGGAATTGGGGTTAGAGTATCACTATGCTCGTTTTATATTTTTCAAATCCATACTATCCACTCAGGCAGGAGATTATTCTAAAGCTATCGAATTGGCCAATGAGAGTATGCAGATTTTCTTAAACCTCAATGAATTTCTTGAAGTTTCAAGCTGTTACAATACTATCGGGGGAATGATGGCACATAAAGGGGATTTAGAGGCGGGGAAGACCTACTTGCTTAAAGCTCTTGAATATATTGACTTGGAGAAAAATGACTTTTCCTATGATAGGGTAAGAATAGATCACCTAACTGTATATGGAACCACCTTTTATTGGGATAATGATATGGACAGTGCTTTTCTACTCACAAAGCAAGCATTAGATTTAGCTATTGAGAAGAACTTTACACGCCAAGAGGCATCTTGCCTCAATAATCTTGGGAGTATTTTTGAAAAAAAAAAGAACTATCCTTTGGCTAAAGGGTATTTTGAGAAGGCCCTATGCGTTGCCCAACAGACACAAATGCAAACATTAAAAGCAAATGTTTACAAGCACTTGTCGGATATCTCGGTAGCTTCTAATCAGTTTGATTCTGCGTTTTATTTTTTAGACAAAGGATTAGATATCTGTAATCAGCATCATAGTTTTATTCCTATCCAACTAACTCTTTTAAGTAAAAAATCAAAATTGCTCGCGGAGAGGGGAGCGGCTGATCTTGCATATTCGCTTCAACTAGAACACATTGCGTTGAAAGATTCGTTTTTCACACTTGAGAAAGAAAAAGAGATACAATGGGTAGAGGCAGAGTTTCATCTACAAAATAAAGACCGTGATATAAAAGCACTCTCCCAACAAGCTGCTATTCAAACTTTAGAAATCAAACAAAAAAACCAAGCCTTGATCATTGTACTCTTTGTCGTTTTATTTATGGTATCTGTGGCTTATTTTGTTTATCGACAGCGATCTCTCAAAAAGCAACAGGCGCAAACAGAACTTGAGCAACGCTTCCTTCGCTCGCAAATGAATCCTCATTTCATATTCAATGCGCTAAATTCAATTCAGGAGTACATAGTACTCAATGAAAAAAAACAGGCTACTAAATACTTAGGAATGTTTGCGGATTTGATGCGAGTATATTTGCGACAAGGGAAGACAAAGACAATTTCTCTAGGTGAAGAAATTGAAGCTCTAAATATCTACCTCGAACTAGAAAAAATGCGGTTTGAAGATAGCCTGACATATACTATCACAGTAGAGGAAAATATTAATACAGAACTCTTTGCCATTCCCTCATTACTCATTCAACCTTATGTGGAAAATGCATTAAAACATGGATTGTTACACAAAGAACAGGGCAGAAAGTTATCAATTAAGTTTGGTTACTATGCCGAAAGCAAGCACCTGGTTTGTGAAATAGAAGATAATGGAATCGGAAGAAAAAAATCAATGAAAATTAATAAATTAAGGAACCCGAACCATAAGTCATTTGCAAGTAGTGCCACAAAGAAACGGTTAGAATTGCTTAATTACGGTAGTAAAAAGATTATTGGTGAAGAAACTCAAGATTTACTAGATTCTAATGGTTTGGCTAAAGGAACCAAGGTTATATTAAATATTCCTATGGAATTAGGAAATTGATAGATGCAATTGGGAAGTTAGTGTTATTAACCAATGCATTATTGGACTTATTTCGCAATAAATAATCTAAGGATGAAGGCACTTATAATTGATGACGAACAAAAGGCAAGAAAACTCCTCAGGGTCCTTTTAGAGGAAAACTGCCCTCAAATAGCTGAAATTGAAGATGCTAAAAACTTACCCAATGGCATTAAGCTTATTCACTCATTTAGCCCTGACATTGTCTTTCTTGACATTGAAATGCCAGGTTATTCTGGTCTGCAATTATTAGAGTTTTTGACACCTGAGCAGATCAATTTCGAAATCATATTCACAACAGCATATAGTGATTATGCCATAAAAGCATTCGAACTAAATGCGATCGACTATTTATTAAAACCTCTTCGCGATGAACAAGTAGAAGGTGCTGTTAATAAGGCGTTAAGCCAATTGGGTAAATCAAAGGTAAGCGAACGTTTAGAAGAATTGAAGAACTCTTTTAAAGCTACCAATATTCGTAAGATAGGCTTACCTATCTCCAATGGCGTATTATTTATTGAGTTCGATGATATAATTATGTTAGAAGCCGATCGAATGTACACCAAGGTGTTTACCCAAAACGATGGAGATGTTTTGGTGAGTAAACCAATGAAATTCTTTATAGATATACTAAAAGACTCCACAGAGTTTTATCGCCCACATCGATCCTACCTCATAAACCTGAAGCATATCAAGCAATATGTAAATCAGGATGGCGGTTATATAGTTATGGATAACCAACAAAGTGTTGGTATTTCACGCGACAAAAAGGACGAGTTCTTTGAAGTATTACAGAGTAACTAACTTCTGCAGTTTGTCTGTACTAATGGGTTAAGATAAATAAATTTGACTTTTTTGATAAGCCATTTCTAGCTACAAGTAAAAACTTATAATTTATCAGGGTTAAATTGTCTTCTAGGTGAGTACTTCCGAATCCCTTTCGGAAATCCAAAACTACACTTCGGAAATCCCATCAATAATCATTGCGCTAAGTGGTGCAGTTTTGTTTAGAAATTTTATCTAAACACAAATTATAATGAACAAGAGTTTACCATTACTTATTGGAATGCTATTCAGTATTCTATCATTTGGACAAATCCCTACAATCAACCTATCTAGTGAATTTAAATTCAACAATGGTAGTATCATCAATACCGCTGCAAGTGGTATTAGCTTCTCGCAAACAGGATCTGCATTGACGCAAATAGCCAATCGTGCTGGCGGAGTCGATCGGGCTATCAATCTCAATGGTGATTATTTACAAAGAGCAAACGATGCTACAAATAATATAAGCGTGAGTTATTGGGTCAAAACATCTACCAACGATGCCAATAAGCGAGTAATTATCGATCAAACTGAACGTACTTCTGATACAGAGAATTCAACTCATACAGGTTGGTACACTTATTTGCAAAATGGCAAAATAGGAATAACTGGCAACTTCCAGTGGTATCATTCTAGTAATACAGCCGCAGGTAACACTGGATATATGGGGTACCAACACTTATTGTCTTCCGCAACTTTGAATGACGGTACTTGGCATCATGTAGGTGTCACGATGCGTGCCAGATGGTACAATTGGTTTAATGCTCCTTACGGCAGAACTGATAGAGTTGTTGAATGTCAATACATACTATATGTAGATGGGGTACAAGATGGGGTACTTACTCAACGACAAAACCTTGGTAATGCTCCAAGCCCCGCTATGAGGAGATTTACCAATAGCTCAAATATGGCAATAACTGTTGGTGACATCAGAACTGGGAACTCTGCAAGTACGTTCGAAGAAGGATTTGATGACTTTAGATATTATAGACAAGTTATCAATGCTGCAGAAATGGCCCAATTGGCAGCTGAAACTGCCTGTGCTGGAAGTACTTCCGTCACCGCCATTGCACAAGACATCACTATCCAGCTAGATGTCAATGGCAACGCACTTATCTCAGCAGCTGATGTGAACAATGGCTCTGAAACCAGTTGTGGAGAAGCAGCCAATGTTAGTATTGATAAAACATTTTTTACATGTGCTGACTTAGGCACCAACAACGTGACACTCACTTCAGATGACGGAGAAGGCAATACCAACACCACAGTTGCGATAGTTACCGTAGAGCCTTTGATTACTGTAGCTACTGTTTACAATGTGCCGATAGAGTTAGATGCATCTGGCAATGCCACATTGGCTGCGGCTGATTTGGACAATAGCAGTACATCCTCATGTGCTGGACCTTTGACTTTGAGTGTCGATAAGTCAAGCTTCACTTGTGCTGATCTTGGCAGCCAGTCAGTAATACTCACTGTTGCAGACGCCAATGGTAATATGTCATCAGCAACTGGTCTTGTGTACGTACGAGATGTCACTCCACCTGTGGTAGTCACTCAAGATATATCTGTAGTGCTCGGTGCCAATGGAACTGCAAGCATCACTACAGCACAAATAGACAATGGCTCAACCGACAACTGTGGGTCTTTGACTTTATCGCTATCCAAATCACTATTCACCTGTGATGATTTAGGGGCAAATACAGTTACTTTGACAGCTACTGCCAGCGGGAGTGGTAGTGCAGCAACTTTAATCGCTACTGAGACTGCAACAGTAACCGTAACTTCTAGTATAATCGACCAGACTGTCACTTCTGCAAGCAGCACATTTTGTCCAGATGGCAGCCCTTCGGCAAGTACTACTATAAGCACGGGGAGTTCCGAGACAGGAAAGAAATACTACTTAAGAAAAAGTACGGATAACTCAACGGTAGATGGGCCAATACCAGGTACTGGAAGTGGTCTTACGTTCAATACTGGGACTTTATCTGAGACTACTAAGTTCAATGTATTCGCTATTCCTGATCCAGTAGCAGCAATAGGAACAGCGTTGGAATTCGATGGGATTAATGATAAGGTGCAAACCACGTATTCACTGCCAACTACTAGTACATTAACAATAGAAGCGATGTTTTACCCGAATTCATCAAAATTTGCTAGAATTATTTCAAACTACCGTGGATCCAATGGACTAGCTCCTGGTGAATTTGATATAGACAATGCTGACTTAGGTGGTGGTGTTGGTAGAGGGCTTAGATTTATTCTCGCTGATGTGAATGGCACCCCGCACCTATATGGCGTGCCTAATGCTCTTACGCTCAATGCTTGGAATCATATTGCCGTTACATTTGATCAAGGTGTAATCAAACTATTCGTAAATGGAATACAGGTAGGAACTTCTACTGCTCCATTTTCATCTATTCCAGCAAATAATAAGGGAGTGGCTTTAGGAGAAGATAGAATTGAAGGGTATCCAGAATATTACGATGGTAAAATGGATGAAGTACGATTCTGGAATACAGTAAGGACCCCAGCTGAAATAGTAGCCAATAAAGATAAGTGCTTGTTAGGAAATGAAACTGGCTTGGAAGCATATTTCAACTTTGAAGATGCATCTGGAACTACCTTGACAGAATCTGTAAGCGGGAAGAATGGCACCCTACTTAATATGGACAATGCCGATTGGGTCAGTGGAACTACACTGACTTGTGCTTCAGGATGTGGATCGCAGATGGCAACAGAAGTGACTATTGGAGACAATGTCGCACCAACTGCAGTAGCGAAAAACATAACTGTACAATATGCAAGTAATGGTGAAGCTTCAGTAGTGGCCTCAGATTTGAATGATGGCTCAACTGACAACTGCACTTCGACTGCTAACCTTGTCTATAGTTTGGATAAAGCTAGTTTTACATGTGACGATTTAGGAGTCAATGCTGTAATACTTAGCGTGACTGATGAAGGTGGTAATACCGCTACTGCTTCCGCTACTGTTACCGTTACTTCTAGTGTCACAAGCGAAACAGTCGCTATAGAAAGTAACAATATATGTGAAGGAGAGGCTACAATAGTAACCATTCCAAATTCTGTAGTAGGTGTAAACTACTATTTACGGAATGACGCCAATGATGCTACAATCGGTGCTGTAGTAGAAGGAACTGGAAGTGCAATTGATTTCAACACTGGAGCATTGAATGCAAATACGACATTCAATGTCTATGGGAAAGAAGTTGCTACTGCTTCTGCCAATCAAGCGTTGGACTTTGATGGGACTAATGACTATGTGGAAACTGGTGTAAACGCTGCGTTTAACTATGGTACTGCGTATACCATGGAATCATGGGTGAAAACACCCTTACCAGGGAATACCGCTCAACGACCAATATTCTCCATAGGAAATAGCGCTACTAGTGAGATTGAATTCTATATACAAGCAGGTACTAATAAGCTTGTAATCACCCATGATAGAGGTCAACCAGTTACATACAATGCATATAGATCTACAATACCACCCAACAATGTGTGGTTTCACCTTGCAGTGACTTATGATGCAACTGGTCTGAAGGTGTACTATAATGGCGTGCAACAAGGGGTCGATATATTGCAATTAAATAGCCCAATGACTGTGTCAGGGGCTAATACAGTGAAAATAGGAAAAATTACAAACACCGCATTTGGAACAAATGGAGCTCAATTATTGGGGCAACTAGATGATGTTCGTTTATGGAGTGTCGCTCGATCTGGTGCTGAAATCAATGCAAGTAAAGACAACTGTCTTACAGGTAGTGAGACAGGTCTAGAAGCCTATTATAATTTCGATGAGACGAGTGGTACAGTAGCTACAGACTTGGCCAATGGAAATAACGGCACGCTGACCAATATGGATCCAGCAACAGATCGAATCGCCAGCACAACTGGGATTACTTGTATTACTCCAATTTGTGGTGTCGAAATGTCTAATACTGTTACAGTATCTACAGATGACACGAGTAACCCTACAGTCATTACAAGAACACTGACTGCTGCATTGGGAAATAATACTTCTGTATCGATCACTCCAGCACAGATAGATAATGGCTCTATGGATAATTGTACAGCAACGGCAAGTCTGATCCGAAGTTTGGATGTGACTTCATTTACAATTGCTGATCTTGGAGCAAATACAGTAACACTAACCGTTGAGGATGCTAATGGCAACATTGGTACAGCTACTGCTATTGTCAATGTGATTGACAAGTTGAGTCAAACTATCGACTTTACCGCTGTTACGAACAAAATGTATGGCGCTAGCGATTTTGAGTTACAAGCTACCTCAAATGCTGGATTATCAGTAAGTTACTCAGTGATAGATGGGCCAGCAACGATCAATGGACCAGTAGTTACAATCACTGGAATAGGTTCTATCACCCTTGAGGCTTCTCAAGCTGGGGACAATGACTATGCTCCTGCCAACCCTGTTCAACATATAATTGAAGTAGCCAAAGCTCCACTTACTGTTGAAGCAGATAATAAGACCATCGTTTTTGGAGAGGCTTTACCTACTTTGACATTTTCATATTCTGGGTTTGTCAATGCTGAATCGGCATCCTCATTATCAAGTGTACCTGCAGTAAGTACTACAGCCTTGGCTTCAAGCGATGCAGGGTCATACCCTATCAATATGACAGGCGGATCAGCTGACAATTATGAATTGTCTTTGGCCGATGCTTTACTGACTATTTCAAAAGCAAGTCAATCGATTACGGCAGATGTGATCACAAATAAATTTAACGATGATCAACCATTTGATATTACTGCAACTAGTACTTCCGGACTGGATTTGACTCTTGCTATTAGCGGACCAGCTAGTCTTCAGGGAAATACTGTAACACTTAATGAAACTCTTGGAGTGGTAACTATTACAATATCACAAGAAGGAGATGTCAACTACCTAGCAGCAGAGAGCACCGTACTTAGCTTTGAAGTACTTGACGTTTGCGCTTCTTTGGTATTCTCTTCTACCACTATATCCAATGCGAACTGTTCAGGTACTGCTACAGGAAGTATCGATATTTCTGTCATGGGAGGAACCGCTCCATATTCATACAGCTGGTCAGATGAAACGTCAGCTGAAGATTTAACTGGACTGGCAGCTGGAGTTTATACAGTAACAGTCACAGATGGTAAAAACTGTTCGATTTCAAATCAATTCACAGTATCTGAGCCAACACTACTTCAGATTGCGTCAAGTAGCACTTCGACATCATGTTTCGGAGCGGCTGCAGGTAGTATAGATATAACTGTGACTGGAGGAACATCACCTTACTCCTATGAATGGAGCAACGATGCTTCAACTGAAGATGTAGCTGGCTTATTAGCTGGTATCTACACATTAGTAGTCACTGATGATAATAATTGTACGGCAAGAGTTACTGTAGATGTAGCAGAACCAACTGCTATCAATATTGTACCAAGTAGTTTGCCAGTTTCCTGTTTTGGATCAGCTACGGGTAGTATTGATGTAAGTGTGTCTGGTGGATCACCAGGTGAAGGCGGTGCATATAGCTATAGTTGGAATAACGGAGCAACTACCCAAGATTTGTCAGATTTATTGGCTGGCAGTTATACTTTGACTGTGACAGATAGCAATGATTGTACATCGACAGTTACTGTCGATGTAACAGAACCAACTGCTATTAATATTGTGCCAAGTAGTTTGCCAGCTTCATGTTTTGGGTCAGCTACAGGTAGTATTGATGTAAGCGTGTCTGGTGGATCACCAGGTGAAGGCGGTGCATATAGCTATAGTTGGAATAACGGAGCGACTACCCAAGATTTGTCAGATTTATTAACTGGTAGCTACACATTAGTAGTCACTGATGATAATAATTGTACTGCGACAGTTACTGTAGATGTAACAGAACCAACTGCTATCCAAATAACTTCAACGACTACAGATGTAATTGATGGGAATGACGGTGCAGCAGACATTACTGTCACTGGTGGAACCGTAATAAAAGGTGATTATGCCTATAGTTGGAGTAATGGTGAGACAAATCAAAATTTATCAGGAGTGATCGGTGGAGACTATACCGTGACAGTGACGGATAGCAATGGTTGTTCTGAATCTCATACACTAACTGTAGGTGATATAGTCTTGGCCACGGAAATGGACTTGGATAATTCAAGTTTTAGTTACTATCCAAATCCAGCGAAAGGTTACTTAACTATAGAAGCTTCATTTGAAAACGCAAGGGCAGTTGAAGTGCAGCTCATGGATATGTCAGGACGTGTGCTAACAGTTAAGAAACTTTCCGCCTCTGATCAACTCTCTACGACCATGGATGTGAGCAACTTCAAATCAGGTCAATACCTCCTTGTACTTAAGACAGATAACACACAAAGAGTTGAAAGAATTACAATTACACATTAAATAAAACAGAAGATGACAATTATAAAAAATACACTATTCATAATAGCTGCCGCAATGATCACACTTGGGTGTGGCGAAGACGATAGTCCTACAATTGATCCAATACAGCAAGTAGTAGATGGCTTAGAGAAAACTTGGAGTGCTACTTCAGTTACTTTTCAAAGTCAAGATGTCACGGCTAACTGGGGTGGGTTTACACTCGCGTTTGATCAAAACAAAGGCTATACAGCAACTTCATTGTCGGATGAAAGCGTAGTGGTTTGGCCAACATCAGGGAGCTATTCTTTCCCTAATCTCGAAAACGCAAATTCAGTGCTAAGAAGTGATGGTGTTCAAATCAGTATTGAAGATTTGACCGATACCAATGTAAGGCTAGTATTCCAGATCTCAGGAAGAAATGAAGGAGGTAGAGAAGATGCCTTAATAGGCGAATGGGCTTTTGTAATGACCGGTAACTAACTCTTTTGACAATAACAATTAACAAAAAAGCGCGATGTATATATATCGCGCTTTTTTATTATCTGAACTACTCAATAACGAGTACTTCTAAGCTTTGATAAAGAAAACTTCCTTTTTTATCAAAGCTTAGACGATTGTCATTTTGAGCAACAATTTACTCTCAACCTTGTCGAATATATTTTACGAAATGTTTCGAACTGAACATAAATAACCTGTAGCTTTTGAAAAATTGAGAATGATTTTGGCAATAGTTTTCATCTGTCTTTTTTCTACTCTAGAAAGTCAAAGATTTACTAGAGGTCAATAAAAACTAAAGATTACCTCGAAGAGCTATCCTAACAAACACACAAATAAGATTCAGGTGAATGGTGAAGTTGGATCGAGTTAAGTTTCAATTCACAACTGAACTCTTATGTTTTCATGTTGATTGGCAGACCATATTTTTAAGGTATCTTGCAATTCAAAATCAATTGAACCATGAATAGAGTATTACTATTAACATTGATTTGCACTGCGTCAATCTCTAGCTTGAGAGGACAAGAAAAGGTGTCACTTGACAGCCTGAATCAATTGTCAAAAACTTATGTTTGTGTAGAGAAGGATAGATTTGATTCTCTTTCAGAAATTATTATTGATCAAGCGAAATTTGAGAATCAGTATTCACAATGGGCATATGCTCTTACATTAAGAGCGTATGGTCAAATTTGTATAGGTAATTTTAGAGAATCACTCCTTTTTTTATCAAAAGCCAGAGATTTATATGACTTGGCTGGAGACTCGAAAGGAATGGGAAAGGCTCTTAGCTACACCGTTCATAGCTATTCTGGTTTGAGCCAAATGGACTCCGCATTATACTATTCCAATCAGCAAGTAGAAATGGCCAAAGTGACTTCTGATACTATCACAATTGCTACGGCTTATCTTGCACGAAGTGGAATCCATACTAATCTTTCTCAAATCGATTCAATAATTTTTTATGCAATTAAAGGACTTGGAATCTTGGGAAATGTGACTCATGATGGACTTCGTGGAAGTTTGAATATGACCATTGGTAATGCACATTATCAGAATGAAGACTATTCTCAAGCTGCCAACTATTTCACGTTGGCGACAAAATTTTTTAATGAAAAAAGTATGAATATAGGGAGTATATATCATAATCTGGGGTCAGTTTTTACTAAGCTCAATATGTTTGATTCTTCCTTCTATTATTTTAATAAAACTATTTCTATTAATAAGCGACTCAACAGAAAGCACTTATTAGCTTATAATTATCAAGGATTGGCTGAAAATTATTATACGATGGGGAATTGTGAAAAATCAATTGAGTACAACCTATTAGCTATGGCAATGAGTGAAGAGATTGGCGAAAAAAGAAGCTATGCAGGAGTATTAGTCAATATCACTCAATGTTATATTGAAGTTGGTGCCTTTGCCAAGGCAGTAGAAAGTGCTGGAAGGGCAGTAACTATGACCAAAGTGTCCCGTCCTGAAATATGGCTACAGGTTAAAAGTTAAATTAAGCTACGTTATCAAACACCATATTAGGGGTTTTGTATCCTAAAGATAGGTGTAATCTTTTATTGTTGTAAATATTGATTGCACTTTTGGTTGCGATC
>JAWUWD010000039.1:0-90973 GCA_034112085.1 Cyclobacteriaceae bacterium
TTCTGTAACAGAATGTATTTTCGATAGATTATTTTGAATTTCACGTTTCTACAGGAATTTTTTGAATCCCCCTACAAATGGGGGAGAAAAACATGTATTTTCTTTCCCCTTTTGATTTATTCTGTTAAGTTTGAAGTTGTATAAATTAAATTTTAACCTAAATAAAACAGTATGAAGAAGATTTTACTCTTTAGTTTTGTGTTGTTGACTGCACTCGCAAGCGAGTCGTGGGCACAAGAGCGAACTATCTCTGGTAAAGTGACCTCTGTCGAAGACGGAAGTACAATGCCCGGAGTAAACGTTGTCCTGAAAGGAACAACTAATGGAACCATTACAGATGTTGATGGTAATTTTAAGTTATCTGTTCCTTCTGAAGGAGGTACTTTAACTTTCTCATTTATTGGACTAGCTACCGAAGAAATTGAAATCGGAGCACGTTCAGTTATCGATCTTGCTATGTCTGCTGATGTGAAACAACTTTCAGAAGTTGTGGTTACAGCACAGGGAATCTCTCGTGAAAAACGTTCACTAGGATACTCTGTAACATCAGTTGGTAAAGAAGCATTAGAAAGAAGACCAAATAATGATATAGCACAGTTACTTAATGGTCAAGTTGCTGGAGTTGCTGTAACATCTACTTCTGGTACTGCTGGTGGTGGTATGAACATGATCATTAGAGGTTACTCTTCTATTAACGGTTCTAATCAGCCATTGTTTATTGTTGATGGTGTACCATTTAACACTAATACAAATGCTGAATCTGGATTTACAGGTGGTTCTTTGAACAGTTCATCTCGTTCTTTGGATATTGATCCTAACAACATTGCAGGAATTGAAGTATTGAAAGGCCTAAGTGCTACAGTACTTTATGGTGAGCAAGGTAGAAACGGTGTTGTGCTTATCACTACTAAAGGTGGTTCAGCAGGATCTGGAGCTAAAGGTTTTGACATAAGTTTGACTCAAGGAGTTTTTGCTTCTGAAATTGCTTCATTACCTGAATTCCAAAATACTTACGGTAATGGATTTCACCAGTTCCCAGCTTTTTACTTTAGTAACTGGGGAGATAATGTTGCGAATGTAGGAACTGTAAATCACCCTTATTCAAACTTTAGTGATCCTTCATTGATTTCTGCATTCCCTGAATTTCAAGATGGAACTCAGTATGAGTACAAGGCATATGACAATGCTGCCCCATTCTTTAGGACAGGAATCACTAGTCAAACTTCTTTAAGTTTATCTGGAAATACTGAAAAAAGTAGTTTTAGTACTACACTCAGTTATATCAATGAAGAAGGTTTCATGCCTGATAACAGTTTAGAGAAGACCAATATCGGCCTTGGGTTTAATACAAAACTTACAGACAAGTTGACATTAAATTCTACTTTGAACGTAGCACTTACTGAAACTACTGCACCTCCATTAGGAGCTTCTACAGGAAGTAGTGCATCAGGTGATGGATCAGCATTTTATGCCAACGTATTGTATACTCCTAGAACTGTTGATTTGAATGGATTGCCATTTGAGCACCCAGTAGATGGTAGAAGTGTATACTATAGAGGAGGTAATGATATTCCTAATCCAAATTGGTTAGTGAAATATACTGATGCTAATAGTTCAGTTTCTAGACTTAGTGGTAAGACTTCTTTGACTTACGACATTGCTGACAACTTGAGTATTACTTATCGTGGTGGTTATGATACATACTACGAATTCCAAGAATACATAGTAAACAAAGGTATCGGACCTGGTCCTGCAAATCCAGTACTTAACTCTGGACTTTACAGAACTACTCATATTAGAAATAATATTTGGGATCATACTGCATTGGCTAACTATTCAAAAGATATCAATGAAGACTTGAATTTCTCTATACTAGTTGGTGCTAATGCTAGATTGGATACATACAAGCAAGACGGATTGGAAAGTACTGGACAAAACAAATTTGGTTTTGTGGAACATGGTAACTTTGTAAACAAATCTTCAACGAATAGTTTCACAGGAGGTGACATTCAGAGACAACAGGAAAACAATTTATATGCGATATACTCGTCTATAAATCTTGACTACAAAAGTTTCTTATATCTTAACTTACAAGGTAGAAATGACTGGTCTTCGACTTTAGAAGAAGATAGAAACACTATATTTTATCCAAGTGCTTCTGTGTCATTTATTCCAACATCTGCATTTACTGACTTAGAGTCTGATATGCTTAATGAGTTGAAGATTAGAGTTGGATATGGTACATCAGCTGGATTTGCTAGCCCTTATTCTACAAGAAACAATCTTGCGGCTAATGCTAGAGCACATACTGATCCATCTGGAGGGGTATTCTCTTCAAACGCGCAAAGTAATGTTCTTGGAAATCCAAGCTTAGTTGCAGAGCTTCATAGTGAAATTGAAGTAGGTTTAGAAGCGAAAGGTTGGAACAATAGAATCGGGTTAGATTTCTCTTGGTATAAGAAAAACACTACTGATTTGATCCAACAGCAAGTAGGTATTGATCCAAGTACTGGATATACTTCAACTAACATCAATGCTGGTGAAATTGAAAATACTGGAATTGAAATAGGATTGAATATAACACCTGTACAAACTGGTGATTTTAGATGGGATTTGGCTTTCAATTATTTCTCATACACTTCTACTGTAGTTGCACTAGCTCCAGAGTTTA
This sequence comes from Cyclobacteriaceae bacterium, assembly GCA_034112085.1. Taxonomy (GTDB): domain Bacteria; phylum Bacteroidota; class Bacteroidia; order Cytophagales; family Cyclobacteriaceae; genus JAWUWD01. The sequence continues at coordinate 2,672 of JAWUWD010000039.1, forward strand.
ACTTGGATTTTATCCAAATAAGTGGATTTACTGATTTTGCAGGTAATGCAATGATCGAAGGAGAACCATACGGAGTGCTTTGGGGAACCAAAACACAAAGAGATCCTGATGGAAATAGAATTGTGTCAGACAATGGTGATTATATCCCAGATGCTGAGCCTGGAATCATAGGTGACCCTACTCCTGACTTCACGTTGAATACGATTAGTACTGTGACTTGGAAAGGTGTTACTTTCGGAATGCAATGGGACTATAGAAGTGGAGGAGATATTTTCTCTATTACTGCTGGAGCTTTACCTGGTAGAGGTGTAGTGGATGATAGTTATGATAGAGAACCAACTGTAATTCTTCCTGGAGTAAGAGAAGTAGGAACAGATGGTAGCGGAAACCCAGTATATGCACCTAATGATGTGCAAATTACTACTACTGATGCTTTCTTTAACAACCTTGGATTTGGACAAACTGAAGATAGAGTGTGGGATGGTACAAATATTCGTTTGAGAGAGATCTCTTTAGGGTATGCTTTACCTAGTTCTATTATGGAGAAACTACCATTTACAGGAATTTCTGTATCTGCAGTAGCTTCTAACATATGGTTCAAGTCAGTTAATTTCCCAGATGCGGTGAATTTTGATACTGATGTTCTTGGAACAGGTGTTGGTAATGGCTTAGGACTTGACTTCTTGACAGGACCTTCTTCGAGACGCTTTGGAGGTACAATTAAAATTACATTCTAAGGAATAAATAGAAATAATTATGAAAAGAATAATATATATATTATTAATAGGTGTCGGTGTGATGACACTGGGGGCTTGTGAACTAGATTTGCAAGATGACCCTAACCGTCTAGCTCCTGCTGATGCAGATCCAGATTTTCTGTTGACTGGTATTCAGGTAAATACAGCTTCTCTATTTGATAGAGCGAGTGTGAGAGGAATGGAAGTTACTCGTATGGAAAATTTAGGCGCGTCTACATGGGAAAATGCATATAGTGCGACTACATTTGACGCTATTTGGCAAGATGCTTATGCCGATATCATGGTTGAAGCACTAGTGCTAGATGCTATTGCGGTTGAAAAGGAGTTTTATCACCATACAGGAATTGCCAAAGTGCTTTCAGCTTATGCTTTAGTTGCTATGGTAGATATGTTTGGAGAGGTGCCTTATTCTGAGGCATTCGATGCAACTAATTTTATTCCTAATGCTGATGGAGGTGCTGCAAATTATACTGCAGCATTGGCCTTGTTAGACGATGCAATTGCTGATTTTGCTAAAACGCCATTGGCGACTGCAGATTCTGATTTGTTTTACGAAGGAGATCCAGTATTGTGGACAACTTGTGCTAAGACTTTGAAATTGAGAATTCACTTGCAAAGTTCATTGGTTAATTCTTCTTCAGTGGCTGCTATTAATGCTTTGCTATCTGAAAATGATTTGATCGATACTGATGAGGAGGCTTTTGCATTCCCTTATGGAGTATCTAGCAATGATCCTGTTTCACAACACCCTAGTTTTAATAATAACTACGCTGGTGGAGCAAATGATTATCAGTCTAATTCTTTTATGAATACAATGTATCAATCAAATGATCCACGTATGCGTTACTATTTTTACAGACAAGTAACTACTGATCCTACTGATATTACATTGAAAGATTGTATTGGAACTACGGCTCCTGCTTTTTACGGGTCTGACGATGCATATTGCCTAATAGGTGATGGGTATTGGGGAAGAGATCACTTAGATGATGCAGGTATACCACCAGATGGTCAGTTGAGAACAGTAAATGGTCCATATCCAGCTGGAGGGTTATTTGATGCAGATCAAGGAGCTTTGGTAGGTTTGACTGATGGATTTGAAGGTGCAGGAATTAATCCTATGATTATGCCAGCATTTACAGAGTTTATGAAAGCTGAAGCTGCTTTGACTCTTGGAACTTCTGGAGATGCTAGAACTTCATTAGAGACAGGTTTGAGATCTTCTTTAAACTATGTAGTATTTGGGTTTAAAGGTGGTGCTGCAGCATCATTTGTAACTGATGAAGCTGCTTATAACACAGCTATGGCATCTAGTATAGATACTTATGTTGCAAATGTACTAGCGGCTTATGACGCTGCTGGATCAGTTGATGCACGATTGGGAGTAATTGTTAGTGAGTACTACATAGCCTTGTTTGGAAACGGACTAGACGCTTATAATACTTATAGAAGAACAGGTCATCCTAAGAATATGCAACCTGCTGTTCGTAACTCAAACCCAGGTCTATTCTATAGAAGCTTTACGTATCCTGCGTCTTATGTGAACAGGAACTCAAATGCTACTCAGAAGCCTAATAATGCAGTTCAAGTATTCTGGGATAATAATCCTGCAGGATTTGTGGATTAATTATTTTAATTTAAAGAAAGAACTAATATGAAATTTATAAATAAATTTTTCTCTGTAGCATGTTTAGGAGCAGTAGCTTTCTCATGTGCAGATGATAGTACACTGCCATATGATCAAGAAGCAATTCTTAATAATCAGGGAGCATTTGTACGGTTGGAAAGTGTAGTATCAGGTGAGTTTGATCTCAATGATATTGCTTCCTCATCTTTTGGCGTAGAGCTGGAAGCATGGGATGCTGAAGGTGGAAATCTTTTGGACAACATTGAATTGACAGTACAGTTCATTGATAACACACCTGGAAACGGGACTAATAATGTTGCTGCAGCTGCTCTTGGATCATTTCCTGCTGCAAGTTTTACAAATGATGCGGAAACTGGATTACCAAATATCACACTAGCAGTTACAGCTAATGATGCTATGACCGCTTTAGGCGGTTTGGTAAATGCTGATTTGGATGGTGGTGATGTTTTTAGATTTGAGTGGAAGTTGAATTTGACTAATGGAAAGTCATTCGACAGAAATAATCAAAGTAATTCATTGTCTAGTTGGCCTTTCTATAACTCTCCGTTCTTATTGGATGTTGGAGTTGTATGTTTGTTGCCAGATGGATTTGCAACAGGATCTTATGCAATGACGCAGACTGAAGGTGAGGTAGATGTATTCTTTGGAGAACCTACTGCTTTTTATGAAGGAGATGTAATGCTTATTGAAGGAGCTAGTTCAACTGAACGTTTGTTCGATTTTAGCTGGATCAGTTTTGGTTCTACAATGGGCTTCAATCTTGTTTGTGGAAATACGGCTGTATCATCAGGCGCAAATCCTGGAGCAAGTTGTGGTGGAGGTATTGTTTGGTTTACTGGAGATGGATCGGGAAGTGGTACATTTGACGGTTCTGATGATTCTGTTATCACACTTAGATTTTGGGATGACTACACTGGTGATTGCGGCTTGACCGCTGTTACTGAGTTGACACTTACCAAAAACTAGAAACAGTATATTCTAGAATGATTGAGTTGCAATCTATGTGTTATGCATAGGTTGCAACTTTTTTTATTTATCATTAAAGGAAACCTATTTTTTATATGATTCGATCACAGCACTCTTTATTGTACGTTTATCTTTTGATTTTATCGTTGTCCTTGACATCTAAAAAGACATGGGCACAATTTGTAGATAAGTCTAATGATATGGGAGTAGATCATTTGCATAGTAGTGTTGTTTTAATGGGGGGAGGAGTGACTTTAATTGATGTAAATGGAGATAATTTAATAGATGTTTATTTGACTGGTGGCCAAGATTCTCATGATCGACTATTTCTAAATTTGGGTAATGATAAATTTTTGGATGTGTCAGATTCATCAGGAATTAAGTTAAATACGATCAATTACACTACATTTGGTGTTATTTCCGGTGAGGTTAATAATGATGGTTGTGATGATTTGTTTGTGACGACTCATGATGACAATGAAAAGAATATTTTGATGCTGGGTGACTGTAAGGGTAACTTTATAACAGCTACTGAGGGAGTGGGTATCAATGAAACTTCATCAAGCACTTCAGCAGCATTTGTTGATTTTAATAATGATGGAAACCTCGATATCTATGTATTAAACTATACTAAACTTACTGACTTCATAAGGGACGAAAATGATGTAGTGATTGGGTTTAATCATGAATGCTACCCAAACTATTTGTATCTGAACAATGGAAATGGGACTTTTAGTGAAGTTGCAGAAGAATACAATGTAGCAGACATTGGATGTGGATTGGCAGTCACCACTAGTGATTTTGACCTAGATGGAGATCCTGACATATATGTAGCCAATGATTTTGGAGAATGGGTAGCACCAAATGGAATGTATCAAAATAATGGAGAAGATGGTTTTGTGGATGTATCACAAGATACAGGTCTTGATGCACGAATGTATGGTATGGGTATTGCTCCTGCTGATTATGATAATGATGGGGACATTGACTACTATGTGACAAACATAGGAGCTAATGTACTTCTAGTAAATGATGGGAATCAAGTATTTGAAGATCAAGCAGCCTTGCTTGGTGTGGATAATACGCTTTCCGAAAAGGGAACGAATGCAACAAGCTGGGGAGCAATATTTTGCGACTTTGATAATGATGGTTTCAAGGACTTATATGTTGCTAACGGATATATAGCAGCAGCTCCTTTCTTAAATAACACACTGCAGGATGATAATAAGTTATACCTGAATTCACGAGGAAATACCTTTACTGATGTTTCTGCTGATTATGGATTGAATTCAATATTAATCAATCGCGGGGTTGCCTATGGTGATATTAATAACGATGGCTTGATGGACATTATATCCGCATCAGTGGTGAAGACTGATAATGGAAATGGATCAGCCAATGTATTGTTATACATAAATAATTCTTCGTCAGAAGCTAATTGGTTACAAGTGAAATTAGAGGGGACAGTTTCTAATAGAAATGCTTTTGGAAGTATTGTGGAAGTTTATGCAGACAATACTAAATACATTCAAGAAAAACTTTCGGGAGGATCTCATGCATCCCAAAACACTGACATCTTGCATTTTGGACTGGCTAATATTCAGTCAATAGATTCGATTAAGATACGATGGCCATCTGGATCTAAGACTTTGCTTAAAGATGTGAGCACTAAGCAGCGTATATTGATAATTGAGGATTCAGATGAGTATAATGTAATAGATTGCAATCTAGGGGATAATTACAGATGCTATAATCATAATACCTTAGGTTGTATGGATATAGAAGCACTTAATTACAATATGTATGCGGTCACTGATGATGGATCATGCAATTATGAGTCTGCAGAAATAACTGGAAGTCAGGTTGATGTACCATTAGAGAGGTTAGCAATTTACCCAAATCCATTTAGCACTCTTATTGAAATAAATTCTGATGTTAACTTGAGCCTAAAAAGAATAACAATAACTGGTCTTAGCGGGAAGGTTCATTATGAACAGATATTGGATATTGGCACAACTTACTTCACTATTGATGCATCAACATTGAAAAGTGGAGTATATATTTGTGAACTCATGTATGAATCATCAGAATCTGATATTCGACTAATTACTAAGTATTAAAAATAGCAATTGTGAAAAATAAATATAACACCTTACTTCAATTATTAGTTTTTCTTATCCTAGCATCATTTATAACTACATCTTGTACTGAAGATGATCAAGTCGAGTCGCAGGTCATTACCGAAGAAGTAATCTATGTAAGTGGTGAAACAGTCAGGGTAATAGCTAGAGTTCTATCACTATCTGTAGATAATATTACTAATCATGGTTTCATTATTGATGAATCGGAAAGTTTCGCTGATCCTATCACCATAGAACTTGGAACAAACGACAAGCTAGGAAGATATATAGGAGAGACCAATTTATTAGAATTGGGGAAAGCTTATTTTTGCAAATCATTTATTATAGTTAACGGAGAAACAATTTATGGCAACGTGTTAACGTTTAGCTCACTTTCGCCTTTTTTGACAGATTTTACTCCGAAAAATGCAGATGTTGGAGATTTAATTGAAGTCACGGGAGCTAATTTTACAACAGACACACGGGTCTTTTTTGGTGAAGTTGAGGCTGATATAGAAAGCATTGATTTTGAATCTAAAATTGTGGTAAGAGTACCAAAAACAGAAGAAGATTTTGAGGTGAAAATCTCGGTTTTGATTAAGGGTGGCGTGTCTCTGGAGTTCATACAAGACTTTGAATATGTTACAGGTAAATGGACTAAAGAAACAGAATTTTTTAATACGCAAGAGTATACCGAAACACTTTCACTGCTGTCTGGAGAGAGTCTATATTTTGGTCTAGGAAAAGTAGCTGGTCAGCTTAATACCGAACTTTGGAAGTTGGATTTGAATAATTATGAGTGGTCCACCTCTGATTTTGAAGCCAGCAGTAGATTCCCTTTTTCCGCTGGATCTTACTTTGGTGGAGGGGCTATTTTTTTTCTTCCTAGAATTTTTTCTTCGAAATTTTGGTATCACGATGGGGTGTCTTTTGAGGAAAAAGCAGAGATGCCATTAAGACTTTATAAAAGTGTAGCAATAGAAATGGGCAATGATATTATTGTGTTAGGAGGTGATAATGAAGATGGCTCCATAAATACGTTAATGTACAATTATAATAAGGGTACAGACATCTGGAGCACTTTAAGCACCTGCCCATTTTCTGTCAAAAACCCAACACCACATTTCACTTACGAGGGAAATTTGTATGTTCTTAATAAAACCGAAAATGCTATTTGGGAATATGATGCAGATACCCAAGTGTGGTCCTATTTTATAGACTTGCCAATTTCAGAAGCCTTTGGAGGGATGGCCGTAACCATTAACGGGGAAGTGTTTGTTGGCTTATTTGACTTGGATAATAGGATATGGGAACTTGATATGAATGATGTGGTTTGGAAGAGTAAGATATCTTACCCAAATTCTAGAGGAGATGTGAACAATGGAGTATTTGTTCATAATAATAAGGTCTTTATTCTGAAGAATAAATTCGTAAGTTCAGCGCAGGATGATTTGCCAATGGAGATATGGAGTTTTGATCCAAAAGATTTATAAAATGATAAAAATGAATTTAAAAGTGAGAATGTTTCTTTTGGGGATGTTAAATTTTACATTTCTCATGTTAGCCAATGGGCAAAATGAAAGGGTTAACACTATTTCATGCAAAGTAGTAGATATAGAGAATGGTGGGCCACTCATAGGTGTAAATGTTTTGATAAAGGAGACCACTCAATATCATTCAACGAATTTGGAAGGGTCTTTTAAAGTGACCAACGTTCCAGAGAATGGGTTTACTTTGGTATTCAGCTATATTGGATACGAAGGCAAGGAGATATTGGTTAAACCTCAATCAAAGACGATCACAATCCGCTTAAAATCACAATTTACAGAGTTAGAGGAGGTAGTCATTACTAGTGAAAGACCTGATGCTAATGTGATGAATTCTGGTATGGGAAGAAATGTCCTTGAAATAAGTGCCATGAAAGACCTCCCTCCACTTGCTGGAGAAATAGATGTATTAAAATCTATGACTTTATTGCCGGGTGTGAGTTCTGTAGGTGAAGCATCTTCTGGATTGAATGTCCGTGGAGGAAGCTTTGATCAGAATTTAATTTTATTAGGTGGTGGAGTGCTTTATAACCCATCTCATTTATTCGGTTTTTTCTCATCCATAAACGCTGAGGTAGTCGATAACATTGTATTATACAAAGGGGTAATCCCGGCAAAGTTTGGTGGAAGAGCATCATCGGTCGTTGACATTGGATATAAAGTCGGTGACTATGATAAATGGAAAGGGAATGTTGGAGTAGGAATGGTGTCTTCTAAATTGGCAATTACTGGACCAGTTATTAAGGAAAAATTGGCCTTAACCCTCACAGGGAGGATGTCTTATGTGAATTGGTTATTGTCATTGGTTGATGATGTAGGAATAAAAAATAGTTCGGCAAATTTTTATGATGTAAATGGGAAACTGGATTACAGATTGAACGATAAGAATTATTTGAGTTATTCTATCTACCAAAGTAGTGATGACTTTAATCTGGCCTCAGACACGGTTAATCAATGGAGCAATTTTAGTCAAGTAGCCACTTGGAAGCATACATTTACGGAAAAACTGACTTCTAATGTAACATTGGCAGAAAGTAAATATGTGTTTTCTATTCTTAATGACAGTGGAGTCAATAATTTTGATTTGACCTCTAATGTAATAGATAGGTCCGGTAGGCTTGAATTTAATTATGCATTGAACGAAAAAAATAATTTTAATGCAGGGATAGAAGCTCGTTTATTAAAAATTGATCCGGGAAATTTTGAACTCGAGACTAACGAATTAGGTGACAGTGAGGCTTTGCAGGTACAAGAAGAAAATGGCAGAGAGTATGCAGCTTACGTATATAATACGCATGAACTGAATGATAAAATAGGGATCAGTTATGGATTAAGATATAATTTGTATCAGTATGTGGGTGAACAACTTGTAAACGACTATGTTGATTTATTCCCCAGAAATGGACAGAATATCATAAATACGACTTCATTTGGCGCAAACGAAGTAATTGAAACATATGCAAGACTAGCTCCTAGATTTGGTATTCGCTATTCATTGACACCTTCTACTTCAATAAAAATTGGAGTCAACAAGATGAACCAATTTATACAGTTGATATCAAATACGGCAACATTATCTCCAGTGAATGTGTGGAAACTGAGTGATACATTCGTAGTGCCACAGGAGGTCGTTCAATATTCTTTCGGAGTATTCAAAAACTTGAAAAACAACACGTATGAGACTTCCATTGAGACCTACTATAAAGACATTGACAATGTGGTTGATTATAAAGATGGTGCAGTATTATTGCTCAATGAAAATATAGAAACAGAATTGTTAAATGGTATTGGTAAGGCATATGGTGTCGAGTTATTCCTTAAAAAGAAAACGGGAAAATTGACAGGATGGGCGAGCTACACTTACTCAAGAAGTTTGAGAAAGGTAGATGGAGCATTCCCGGAAACGAGAATTAATAGCGGAGAATGGTATCCTTCTAACTTTGACAAGCCTCATGATTTAACTTTAGTGACAAGCTATAAACCTCGGAAGAACCTTACTTTTTCGGCAGTTTTCACATACAGTACCGGTAGGCCAGTTACTTATCCAACCGATAAATTGAAACTCTTCGGACAGGATATAGCATATTTTGACTCACGAAATGAAAGTAGAATACCTGACTATCATAGACTGGATTTGTCAGTTACTTTTCAAATAAATACTACAATTAAGTTACTCAAGGGTGACTGGACCTTTGGGATTTATAATTCTTACGGAAACAATAACGCATATTCTGTATTTTTTGATGATGTTGAAGGGGCACCACCACAGGCCTATAAATTATCTATTCTTAATACACCAGTACCTTCTCTAAGTTATAATGTCAATTTTTAATTACATGAATAAGTATACAATCATATTGTTTTTTTTAATCACCTCTTGCATAGAGCCTATTGAAGTTAATATTCAAGGTGAGGGTTCAAACTTACTTGTACTAGAAGGAGGAATTACAACAGGGCTAGGCCCACATACTATTGAGCTAACAAGAACAGCTAAGTATGGGTCTATTTTTGACGGTGTTATTAAGAGAGAATCTGGAGCATTGGTTTCAGTGAGGGACAGTAATGGTGAAATTACTTTCCTATCCGAAGAGAATGATGGAGTGTACCAAACAGAACCGACTTTTAGGGGAGAAGTTGGTAAAAGCTACATTTTACAAATAGAAACAACAGATGGAGACAAGTTTAATTCTATACCAGAATCTATCGTTTCTGTACCTGAAATTGAAACTCTATATGGTGTGTATGATGAAAGGCCAACTGAAAACCCTCTTAAATTAGCAACTGGTCTACAAGTCTATGTTGATTATACTGATGATGTAGATGTAGATAATTATTACTTATGGTCTGTGATCGGCACATTTCAAATAAATGCAAATCCTGAACTAAAAAGAGACATGTTTGGGGGGTTAGCCCCCCTTGATTGTTGTGAAACTTGCTGGGCAGAAGAATCAAACACTTTTCCAAACATAACAAATGACAATACCTTTAACGGAACATTCACAACTCAACCAATCACTTTTATTCAAGATGATGGGGTCCGTATTGAAGATAAGTATTTTATTGAGGTTGAACAACTTTCATTAAGCGCAGAAGCATTTGAGTTTTATGAATTGGTTAATCAGCAGTTAAGTATTAGTGGAGATATTTTTGATCCTCCACCAGCGACCATACGAGGAAATATGATTAACTTAAACAATCCAGATCAGAATGTAATAGGTTATTTTACAGCATCTGATGTTAGAAAGTCTTCAATTTTTCTATTTCCGAATGAATTGGTAAACAAACAAGGTAAAAGTCTGATAGCTGATGATTGTAGAGCCTATAAAAATAATGCTACCACGGTTACTCCTAGCTTTTGGTAAAACCTAACATACTAATAAAGGGGACATGATTAAAATACAATTTACTTACTTAATGTTAATTACTTTCTATGGAATTGGTTTTGCTCAAAACACCACCGTTTCATCTTTAAGTTATAATGTCAATTTTTAATGGTGTGAATAAGTATTCAATCATATTGTTTTTATTAATTACCTCTTGTGTAGAGCCCATTCAAGTTAATATTCAAGGAGATGGATCAAATCTACTTGTAGTAGAAGGGGGAATTACAACAGGGCCAGGCCCACATACTATTGAGCTAACGAGAACAGCTAAGTATGGGTCTATTTTTGACGGTGTTATTAAGAGAGAATCTGGAGCATTGGTTTCAGTAAGAGATAGTAATGGGGGAATTATTTTTCTTACAGAAGAGAATGATGGCGTTTACCAAACCGGACTAACTTTTAGAGGAGAAGTTGGTAAAAGCTACATTTTACAAATAGAAACAACAGATGGAGGTAAATTTAATTCTATACCGGAATCTATATTGACTGTCCCTGAGATTGAAAATCTATATGGCGTGTATGATGAAAGGCCTACTGACAACCCTCTTCAATTGGCTACTGGGTTACAGGTGTATGTTGATTATACTGATAATAGAGATGAAGATAATTATTACTTGTGGTCCCTGATTGGTACATTTCAAATAAATGCAAATCCTGAATTGAATAGAGATTCAGAAACAGGGAGTTTGGCACCACTTGATTGTTGTAAGACTTGCTGGGCAGAGGAATCTAGTACTTTCCCAAACATAATGAATGATAATACCTTTAATGGGTCATCCACTACTCAACTGATCACTTTTATTCAAGATGATGGAGTCCGTATTGAAGAGAAATATTTTCTTGAGGTTGAACAACGTTCATTGAGTTTGGAAGCATTTGAGTTTTATAAATTGGTTAATCAACAGTTAAGTATTAGTGGAGATATTTTTGACCCACCGCCAGCGACAGTCCGAGGGAATATGATTAACTTAGAAAATCCAGATCAGAATGTAATAGGATATTTCACAGCATCTGATGTTAGAAAAGCTTCAATTTTTCTATTTCCTAGTGAATTGGTGAACAAACAAGGTAAAAGCCTAATTGCCGGTGATTGTAGAAATTACAAAAATAATGCTACCACGACAGAACCTAGCTTTTGGTAAATATTGATTGAATAGTAAATAGCATATTATGATTAAAATAATACTGACTTTCATGGTGTTAATCACCTTTTCCAGTATCGGCTTTGGGCAAAATACCCTGGGAGAAAGAGTAAATGCAAATGCTATGAGCGGCACCGTCAATACAGGCGATAGGTTATATACTTCTAAGCCGTTTGTGAAACAACTTGAGGGGAGTCCATATTTGGTTGATAAATGGATGAAATCAACACTCAAATTGAAATCTGTAAGTAAAGAATTGGCAACAGATCAGTTGAAATATGATGTTCTGAATAACTATTTTGACGTTTTGATTGCTGGTGAGATTAAGAGTATTGGAGGTAAGAGTGTTACTGGATTTGAGTTGATTGATGAAAATAATAATGCGCGAAAATTTGAAGCTTGTAGGCAGTTCAAAACAAAAACACCAATAGTTAAAGGATATTTTGAAATTCTTTATACTGGAGAATTGAAACTTATGGAAAGGGCATATGTGTTCATTAAGCCAGCAACCTACAATACAGCATTGATGATTGGTGAAAAAAATGATAGAATAATCATTAAAAAGGAATATTATTATCAAGATCAGACAGGGAACACCTTCCTACTTAAGAAGATAAAACATTTGAAAAATTTAGGAGGCACAAATCCAAAAACTTCCAAAACGACCATTGATAGAAACGAGTTGATTGCATATTTCAAAATAAATAAATTTTAGAGGCCAATACGCTAACATATAATATACGAAATCATGATTATTAGACTGTTTTTAAGTTTTTCAATCTTAATTCTCACCCCGAATATACTTAATGCCCAACAATCGATAGCCAGAGAATGGAATGAGGTACTTCTAGAAGCCATCAGGGGTGACTTTGCAAGACCAACTATCCATGCTAGGAATCTATTTCATACCTCTGCCGTGATGTACGATAGCTGGGCTGTGCATACTTCGAATTCAGATACTTATTTCTTAGGAAAGGAATTAAACGGATTTGATTGTCAGTTTAAAGATTACCTATCAGACAATCCTGAATCTGACATGGAGGAAACAATGAGTTACGCTGTTTATAGATTGTTAAGTCATCGTTTCGCGAATTCTCCTAGCGCGATCACTACATTGAGCCATTTTGATGAACTTTTTAATGAATTAGGGTATGATAATAGCATGGTGTCTGTTGATTATTCTTCAGGTTCTGCTGCTGCATTGGGTAATTATTTGGGCAATAAGATGATCGAATATGGACTGCAAGATGGTTCGAATGAGGAGAATGGTTATAGCAATCTTTTCTATGAACCTGTAAATATGCCAATAGCACCGGCTATCTCAGGAAACCCTGATATAACTAATGTGAATCGCTGGCAGCCTCTATCACTTGAGGTCTATGTTGACCAAGCAGGGAATGAAATACCTGGAGGAACGATAGATTTTTTGAGCCCTGAATGGGGAGCTGTACTGCCTTTTGCCATGACACAAGAGGATAATACAATATATGAAAGAGATGGGAATGAATATTGGGTATACAACGATCCGGGTGCACCTCCCTATATGGATTTAGACAATGTAGATGAAGTATCGAATGAATATCAGTGGAACTTTGAATTAGTGTCACTGTGGTCATCTCATTTGGATCATACCGATGGCGTTACGACCGATATTTCCCCAGGAGCTACAGGGAACATTACAAGTTTTCCACAGTCTTTGGCTGAATATCATACTTTTTATGATGAAGTGAATGGTGGTGATTCGGGAACAGGACATCTAATGAATCCTTCAACGGGCTTGGCATACGAGCAGCAGATTGTTCCTAGAGGAGATTATACACGTGTACTTGCTGAATTTTGGGCTGATGGTCCAGAGTCAGAAACTCCTCCAGGACATTGGTTTACTCTTTTAAACTATGTGAGCGATCATCCTGAGTTAGTAAAGAAGTTCAAAGGTGAGGGCGATTTACTCGAAAATCTGGAATGGGATGTTAAGTCTTATTTCGTAATGGGAGGAGCTATGCACGATGCTGCTATCTCTTCGTGGGGGATAAAGGGGTGGTATGACTATATTAGGCCTGTTTCAGCCCTAAGAGCAATGGCAGACAGAGGACAAAGATCGGATGTAGATTTACCAAATTACTCTTCTAGTGGAATGCGATTAGTTGATGGATTTATTGAACTAGTTGCCACTGGAGACCCTCTTGCAGGTGTTAATGGCAAACACATTGATAAAATAAAAATTAAAGCTTGGAAGGGGCCTGATTACATTGAAGATCCGGCTGTTGATGTTGCGGGTGTTGATTGGATTTTAGCAGAAAATTGGTGGCCATATCAACGACCTACCTTTGTAACTCCTCCTTTTGCTGGATATGTCTCCGGACATTCAACTTATTCAAGAGCGGCAGCCGAAGTGCTAACCTTATTGACAGGAGATCCATTTTTTCCAGGAGGTATGGGAGAATTTTTTGCTCTTAAGGATGACTTTTTAGTCTTTGAAAAAGGACCTAGTGTTGATGTGACATTACAATGGGCGACATATAGAGATGCTTCAGACCAGTGCAGTTTGTCAAGAATATGGGGTGGTATTCACCCTCCAGCTGACGATATTCCTGGGAGGATTATTGGGGAGAAAATTGGGGTGCAATCATTTGAATTAGCGGAAAAGCACTTTGGTAGTTTAGTCACTGGCGTAAATAATGCAAATAATTCTCCTAGATCTATCTTTAAGTTGCATCAAAACCCGGTATCAGATCAGATTCAAATTAGTGTAATAAAAGGGGAGGACGTATCGAATATTAGAATTTTTGATATGAGAGGTGAACTTGTTAAAAACATAAGGTATGCACATAATCTCTCAATTGATTCTGCGGAGCTAGTAGATGGAATATACTTTGTCACCCTCAATATCGATGGGGTGAATTATTCGAGAAAAATATTGGTAAAACATTAAGTGATAACTTTACTCAATAAGACTTTAAGTAAAGTTATATATACTCACTACCCAGTAAGTATTGTTTCACATACTCCTCTACACCATCTTCCAAACTGTAAAATGGAGTACTATACCCAATAGCCTCTAACTTGTCCATATTTGCCTTGGTGTAGTACTGATAGTTATCTCGAATATCTTCTGGAGTATCTATAAATGAGATATCTTCTTTAACCTTCATAGCTTTGAAAGTCGCCTTGGTTAGATCAAGAAAAGTACGAGAAACCCCACTGCCTAGATTATATATTCCTGAGTTCTGACGATGATGCATAAGCCAGTAACAGACGTTTACCACGTCTTTTACATAAACGAAGTCGCGCATTTGGCCACCATCAGTGAAATTTGGATTATGAGATCTAAAGAGCTTCATGGCTCCAGTCTTTTTTATTTGTCTGTAAGCATGCAGTATGACTGATGCCATTCTTCCCTTGTGATACTCGTTGGGCCCATAGACATTGAAGAATTTTAAGCCCGTCCAGAAAAGTGGTTTTTCTACTTGGGCTAATGCCCATATATCAAAGTCTTGCTTGGATTGACCATATGGATTAAGAGGCTTTAGTTTAGTGATGTCCGCTTCAGTGTCATTATATCCGAACTCCCCTAAACCGTAAGTGGCAGCAGAGGAAGCATACACCATTGGTATTTGATACGAAACACACCTAGTCCAAATGTCTTTTGTGTATTGCAAATTCATTTTATTGAGGAGATCAATATCAAATAATGCGGTATCAGTTTTTGCACCAATGTGAAAGATAAATTCTATTTCCTCATAATGATGATCGAACCAAGGAAAAAAGTCATTTCTATGAATTTTTTCCTGAAGGGTTTTACCCACTAAGTTTTTGTTTTTAGCTGGCGTATCAAACTCATCAACAGCAACTATAGCATTAAAGTTGTTCTCATTGAGCTTCCCAATTAGACAACTGCCAATAAAACCCGCGGCACCAGTTACAACAATCATGATTAGACGTTTTAGAAGGTAATTATTCTATAATAGACTCTTCTTCGCCTTCCTGAGCCATATTGAAGTGAAGCGTAAACCTTAATGTCTCCTTCAAAGGATGGTCTTGTTGGCTAGGTATAAGATATGCAAAATCAATACCGAAAACCTGATACCTAAAACCAAGCCCTAGTGTGAGGTATTTGCGATTACCCTTATCTACACTCTCGCTGAAATAGCCGGCTCGAGCTGCAAAAGTACTATTATACCAATATTCAGCCCCCACAGCAATAATAACTTCTTTAATCTCTTCGCTGAATCCACCAGGAGCATCTCCAAATGAACCAAACATCCCACTTAATAGACTCTTTTCATTACTAGTAGCAGTTGGTGTAGGTACCATGAGTTTATTGAAGTCAAGGGCTAAAGTAATTGTGTTAAAGGGATCGAGATCAGTTGTGACTGCAGTTCCTAATCTAAGATTGGTAGGAATGAAGTCTCTATTATCTTCATCTGTATAAGTTAATTTTCTTCCAATGTTTGAAATGTTGGTTCCAAAAGCAAGGTGTGTATTCTTACCGCTTAATAAGATATCCTTGATATAGTAGACAGCAATGTCTGCTGCAACACTGCTCCCTGGGCGGGCTTCTACACTTGCACTAGTGTTAGATGTGTAAGACCCAGTGAGATTTGATCTGATGTATCTCATTCCTACACTTAAAGAAAAGCTCTCAGTTAATTTACGAGCATAATGTCCGGAAAATGCATATTCACGCGGGTCGAATAATGTTCCATTCTCACCATCTTCAGTAAAAAATATTTCACCAAGATCAAAATAGCGCATAGATAAAGAAACGGCTTGTTCTTTGTCAATTTTGTAATAACCAGATAGGTAGGCAATAGACATGTCAGGGACAAGTTTACTTAACCAAGGTGTATAGGAAATTGTTCCTCCTACCTGATTGTCTAAAAATACTAGTTTAGCAGGATTCCAGTAAGATGAATTGGCATCCGGTGATATGGCTACTCCTACTTCACCCATTCCTCCAGACCTAGCATCTGGTGATATGGTTAGAAATGGCACTGCAGTTGTGATAACATTACGCGTAGTGTCTAATCCAATTTGTATTCCTTGAGCACTCAACGTATTGAGGATGGCAAATGAAACAATGAAAAGTAAGTATATTTTTTTATGTATCATATTCTTGTATTACAACTGATAAAGATAGTTAATTCGTAACAATTAACTTTTGGTATTTACTATTTTTTACACCTTTCGAAAGTGAACGTACCTCAATGCTGTAAATGTATATTCCAGGCTCAAGTTTATCACCTTTATTGTCGAGGATGTTCCATGTTCCAAACTCTACGCTCTCATTGATGTCGGAAATATCAGATATTTGATTGAAAATGACTCCTCCATCAGGTTGGTATAGAGTCAAATTTATTTCTAGATGATCTCCAGAGAAATTATGGCTAAACCCAAAGGTTGTTTCAGTGTTTACTGGATTTGGAAAATTGTAAAGTTTGTCAATAATCAATTTGGAAGCATTCACATAAAAGCCAATAGAAGAAGAGATGACATTACTATAAGTGTCTGAAGCATTGACCGTAATAGTATGTTCTCCTGTGGCTAAATCATCAATTGGGAATAAAATCCAACCTAACTTATAAGTATCTTTAGACGCATGATAATATTCACTTATGTCGAAGGTGATAGAATCATCAAGAACGGCCTCTAGATCGCCACCAATTCCATAATTCGAAATGTTAATTCCATTCTCATCTGCTAATTTTGTCATCAACAGAATGTTACTCCCTATAACCCTCTCATTAGAAGTGGTGTCATTGATGAATATAGATATTTCTGGAGGTGTGCTATCTGAGGAAGTGACATTTGAACTTCCTCCAATAATTAAATTTGTGTTTGCTCCATTTCCGTCAATTTGAAGATCAGAGTTTTGAACGTAAACACTGATTTTGCCATGATCATATGCGTAATTGATGTTTTTAGGTACTACAAATTCAGTTTCAAAGGCACCATTAGAAACACTTGATTGACCCTGAAAAATTATGTTCTCCCACTCTTTATATTCATAAATGGGATTTTCTTGGCCAAGCGTTTGAAAATCACTTTGTTTATCAAATATTGTTACGAAAGCAGTTCCTGTGAATGTTGGGTTGTTTTCAACATGACCTTGTATTTTTACTTTTGATAAGGCACGTAGTGTATCCAGTTCTCCAGAAGAGGTGCTTATTTTATCAATCATCACTTCTTCTTTAGGATAACTCAATGTCATTGATGGATCTCCTAATAGAGAAAAATTTCTATTCGAACTTCCGTTTAAGCTGTTATTCTTGGTGCCAATCATAACTTCACCAAGTGTAGGGTGTCGTCCATCTATTTTTTTAAATACACTTCTGTAAAATGCTTTGTTCAGAAAGAAGTTTGAGCCGGAGTTGACTGGTCTTCCAGTAGTGACAATAGCAATGCTTCCTCCGGTGGGGTTCAATATTGTTTTTTCCGCTCCGGAAGTAATTATTGGATTATCTTGCCTTCCAAATTCACATGTTGCGGTTACAAAAAGAGGAAGTTTATATCTATTTGACCAAGATTCGATCATGAAGTGAGTCAGGATCCCTTCTTGGGCCCAACCTCTTGTTCCTCCATGACCTGTGTAGTTAACTATTAGCGCTCCCTTATCAACAGCGGCATCAATAGCATCTTTTGCCTTTGGAGCAGCCGATCCAGTGGCATTAGATTCTTGATCAAAGCTGTCGAGGAATATCTTTTTTGTATTGAATGATGAGTAGGTAGTGTCTGTGAATACCGTTAATTGATCAGCTTGTTTGTGATGTAAACTGCTAGTTGGTTCACCGTCATCCGCGACAAAGACTATTTTGTTTCTCCAATTACCGAAGGTTTCCTTATCACTGCTATAACTGATTAGTTTATCAACGATATCCCTAGCTTGTTCAGCAGTAGTTACAGGGAGTCTTCCGACTCCAATATCTAGTGTGTGATCACCAGCAGTACTTTCTATCCAGTCTCCCTCACTGTTTTCTAGAAAACCAAAATAGTCATCTGAAGAATAGGTCCTCAAAGGATGCAGCGAGTTTCTGGATTGATAAGTTGTTACAAAATTTTTGTTATTTGGTTTAATGTCTTTAAAGTCATAGGAGCATTTACCAAATAATAGGAGATGTTTTAAAGACCCTTTATCATAATAATATTTAGCTATATCTCTTATGGCCGTAGGATCTTGAGATCCACTAGAAAACTCATTGAATACTTGCTCTTTGGTGACCACTAAAACATTATAGCCATCATTCTCAGCCCTAAATCTTGCCAGTCTTTCCGCTTCGTCTACAAAATTATCATGGGTGATAATCAGCACGTCTGGAGATGGGACAGCTCTTAGGTTCTGCTGTGCTATTTTAGCAATCGCTATAGGCGACAACGCATCACCAATGTTAACAGCTATAAATTCTTTGACTTCCATAGTCGAAGTTCCAAAAGTGATAGTATTCGCACTTTTGCTATAACTTTGATTTCTCGGATAATGCGGTGTGCTAACATCCCATATTTGTAAGTCATCTGATGACGTAGTTATTTCAAAAGAGCTAAATGGGTTTTCTATGCTTTTGAGAGAACGAAAGTTAAATGGAAAGTCTTCATAAACAAGTTGTCTGACTGCTTGAAATATGAGATAGTTGGTAAAGCCCAAAGACTTGTCAGAGTCGTTTATGTTGTATGATAGACTAACTTCCCAACTCGTCTCATTAGTGTTAACATCATCAATATTAACACCGAAGCGGTCCGTTTTTTCTCTGCCTTTGAGACCGTAAAGGTATGTTGTGACAGATGCAATTTCCTGATTGCCAAGTGCAACACCGTTTAAAGTTACGTCAAAACTTGAAGTAGCATACGACTGCGCCATTACAGATGAAGTGACTTTTATTTCGGTATTAGGAGCAAGATTGGGGACATCAAAAGAGTACGAGAAGGTAGTTGATAAATTTTTCTCAAAACGATCTCCATACCACTCTCTTCCGGAGGTCAATTGATTAGATTTATCTTCATCGTAGATTTGATAATAGTCATAACTATTTATTTTAGCAAAGTTGTTTCCTTGATCTGATTCAGTAGTCATTCTTAACCCTTCTGAGTTTCCAACAGTCAGGAAGTAATAACTAGATTCTTCATATGGGTGATTTTTGTAGATTAGTTTGTCCGAATTATCTTCAAAGTAGACGCTATCGATATTAGCAGCATAGAAAAGAATATAATCATCGCTATCAAAGCTTTCGTCTGTCTCTCCCGAAACCAATATTGCGTTTTGAATCAAGTCAGTTGGTCGACTGATTCTATTGCTCTGTGGCAGTACTTTACCACCATTTCCATACAACTGAATATTCTTTGGATTGATATTCGCTACATCAAGTCCTATGTTTTTTAGAAAGTCATAGTCAAGTTTGTAAACACCTTGATCATTAGTAGAAATTTTGTACCAGTCACCATCAGCTAACACGGAAGATTGTGCAATAGTTGCTCTGCCTGCAAGAAACAGAACTAAAGTAATTATGATGGGTAGGTAAAGGTTGGGTTTATTCAAGGTTAGGTTTATTCAAGCTCAACTTATCACGATTAGTAACGTGGTGGTAACGATGTTATTGTAAGAATTGTTCCTATTATCTATGATTGACTACTTAATACATTATTCGCGACTGAAGTAAGTATGTAAACCAATATAATTAGCGGAATTGCTGTGATCTGTAATGTAGCTAAGAGAATGATACTGGTCAATATAAATATCCATCTTGCCTGATTTTCAGCCCATCCAAATGACTTGAACTTTAGTGCTAGCATTTTCATATTCGAGATCATCAACCATGAAAAAAGAATGATATATAAGATCAAGGCGATAATTAATTGGTCTTTTGTTAATAAGCCAAAAGATGAAGTCATAAAAGGAAATGCTGAGATACAAATAGCATTGGCAGGAGTAGGAAGCCCAATAAATGTTTCCGATTGTTTGGTGTCAATATTAAAGATTGCTAATCTAACAGCAGAAAACACAGTTATAATAAATGCTGTATAAGGAAGATATTCAAAATCAATTGATGAAGTTTGTTGGTATTGGACAATCATCTGATAAACGATCATACTTGGCAGTACTCCAAAAGTGACCATGTCAGCAAGAGAATCTAGTTGCTTGCCGATCTCTGAACTAACCCCAAGTATCCGTGCGCTGAACCCATCAAAAAAGTCAAATACACCTGCAATCCAAATCATAATGGCAGCATATTCTAGTTGATTATTGAAGACAAATACAATCCCAATACAACCAGAAAATAGATTGGCAGAAGTAAGTGTGTTTGGGACAAGTTCTTTTATTTTTCGCATAATTATTTTGCAATCGCACAGAATGGGTTTGTTACTTTTTCTTCTCCAATCGTGGTAGTAGGACCGTGACCAGAATAGACAATAATGTCATCAGGAAGCACAAACATTTTATTATGGATACTTTTGATCAATGTGTCAAGGTCGCCACCGGGCAAGTCAGTCCTTCCGATACTGCCTCTAAATAGCACATCTCCACCGATGCAGAACTTGTCATCTTGACTAATGAATGCTACATGACCCGGAGCGTGTCCGGGGACATATATAATATCCAATTCACTTTCTCCAAAAGTCAATTTCTCACCTTCTGCTAAGAATTGATCAGCTGATGTTTCTTCATATTGCTGAAAGCCATAATTGGAAGCGTACGATGAAACAGCCATTAAAGTGGCCTCATCGTTTTTATGAATATATAACTCTACACCGTAAGTTTCTTTGATGAATTTATTACCCAGCACATGATCTATATGACAATGTGTATTGACCAACTTCTCAACTTTAAGCGATTCTGCAGAGATAAAATTCGTCAATTCTTGTTTCTCTATATCTTCATAGCACCCTGGGTCAATTATGATACATGACTTTGAATCGTCATAAAGGATATAAGTGTTTTCTTGAAAAGGATTGAATGTAAATGACTTGATTTTTATCATTGGGAAGGCTGATGATTTTTACAAATTTGTGTTAATTATTGATAATGTTCAAAGAGAAGGAGAAATATATGATGTATGACTATATTATAGTAGGCCAAGGCTTGGCAGGTTCGTGTATGGCAATGCAGCTGTTGAAGAGGAATAAAAGAGTCTTGGTGATAGATAAGCCTCATGCAAACTCATCTTCAATGGTTGCTGCAGGAATTTTTAATCCGATCACTGGTCGCAAGATGGTGAAAACATGGCTGGCTGATGACCTATTCCCTTACTTGCTTAAGTTTTATGGTGCTGCGGAAAAAATGTTGCAGCAGAATTTCGTCAACCACATTAAGATTTATCGCCCATTTATAAGTCCTGAAGAGCAAAATGAGTGGATGGGAAGAAGCACGCTAGATCCCTATAAATCATATATTGAGAATGTCTATCATGAACCTCAACATTCAGAAACTATAAAGGAAGAGTTTCGAGGGATGGAATTAAAAAGATCAGGGTATGTGAATTTGCCTGTCTTTGTCAATGCTGAAAGGGAAATGTTGATAGAACAGGAGATGTACTTAGAAGAGAATTTTGACGAAAGTAGATTGTTGTTGAAAACGAATGAAGTTGAATATAAAGATCATAAGGCTAAAAGAATAATATTCTGTAGTGGAGAAGGAATTACTGATTCTGAATTTTTTGGGTGGCTTCCTTATAGCATGGTGAAGGGGGAAATTCTGGAAGTGAAAGTGAATCAATCTCTTGATGTTTTATATAATAGGGGAGTTTTTATTGTGCCGAAGGGAGTGGACAAGTGTAGGGTCGGAGCCACCTATGAAGTTAATAATCGAACATATGATATAACAGAAAAGGCAAAAAAAGCGTTAGTAGATAAACTCAACGGATTGTATCATTCTGAATATGAAATTATTGGGCAAGTAGCCGGAATAAGACCCGCTACCCGAGATAGGAAACCGTTTGTAGGAGTTCATCCTGAATATCCTCAAATCGGAGTTTTCAATGGATTGGGAGCCAAGGGAGTTTCTTTGGCGCCTTATTTCTCGGGGCAGTTTGTGAGCATGCTAGAAGAAGGAGAGGAGCTTAATAAGGAGGTTGATATTAGTAGATATAAATCCTTATATTACGATACTATAGATTGATGTTTATGAGAATTAGAATTGCATTTTGTTTGTTGTTTTTGTGTGCGATAACCGCTGTTTTTGGGCAGCAGTCAGGAGAGGTGTTTGGCAAAAACAGAATTCAACATAAGCAGTTTGAATGGAAATATTATAGTTCAGAAAATTTTGATATTTATTTCTACGATCAAGGTAGGAAGGTTGCGAGAAGTTCTATCGACTTCTTGGAAGAGGAGTTCGAGAAAGTAACGGATCTTATCGGGTATCTCCCATATGCCAAAACAAAAATATTCTTATACAGTTCTGTAGCTGATCTACAACAGAGTAATATTGGACTCAGTGATGCCAAATTTGATATTGGAGGTGAGACTAAATTTGTTAAGTCACACATAGAAGTGGCTAATCCTGGTACGATGGATGAGTTGAAACAAGAGCTTGTACTCAAATTCACTCAATTACTTGTCAATGATATGTTATTTGGCGGCAGCCTTAAAGATATGTTTCAAAACACATATTTACTGAATTTACCTGATTGGTTTGTAGAAGGAATTTCACAGTATGTAGCCAAAGGTTGGAATGAGGAAATGGATGATTACACACGAGAGTTGGTTTCGTCAAGGGATGTAAAAAAACTAAGGGCCTTCACTGGTGAAGATGCAAGGATTATAGGCCATTCTATTTGGAATTTCATTGCTGAAAAATATGGTAGAAGTAACATCTCCAATGTCTTGAATTATACTCGAATCATGCGCAATGAAGAAAAGAGTATCACGGTCACTGTTGGTGTTGGGTTTCGACAATTGATCAATCAATGGCAGCAGTATTACTCGGAACACAGTGAGGCGATGAATGCCAATTTTGTAGCGCCATCGAACGATTGGCTAATAACCTCCGCAGGGAAGAAACCAATAAAGTATACGCAGATTAAAATTAGTCCTAACGGGAAAAAAGTAGCATATGTTACTAATGAAATCGGGAAATATAAGGTTATTGTCTATAACCAAAGTACTGGTGTAAAGCAGAAAATTCTAGAAGGTGGTTATAAAGTCATCAACCAGCAAGTCAATGATAAAATCCCAGTTATCGATTGGTCCGATGATAATACACTTGGAATTATTACCTATAAAAAAGGAAAGTTACATTTTTGGTTATATGATCTTGCTAATGATAGCAAATTTTCACGGGTGCTGACGCGATTGACAAATGTTAGGTCACTGGAGTTTTCCAAAAATGGGAAATTGGCGGTAGTTAGTGCAGATGTCAATGGACAAAATGACATTTATCTACTTAGCACGAGAAGAGATCGTACTAAGCGTTTGACAAATGACTGGTACGATGATATAGCGCCTTCATTTGTTCCAGGAACTAATGTAGTTGTATTTAGTTCGAATAGAATCTCAGACACGGTTAATATCAAAAAGAAGGTGAAATACACAGAAGTTTCTGATAATTTTAATTTATTCTTCTACAGTCTTGACACTACTAAAAATGTATTGAAACGCATAACTAATACAGTAGCGAGAGATTATTACCCTTATGCCAAAAATACTCAGGAAATATATTATCTGAGTGATCAAAAAGGAGTGACCAACTTATACAAGTACAATGTAAATGATAAAATTTATCAGCAAGTCACAAACTATCAATATGCAATCAAAGACTATGATATAAATTTTGAAGGAACAAAAATCGCTTATGTGATGAATGATGGATTGAAGAATGGAATTTTCTTTGATAGTACCTTCAATGATCAAAATAATAGATTTACCCCTTCTAATGCAAGGAAACAACTCCTTCAGGCTAAGAGTATTGTTTTGAAACGTTCTAAAATTGAAGAAATTGCTAGTGCTGAAGTTGAGTCAGTATTAGATACTACGGATGTCGAAATCACTACCGAACTGATAGATACAGATAGTTTTATTTTTGATGAGGAAATGCTTCAGCCTGCAACAGATCAAGGCTCATTTTTATCTCAATACCGTGCCCTTCAAGTTAAGGAAAAAGTGAAAGGCCCTTTCCCTTACGAAAACAGGCTAAGTTGGGATAATCTTGTTACTTCATGGGTTATTGATCCAATAAGAGGATTTGGCATATCACTTGAAACTGAGATGAATGATATGCTGGAAAATCACCGGATTAAGGGAGGTGCTATGTTTACTACTGATCTCAATAATGCAGACATATTTGTCAACTATGATTACCTGAGAGAGCGCGTTGATTACTCTGCTCGATATGAAAGAGAAGTTATATATAAGGATTTACAACCTGTATTGGCCGAAAGATATGTTAAAAACACATTTCAAGTAGGCGCTACCTATCCTTTTAATATCCGGACGAAATTATCATTGAAACCATTTTTCACAGAAACAAGATATGATGACTTGTTTCCCTATGCTCCTGGAGGTGGAACTTCTACTTTTCTTGGATTTGATGAAAGCGTTAAAAATCGTTTTGTTGGAACTGATATGGAGTTGGTATATGATAATTCTGTAGTGAAAGAGTTGAACCAAAAAGTTGGAATGAGAGGGAAATTGCAATTTACCCATCATGAAGGAATAACAGATGACAGATCGAGTTTTTCTAATATCAGTTTAGATTTGAGACACAATCAAAAAATACACAGACAAATAATCTTAGCAGGAAGGGTGTTCTATGGAAGATTTTTTGGAGAGAATCCACAAAAATACCTGTTGGGAGGTATGGATAATTGGGTTGCTAATAAGCGTAATGAGACAGGTAATAGTCCGTTAAACTTAATAAACGGATCTGGTCAAGAAGTAGACACAAGAGGCCCTATCAATAGTCAACTACTTTTTTCACAGTTTGTCACAAGTCTTAGGGGATTTGACTATGGTTCTCTGTATGGCGATAATGCGTTGCTAGCTAATATTGAGTTGAGAATACCGATTGTAAGATATTTCCATAATGGGCCTATATCTTCTAATTTCTTCAGAAATCTTCAGTTTACTGGGTTCTATGATGTCGGGTCTTCCTGGTCTGGCGGGTCACCATTCGCTAATGGTACGGCTATTGACCCTCGTACAGAAAAATCTCCTAATGGCGCATTCCAATATACTGTGATAGATCATAAAAACCCATGGCTATACAGCTATGGAGTGGGTCTGAGAACTGTTATACTTGGGTATTATATGAAATTTGACTTGGCATGGCCAGTTGAAAATTTCATAGTGCAATCACCTAGGTTGTACGTGACTCTGGGATTTGATTTCTAAACACCTACTTCGATTAATTACATACCAATCTTATTGCGTAGCTTTGCTATCTAAATGTAAAGGTATATGATAAAATCAATGACTGGATATGGCTCCGAGACCATCTCCAATGAAGAATTAGAACTTAACGTTGAGGTGAAATCTTTGAATAGTAAATTCATGGATGTAGGCGTAAGATTGAGTCGTGTAATCTCGGATAAGGAAATAGAAATTAGAAACCTTGCGACTAATCAATTGGTCCGTGGAAAAGTCTCTGTAAATATAGAGGTTAAGAAAAAGGGGGAGGAGTCTTCTGTAAGCTACAATCAAGACTTATTTCAGAGTTATTACACTGAACTAAAGAAATTAGCAGATAGTGTAGGCCATGATACCAGTGATATCTTTAGACTCGCAGTACAGTCTCCAGAAGTTTCTTTAAATAAGACAGACAATAACGAAGTCGCAGAGTATTGGGAGTCAGTAATCAAACAAGGAATAACCACGGCTATAAACAAGTGCGATGAATATAGGTCCGATGAAGGTGCAGTACTGAAAGAAAAACTAGTAGGGTACATTGAAGAAATCAAGGTGCAACTAGAGAATGTTATCTCGATTGACCCACAAAGAGTCGAGAAGATCAAAGAGCGAATAACAAATAATTTGCAAAATTTTATTGGCGAAGAAAAGATAGATAAGAATCGCTTTGAGCAAGAATTGATCTACTATATTGAAAAACTGGATATCAGTGAAGAAAAAGTAAGGTTGACTAACCATCTTACCTATTTCATGGAAGTAATCAATTTACCTGAGTCAAATGGTAAGAAACTTGGGTTTATTTCTCAGGAAATAGGACGAGAGGTGAATACGATAGGTTCTAAGGCTAATGATGCAGAGATGCAGAGGCAAGTAGTGATTATGAAAGAAGAGTTAGAGAAGATCAAAGAGCAGGTGCTCAATGTACTTTAACAATTTCACATAGTATCAAAACAAAAAAAGACTCCATATGGAGTCTTTTTTTGTTTTGATAGAAACTAGTAACTATCCCAATTTGAATACAATAGGAAGCACGATTTTTTGCTTAACAGCTTGACCTCGTTGCTTACCTGGAGTCCATTTCGGATGATTTTTAATAACGCGTACAGCTTCTTCATCACATCCAGCTCCGATACCTTTAATGGCTTTTACGCTTATTAAAGTCCCATCCTTGTCAACAACAAATTCAACAAAAACACGACCTTCTATCCCCATTCTTCTAGCTTGAGAAGGATATTTCATTTTCTTCCCTACATACTTATAAAAAGCAGCCATACCACCGTCAGGTGTGGCAGACTCCTCAACAATAAGGAAAATTTCATCAGCTACTTCTTCTGGTTCTTCTTCAAACTCAATTTCCTCTATCACCTCTTCTTCAGTGATTTCTACATCAAGATCTATTTCGATTTCTTCTTCGATTTCCTCTTCATCAGGTACTTCAATGATTTCAGGTTGTTGAATTTTTGGTGGTGGTGGTGGTGGTTGTTCCGTTGGGGGGATATCTAATAAATCTTCAAAATCATCCGTTACCGTACCGAGTGATGCTATGGCACTGTCTTCGTATGATTTATTCTCAAACGCAAAGACAATTATGGCCATGGTAATCACAAGACCAATATTGAAATACAGACCCGTTTTTTTGGTCAAATCTGCACTTTCAGTCTTTTTTGCTTCCATTTTTATGATTTTTATGTAATAATTAAACTATTAACGTCAGTTCTGATGATAGTCAATATCAAATATAACAAAACAATTCTGTTTTGAATGTTTTCTCAAATGTTAATTTACATCTAAAAAGTACATCTAGGCAACGAGAATTATCGGACAATCTTATGCTCCTATTAGTTCTTTGTAAGCATCAGCTGACAAAAGTTCATCCAATTCACTTTCATTACCTATCGTGATTTTGATCATCCAGCCATCACCGTAGGGATCACTATTGACCGTTTCAGGAGCATCTTCAAGTCCACTATTGACTTCTGCGATAGTTCCTGAAATCGGCATGAATAAATCCGATACAGTTTTCACAGCCTCTACAGTGCCAAAAACTTCTTCTTGAGCAATTTCTTCACCTTCAGTCTCGATCTCAACATATACGATATCACCCAATTCTTTTTGTGCGAAATCGGTAACACCTACAGTTGCTGTGTTACCTTCTACCAATACCCACTCGTGGTCTTTGGTGTATTTTAATGTAGCTGGAATATTCATTTATTTTGATTTTAGATTTAAGACAAAAGAACAAATACAAGATAAAAAAGACAAGTGGATTATAGATTTAATATTGCACTATTTATACAGAGATATTAAATAATTAAGAACCTACTGCGCTAGACTAAAGCGAAGTTGAAATCCAAATGATGTCCTAGTAGTCTTAAATGCTCTTGAAGTCTTAGGCTCGTTGATATCTCTAGTGAAATAGAACCTAAGATTAATCTTCTTATTGAGCACATAGTCAAAACTCTGATTGACTTGATAACTGATCCGTCCATCTGTCACCGTGCTAGGATTTTCTAATTTACGCTGAATGGTAATGTTATTTTTTATGGTAAAGCCAATGCGGAACTGTAAATCATTCTTCAGCGTAACAACTCTACCTTGTGACTTGATCGGAAGCTTGAAATTGGCTTTAGTGAATCCATATTCTAAGACAATGTCATTGCTTCGTTGTTCGGTTATTTGATTGTTGGTGAGCTGAAGAGAGAGGTCTCTTTGTTTTTTGTATTCTACCTTTATGGTGGCACGTCCTTTTGTTCTTAGGTTCACACCTATCAATGGAGCAAATTGCTCAGATATCAATACTTGTCCGATAATATATCTTGGCACAACATTACCATCGTTTTCATTGGGAATGGACCCAAACTGCGTTGTGTTGTAATCTTCAATACTATTATTGAAATCTATTTCGCTAGACTCACTGTATTCAAGGGAGTTTACATAGTTACTTACCGTATAAGATGACTTGTAACTGTGCGTGATACTTACCGATGAGAATATGTCCTTCAAGGCGGGAATTTTACTCAGACCAGAATAGTCAAATCTCCAGTTTGGAATCGGAGTCTTTGGGAATGGGCTCAAACTTACCTGATCGACACTTTTACCGGTGTATGCCGCGATAAATGCAGGAATCAGGACATCTTGAGAATTGGTGTCATAGGAGAAAGTGCTATTGATTCCACTAATGCGATTCAAAATGCCAACTCGATTGTTTTCGAACTCTTCAAATGTAGTAGATTCATTGTCGCCATCTCCTTTTCTAAATGCTGTGTTTAATGTGAAGAAGGAAACACTATAACTTCCTGATCTGCCTGGACTAATCGATCTAAATCCGTTGTCAATATTGACATCTGTAGCTCCATCGAATCTGTAGATCTCTTGATAAGTAGCCGTCTCTCTTTTAGTAGCGTCTACTTGTATCTTAAAATCTTTGAACGGCTCTATTCTTGCTTTAATGGATAGGTTGATAGACCTGGACTGACTGAAAGTATTTGTTAACTCCTGGTTATTGACTATCCAATTTTTATTACTTGCCTCCGTGCGAATATTTGTATTCTGACTTCCTAAAATGAATGGTACGCCAGGAGCATCAAAGGCATCATCCAAGCCAAAGAGGGAAGGAGTTTGATCAAAACCAGGGAGTAATGTTCCTTCATCAAGACTGTATGTGGCATTAACTGACCTCACCATCATAAGCGTTCTTAAGAAACCCTTTGCAAATTTATAGTCATGTATATCTTTTACAGTATCCGCGGCCTGCGCCCTGCTGTTGGCACGTGTTCTTCGAGGAGGAGTATTGACATCCTTAAGTATCTTGACTTTGTTATATAGTTTGACTAAGTCAAACTTACCTGTGACTGCCTGTCCACGATTGTTTTCTATGATTCCCCCAAAATTCAAACTGTCCTGTTCGTCAATTGTAAATGTGGCCTCATCGGGAATATAGGTGCCTGCTGTCCAAGTATATCCAGCCGAGTAGCGATAATCACCATTTACCCAGTCGGTGAATGGTAGTTTGTCGAAAGGCAATTTGTAATTAGCACTGACATCTTGATTAAAATCCCTAATTCTGCCAAGATCTTTAATATTCTCCCAAATGATGGATCTTTCTACATCAGAATTGATCTCCCCTTCTAGTTCATCAATGACAGCATGTGTTCTAGCATTGTAATCCATCGATAGACTTTTCGTAACATTCCATTTGACATTATAGGTTCGATTGAAGTTGAAGAACTTCTCGTAATTTGGCTGCGCCCCTTCTAGGTTTCTGAAAACTGTTTTAATGAATTGTCGATCTAGGTCTGCCCGAACTGTAATGTTATTTGGAATTGGATTTACGTTAAAGTCTTTAATCCACTTGAGGTAGGGAGATTTTATCCCTTTACTTTCTTGAAAAGGAGCCCATCCGTCATACTCAGGAGTGAAACTATAAGCTACCGACCCTCTATAATTTTGTTTTAGATATTCAGAGATACTATAATTTCTTCTGGTCACATCACTAAATGCATAGGTGAAGGTGAAATTCTCGATGTCGTAAATGTGCTTTTGGGCATCTGGATTCATTTTTACTTTTTGCACATTAGAAAAATTGATACTTCTCCTGATGGTATTGTCTTCTACTCTGAGCTTATAAGAGTCGCGTTCAGTTTTATCTTCGATCAATACAAGGGACTCATCTACCGTCAGATCGGGGCTGGCGGGATCCCATCTAGGGATTATATTGGTCCTCTCATAGCTGGCATACATAGGGATTTTAAGTCCTGCTTTTTCAGGAAGAAACTTATCTAGGTTGATATTGGCTGCTACATCGTATGAGGTAGTTTCATCTCTTGTTCTTTCAGATATCTTTGATTGTATACTACCAAACCCAACGGAAGTATATCTAGTAGATGCAGTGACTGATCCTAGATCTGCAAGTTGTGCATTGAAAGTTGCGTTAGTAGCCCATCCAGCTTCACTATCAAAATCAGTTACACGCATTTCATTTGCCCAAATACATGCTGAAATAGGATTTTTATCATCAGATTTGACATTTCTTACTCCGATCATGATTCTTGAAATGTCATTGATCACAGGATTACCCAGTACTCTGATGCGATGACGGCCGACTTCCTTCCCTTGATTTCTAGGGTAGATGATTAGTGAAGAACCTCCATTTTCGATTCTTTCTTTTTTCAATTTGAAGAGTTGATCAAAGGCAATGTCAATCTCATTTTGTGATGGCCATATTTCAGAGGCTGCTCCCGAACTAGGGGGCGTGAGGTGCAGGGGTATCTCGATTTCGTAATAGTTGTTTTCATCTCTGCCTAATCTTACAAAAGCACTTATGGCTCCGTCTTCTAAGTCTTGTGGACTATTTGCATGCAAGAACATCTTCAGTCGTCCATAATTGATTAGGTCAAGTGTATGATCTTTGAAAGCAGCACGTGCATCATTATCTTCCAAGTTGTCCACACAAAGTTGCAGTGATTGTTCATTGAGTTGTCTCTCGATAGATGAGCTATTGTCTCGGTCACGCCCGATTCCTGGAGGCAGTACGTATGGTGGCTGAGTTGCATTTCCCTGCGAGTTTTCTTCGATATTAACTACCGATATGGTAAGGTTATTAGGATCATTTTCCTCATCTTCGCTGCCAGCTCCTCCTTCTAGTGATGTGGTATATCGCCTCCATTCACTGCCTACCATTCTAAAGTTGGCGAGTCTTAATACTACAGGCTTTTCAAAACCTGTGAGAATAGTTCTTATATATCTGATTGATTTGAATCCATTTATATTACCAAACTTATTATCAGGCTGTCTAATGGGGATTCTGAAAAGGTACCAAGTTACTGATCCACCCTGACCATTAGGATCATTAGCTTCTATTTGATCAACAATATTGTTGTCACCAACATTTAGTTTGAGTCTGTCAATATCTATTTTGTATTCGTAGTACTCCTCAAGTTCACTGAGGGTGTTGTCGGCATTTAAGTCTTCATTGTCTGGTATGGTGCTCCCAGCAGGAGTGAAGGCACTATTGTTGGAAATTGGTGAATTCCCATCTTGTCCATTGAAGTTCTTATATCGCTCAATAATATTTGCGCTTTCATCAAAGTCTAAGAAATACTTGAAATTATCTGCTGAGACATCCTCACGTATAATGTCTTTGGCAGCTTGGTCAATAAATGAACCAAATTGTGGATGTACTTCCTCTTCCTCATCCTTTAAACCGTCCAATCCTACATCTTGATTTCCTCTATTACCATTATTATCGAATGCATTAGTCAAATACTGTTCTGTAGTAACTTTCCCCCAAACATTTTCCTCTATTCCCAAGGTTAACCCGTCTGACGGTAGACCATTTTCAAAAGCATGCCTTCCATCTCTGATCACATCTTCATTGATGCTTCCCAAGTGAAAGATCAATTGACCTGGTTTTCGCTCCCTTGCATCATGACTATCGATCCCATCTTCGATCTTTCCAAAATCACCATCGATAAATGGATCAAGCATCCAAAATTCTATATACTCAACATTGGACTTGTCAAAGTCAACTTCTGTTCGTATTGCCTGTGTGATGCCACCCCAGTTGTCTTCGGGAGTTTTTAAAGTTCCATTACCATTCAAGTCTGGGTTGTAGTTGTAAGGGCCACGTTCTGTTGGGAAGTATGCCAAATCAAATATTCGTTCATTGTTATTCCCAATATTTTGACTTCTGAAAGGGAATATTTCATTTTGATTTACGGCACGTGAGTAATGATTGTCCAATTGTTCATCTGATAATCCAGGGTTATTTACTCCACCAGTTCTATAAAATAAGTTGTCAATCTGATACCACGCCAGTTTGGCACGTTTGTATCCTATTTGTAAATTATTCAATTCATCTCCACCATCGAATATATTGTTGATCGTTTGTGGAGTCGCGGCAAGTTTCCATCTGGTTGGGTTGCCGAGTCCATAGGGTATCGCGGAATTTTCAAAATCGTCAATGTATGAGGTACTTTCTCCATTTACTTTATTGGAAGTGCCTGGTCGAAGTTGCGCAAATTCTGCACTAAAGCTGATGTTAGAAGGAGCTTTGGTTTGTATGATTGGCATCAAATCAATCAGCTTAGTCAGCATGCGTGATTCTTTCTGGATGCTGACATCCACACCATATTTCAAGTTTCTTGCGGGCTCGCTTCCAGTGGCGATTCTGGAAATCAAGGGGCGCTCGTTAAGATATAAAAGTGTTGCCCCAAAATTGACCCCATCATGAAGCTTGTAGTCAAATCGAGAACCAAGTAATGTCCTTGATTGAAAATTGAAAACGTCAGCTGTTTCATAATTGACGGTAATTTTCTTGCCAGAATTGAGGATTCCTTGATTGGTAATGGTCACTTTGCCAAAAGTGTAGTCCACCCGAAAATCTTGTCCTTCTATCAAAGCAATACCTCCAGCAAACACCCTGACTGATCCTTGTGACACATTGAATCCTGTTAGATTTATTTCACTTGACGATCCCGATTCCATCGATCCTGTGATAAAGTATTTATTTTTTTCTACAATCTGACGGGCATCTGCTCTAGTTGTCCGGTACAGAGTGTCATAGACATATTTTTCTGTTAAAAAATCTTCATCACTTCGGCCAGAAAAGAAATTCACCAGCGGAGTATTGAAAGGCTCTAAAAATGGAAATGTTATCAAGCCATTGTCAACATCCACTGTAACTCCTTCAACAAAGTCAAAATTCCCATCTCTCTGCAAATCTTCGTTCGAGTTGAGTCGATCAAGGCCCAAGAGCTCTATAAGGGGTGTATTTGTGCCATCTTGAAGAGAAGGCTGATCATTGTTACTTTGATCATCTCTATAAATTATTCGTAGATCAAACCCATTTTTTTCTATCTGATTGGCATTGAGGTAGTAGATATTCTTCATCATCAAATCCCAAGTAGGGACGACCACATTACTGTTGTCTTTGATGTTAATTTTTCTAGGGCGGAGTAACTTCATAAATACCACTTCATCTTCAGGAGTGTTGGCGTAGTCGTCAGATAGTTCACCTACTTGGTATGGGCGCCCACCAGAGGTGTATTCATAGGCCACAGCCAATGCTTCATCGTTTTGTAGTTTCCTATTTAGTGAAATATATCCCAATGATGGGTGTACAGAGTATTCACTTTCATCTAGTTTACGAGCTTGGGTTATTTTCTCATAATCTAACCCATTCTCTAGATTACCGCCAGATGGTAGTGGTGTATCTTTGAAAGTTTCATTGATACTTACTTCTTGGCGGTTTGTTAGATCATTTGTTAGCCAATCATATAGATCATTGGCTTCATTATCATTGGTCGTTCCGGACTCACTTGTGATGCCGTCATTGTATATCCTTGAGGGCTCTCCAAGATCCATTAGTCCTACAATGTTTCTTAAGGTTTGCGTGTTGTTTTGTCTATTGAGTACATAGACTTCTACTCTTCGCATATTGATTCCAGAGTTGAGTCTTGGGATTTGCAATAGCCATTTTTCATACTGTTCTCGAAAGAAATGCCCAAGAAAGAAATGCCTGTTTTCATCATAGTCGGCAGCTAATATCTCAAACTGACGCCCTCCACTTGCTGCGCCACCTCCACCAACTTCTACGGATTGAGTTTTCCCCCGCTGTGTTGAGGCTACTGAAGTAACGAATAACTTACCAAACTGCATTTGTGCTTTTATTCCAAATAGATTTTGAGCACCACTTATCAAACTGTTATTGAGCGGTAAGCTAATATTTCCAACTTCTAATTTCTTTATGATATCCTCTTCAAATCCAGTGAATTCAACTTTGAGATTATTTTCAAAATCGAATGAATTATTATTGTCAAAATTGGCAGTGACTTGTAATTTTTCTCCGACTTTCCCTGTGACATTCATACTGATCTGCTGATCAAATTCGAAACCCCCTCTGCTTCTTTGCTGATTTACTGAACTTTGCGGGTTGTCTGATCGTTGCCAGCGAGCCCCAAAGTCTAAAGTGACAAAGCCCCTAGGAGTGATTTCCACATAACTCCCGCCAAATATTCTGTCAAGCACCGGGCTGACAAAGATAGGAGGGATGATGTTTCTACCGCTTATAGCACTTTCCCCATCAAGTCCAGAAGATCTGTTCTTCCAGTAGTTTTTAAGAATTTGTCTTTCTTGAAACTTGTTAAATTCCTCAAAACTCATAGATGATGTTGGGCGATAATTGAGGTCACCTATTTTCTCATAAATGGTGTAGTTGAGTGAGGTATCAATCTCTACATCAAGTTCCAATTTGGAATGATCCTGCAGTAGGAGAGGAGACGATGTTGTGGAATGCGAAAAAGGGTCTCCAAAACGATACGAAGGGCTATAAGTAGGTCTTCGAGAGGAAGAGTAGGGAAGATTACTAAGGCTATCAGTCTTAGTCGTGTCCGCGCTTATTGTTTCTTGTTCCTGAAAATAGGACCATTCACTTGTCGAATTAGCGTATAGTGTCCCAGTCGCTCCCAAGTAGAGAGCAATACAATAAATAATAAAGGATTTTATGAGTTTGAAATTTAGCTGCAACTACTTCTAAGAAGGTTTAAGCGGTTTTTAAAGCCAATTTTATTAATTCTTCTAAAGTAACCTCATTTCCTGAGTTTTTCAGGATTTTGTCAAGGGTTTTTTCAGCTACATTTTTGCTAATCCCCAAGGTTACCAGTGCTGATAACGCTTCGTTTCGTACAGTATTGTAGCCATTGACAGAAGATTTTTCATCAGTTGCGCTGATGCCTTCTTTTAAGATTTTATCTTTGAGTTCTAGGATAATTCGCTGGGCAGTTTTAGCCCCTATTCCTTTGACAGACTGTATGGTCCTGACGTCTTCATTAACGATGGCTTGCTGCAGTTCGGATGCTGACAATGAAGATTGCACCATCAATCCTGTACTTGGACCTACTCCTGATATAGAAATAAGAAGTAGAAACACCTTTTTCTCAGCCTGAGTGCTGAACCCATAGAGTGTATGGCTATCTTCTTTAATGTTGAGATAAGTATGCAGCATACAGCTCTCTTGACTTTTGATAGCACTAAATGTTGTAAGTGAGATATGGATTTCGTATCCAATACCCTGAACATCTATTACTACATAAGTAGGATCTTTATGGACCAATTTTCCTTTTATGTAAGCTATCATAACTATCTCTTTAATTGTGCATCTACTACTGCGATAGCGGCCATATTTACTATTTCTCTTACAGTGCTACCTTGCTGTAGGATGTGAACTGGTTTTTTCATTCCCAAAAGAACTGGGCCAATAGCTTCTGCTCCAGCTACCTCCATCAATAGTTTATAACTGATGTTTCCAGCTGCCAGATTAGGGAAAATGAATGTGTTAGCACCTTTTTCTGCAAGAGTGCTAAATGGATACATTTCCTTTTGTAGTTCGGTGTTCAGAGCAACATTAGCTTGTATATCGCCCTCTATTACCAAGTCTGGAAATCGCTCTCTAGCTAATTCAACTGCTTTTTTGGTTTTTGTTGGTATATCTCCTTTGCTAGACCCGAAGTTGGAATATGATAAAACCGCCATGCGAGGTTCTACATCAAAAAACTCAACACCTTTCTTCGCCAAACCGATTATATCAGCTAGCTCTTCAGCCGTAGGATCGACATTAACAGTAGTATCAGCAAAGAATAACGTGCCTTTATTACTAAATATTGCATACATACCCGCCACACGTTTTACGCCTTCATCTACTCCGATCACTTGTAGAGCAGGGAGAATAGTTTTAGGATAGTCTTTAGTAAGACCCGAAATTAGCGCATCGGCCTCGCCATGTTCTACCATCATTGACCCGAAAGTATTTCTTTCACGCATTTGTTTTAAGGCTTCGTACTTCGTGACTCCTTTACGCTTACGCTTCTCGTAATACTTTTGTGCATACCTTTCCAATCGCTCATCTTCTTCATGAGTGTCGATCAAAGTACATTCGCCTAATTCTAAATTGTGTTCTTCAATCAATTTGAGAATGTCTTTTTTCCTTCCCAGAAGGATTGGCTTAGCTATTTTTTCGTCTTGTAGTACCTGGGCAGCTTTGAGTATTTTGTGATTATTTGCTTCTGCAAATACGACTACTTTGGGATTTTTCTTGGCTCTATTGATTATCCTAGAGATTAATTTTTGATCGATTCCAATACGTTTTAGAAGGTCAATATGGTATTGTCCCCAGTCAGTTATCTTGGCTTTGGCTACTCCTGAATCCATGGCTGCTTTAGCTACTGCTGGAGATATAGCAGTAATCAAACGTGGATCCAACGGTTTTGGGATTAAGTAATCAGTTCCGAATTGAATGTTATTATCTCCATATGCCTTACTCACCATGTCGGGAACTGCCTCCTTGGTCAAGTCAGCTATAGCTTTGACAGCCGCTAGTTTCATAGCCTCATTGATCGTTGTTGCTCGAACGTCAAGTGCTCCTCTGAATATGTAGGGAAACCCTAGTACATTATTGACTTGATTAGGGTGGTCAGATCTGCCAGTAGCCATGATGATGTCTTTCCTTGATTTCATCGCAATACTGTAGCCTATTTCTGGTGAAGGATTGGCAAGTGCAAATACAATTGGATTCTTAGCCATAGATTTGATCATCTCTGGAGAAACGATGTCAGCAACAGATAGTCCTAAAAACATATCTGCATCAATGAATGCATCTGAAAGAGAATTTAGATCTCTCTTAGTTGCAAATTGAGCTTTTGTTTTGTCCATCTGTCCCCGATCAGATCTAATAACACCTTTGCTGTCGCACATCACAATATTCTCCAATGTCGCTCCAAGCGATAAGTATAGCTTAGTACAGGCGATGGCTGCCGCACCAGCTCCATTGACGACAATCTTGATCTCTGAGATTTTTTTGGCAGTGAGTTCAAGCGCGTTGAGTAGTGCAGCCGATGAGATGATAGCCGTGCCGTGCTGATCATCATGCATTACTGGAATAGTCATTTGCTCGCGCAATGTTTCTTCTATTTCAAAACTTTCGGGTGCCTTGATATCCTCCAAATTGATTCCGCCAAATGTTGGTTCAAGCGACTTCACTATTTTAATAAATTCCTTAGGGTCCTCTTCTTGTATTTCGATGTCAAATACATCTATACCTGCAAATTTTTTGAAGAGAACACCTTTCCCTTCCATAACAGGTTTCGAAGCGTCTGGACCAATATTCCCCAGGCCAAGTACTGCCGTACCGTTGGTAATAACTCCGACAAGATTACCCTTGGCTGTGTACTTATAAACTTCCTCTTTGTTGTTGGCGATTTCTTTGCAAGGCTCTGCTACTCCCGGTGAGTAGGCCAAGGCCAAATCGAGCTGTGAACTCAGCATTTTAGTAGGAACCACCTCTATTTTACCCGGAGTTCCTTGAGAATGGTAATTTAGGGCATCTTGTTTTCTTATCTTTATTGGCATTTTGATTCGCTTAGTAATAATGAACAATAGAAAGTTCATTATGGTGATACAATTGGACTAAGAACTAATCTTCAGTTGATAGTTCACTACTTGTCTTGAATGTTGATAATATTACTGAGATTTCTCTCATGAATTCTCTTTGAGATTTTCCAGGGCTGTATATAAACCCTTCTATGTAGTATAACCTATTGAGTGCTTCATCAACAAAGGTGAAACTTAAAAAAGGGCCACCCATGGCATTATTATTTGTTTTCCATAACCCTTTGGTCCTGACGCCATATTTATCACTAAAATTAACCTCCTCATGTATGAGGGGCATATACTGTTGTGTAGTGACAAACGTACTTCTATCTGCAGGATCATCAAAAAGATATTTTGAAGTTATTGATTCTCTTAGTTTGATAATATTATCGTTTTGGAAAATTTCTTCATCATTAAAATCTTGATAGGAGATGAAAATATCTTTATCAACATGTGACTCAATTCGTCTAACCCAAACGAACCCGGGTACATTTTCCACCAGCTGATAACCTGATGGAATCCGCATTCCACAGTCATGCTCGCTCAACAGCATGTTATTAATTCCCTTTACTTCATTAGCCTTGTAAAGTCTTTTTTTAAGTCGCTTGTCTTCTATGCTATTGAAGTGGCTCTGTAATTGGGTTCTATTGGTAACGATATGTTCCATTAGCTGCTGATCAGTCTGACCAAAGAGGTACATCACTTCTTGGCCCCTTGCAAATACATCTTGATCTGTAAATACAAATAGTTTATTGTTATCCTTAATTTGGGCTCTAGAATCCTTGGTGAAGTAATTATTGATGATTCGGGAGCCTTTGGAGTTACTGTCAAGTGTAGAAACAAAGATGATGTTTTTGACTTGTTTCAAAATGCTATTGATTTTTCTTGGATCAATATACCTAACAGAAAATAATGCTTCTCCTCTTGGTAAACCATCTACCACAGGTTTGAATGTTTCCCTGACTTCATCACCAAGTTTTCCGGCCCATTTAGCAGAATCCATTGCTAAAATTATTTCTCCAGGTTTGCCCTTTGCGAAAGGTAAGAAACCCACTCTGTCACTTTCACTTACACTACAAGCAGAAAGAAATAGAATACAACTAAATATTATTAAGAGTGATTTCATAGGCTTTTTGTCATAAGTCGTAAATCGCAAAAAGGTCACAGAAAGAGCCGATTTGAATATGGACAAGCCGTAAATATACATCGAAAAGGGGTAAAATTGGCAGTAATTTGTTGATAATCGTAATGATACTAGTTTAAATAAATGTTACCCAACTATGAGCTTCTGACCAGGTTTTATTTTACTGGTTTTCATTTTGTTTAACACCTTTATTTTAGCAATAGAGAGGCCTTCGTACATTCTAGCAATATCCCACAAAGTGTCACCAGACTTTACTACATGAATTTTTTTACCTGATAAATCAAGAATAGGCTTGATAGGTTGCCTGCTGTTCGCGGGCTCTTGTGAATGGTGGTCTTTATAGGCTAGACTATGTGTGCTGTTGGGTTTTACCCAAATCTTTAGAGGTTGTCCTACTCTGATCATAGATCCACGTAAGTTGTTCCACTTTCTGAGGTCAGATACGCGGACCTGATATCTTTCTGCGATAGTACCAAGGACTTGTCCTGACCTTACACGATGTGTGATTTTGGTTCTACCATAGACACTTCCTACCGTATTTTTGGCTAACTGTTCCAGTTCTTTTCTTCCTACTTTTTTGGCGGAGTCTAATATAGACACCCTATTTGTGGAGAATAATTCGTACTTGTGGATGGGTATTTTGATAGGGTAGGTTCCTGTCTTCAAGTCTGGGATGGCCTTTCTTCGTATCGAAGGATTGAGCTCTGTCAATTCTTCATTACATAAATTCAATTGTGCCGCCACCGTATGCAGGTGTGTATAATGACTCACCATGATGGTGTCATATGACATTTCGTATTGGAGATCTTGAGAAGTATTGAACCCCAATTCATTGGCATGATTGAGTACGTAGACTATAGCCACATATTGCGGTAAATATGCCCTAGTTTCTCTAGGGAGGTATCTAAATATTTCCCAGAATTTCTTTTTGTATCCTGATCTTCTAATCGCTTTTCTTACGTTGCCGGGTCCTGAATTGTATGCTGCTAGTGCTAACTCCCAGTCTCCAAACATACGGTGCAACTGCTTGAGATATTTACAAGCTGCTTCAGTGGATTTTTCAGGGTCCATTCGTTCATCGATGTACCAGTCTTGATGTAGCTTGAAGCTTCTGCCAGTGGCTGGCATGAATTGCCAGAGGCCAGCAGCTCTCGCTCTAGAAATGGCTTGTGGGTTGAGTCCAGATTCTACTATCGATAAGTACTTGAGCTCGTCTGGAAGCCCATATTTTTTAAGATATCTTTCAAAAATTGGGAAGTATTTGTTTTCCCTTTTAATCATTTCTTGTGAGTATGATCTGTTTTTTACGGCAAAGTAATTGATGAAGGCATGTACGTTTTCATTGTAGTTCAGAGGGACCTTATTACTGATGCAGGTTAATTGATCAGCGACAAGATCATAACTGAGATCTTCAGGAAAATCATTATATATGACATGAATGGTATCAGCTTTATTGGCAAATACTATATTGTTAAAGAAGAATAATAGGATTATGAGCTTTGTAGCTCTCATATTATTGGGTTTGAATATGTCAAGTTTGTCAGATAGCCTATAAACCACATAATTGAATGAGATTTATAGCTATTCTAAGTCAAGTCAAAATAGTACTCAATCAAAATTGCAAAGTTAAATACACTGATTCAGATAGTCTGACTAACAGCCATAAAAGTGATATAAGTATTCATTGGCTTTGTTAATTTTACTAACGAATGAATATACGTGAGGGAATTATGCTTTTTTATCTTCTCCGCTTACGCCTTCATCGATCTCATCTTTGATGCCTTTTGTTGCATCTTTAAATTCCCTGATACCTTTACCCATACCCCGAGCAAGTTCTGGAATTCTTTTTGCTCCAAAAAATATCAAAACCACTAAAATGATAATGATCCATTCCCATCCACCTGGCATTCCAAAA
Source organism: Cyclobacteriaceae bacterium (assembly GCA_034112085.1). Lineage (GTDB taxonomy): Bacteria > Bacteroidota > Bacteroidia > Cytophagales > Cyclobacteriaceae > JAWUWD01. The sequence continues at coordinate 44,046 of JAWUWD010000039.1, forward strand.
GCTAATACAGTTTGCATGTCCATAATATTTTTGCTTAAAATAGATTACAAAGATAGGTAGAAAGAATAAAGACTAAAAGTCTATTGTTAGTAAAGATTTGGTTGGTTGATGAGAGATGTGTAACGGTTATATTGTTGTTTCAAGGTGAATATCACCGGGGATAGAGCCATAATTTTGGATTCATGGTCTGATTATTTTTCCAGACCGAAAATTTCAACTCTGTAACACCATCGCTATCAGTCAAGGCTGTTCCTATAGTGTCTTTTGTGGAAATGGATTGGCCTGATCTGACATGTACTTCTTTCAACTTGGCATAAACTGTGAAGTATTCACCATGTTGTATCATAACCATATTACCCATACCTGGTACAAAAGCAATTTTCTTTACTTGGCCTTCAAAGACTGATCTCACTTTTTGATTGTCTTCAGTCTGAATATCAATACCAGGGTTGTCAATCGTGACATGTTTCCAAACCGGATGCGTTTGCTTGCCATATCTTTGAGTGATAAAGCCTGACTCTACAGGCCAAGGTAGTTTTCCTTTGTTAGAAGTAAAGGATTTGGCAAGTGCGGCTGATTTAGGTGTCAACTTCAGTTTAGTGGCGCTTTTACTTTTGGTGCTTTTGGCAATCTCTGCTTTGATGATGTCGTCTATAAGCTTGTTGAGCTTGCCAATAGACTTTTTGTTTTTATTTATGTTTTTCTTTGCTTGCTTTTCAGTTTTGGCCAATGCAGTTATCACAGATTTTTGTTCTACCTGCAGTTTTTTGAGCTTGTCACTTTCATTCAACTGTTCAGCGAGTAGGGCATTTTTTTCATTTTTTTGATGTTTCAATGAAGGTACTTGACCACCGAGTACTTTTTTAACTTTATTAATTTGTTCAGATTGTTTTTTACGAGTCTCAGCATATTGCTCCATGTACTTCATCCGCATGAATAATTGATTGAAGGTTTTTGCAGAGAAAAGAAATAGTAGTTTACTTTGACTTTGTGAGGCTTTCTGTGTGTTGTAAACCATCTCAGCATACTCTTTCTTGAGGTTCTTGAGATCATCCTCTAAGGCTTCGATAATGTCATTGTTATCTTCAATATCATCACCTATTAAAGTAAGCGTTTCCCGTATCGAGGAAGTTAGTTTTTGACGTTCCTTGATTTGTTCTTGTACAGCGTATAGCTGTCCTACACTTGTTTTTTTCTTCTGTTTAGTCTGTGCTAAAATTTTCTCAGCTTGTTTTATTTTTAGGAGACTCTGTGTTTTTTCCGTTTGCAACTGCGCTTTACTCTTTCTTTGAGCAGCTAACGTGAAAGATAACGCTAAGACTAGTACTAGAGATATGAATATTCTTTTACTACAGGCGAACATACTTCTTGGGTACATTGAAAGGGAATTTTAATGCTTTATCCTCAATCTGCGCTTTTATATAGTCAATGTCAATGATGGTGTTGATTTTATCATCTTTCACCTTGTAAATCAAACTTACTAGTCCTTTGTATGCGAAAGCATGCTTATTGACTAATTGAAAATTGGAATAGTTTATTTGTGCGTTGTTGTCAGAACCTTCTTCCCGAATGTTTACAGATTCCAATTTCATGGTTTGAGCATTAACTTTACATTCCAACAAGTATGGATCGTTGGGCAGTGACACTTCATAGAAGCCTTGATTCTTAGTCACCTTGTCTTCACGGGTAATTTTCTTGGGCATATTACCCAAAATAATGGCTTGAATTACATCGTAATTCATTTGATAGTTAAACTTAGCACTGAGGTCTTCATAGGTAAAGACATAATATTCTTTTCTGATAATATTGAGTAAAGTGACTGAATCTTGGGTAATCAAACACCTACCGCCTGATACGCCAACAGCACTGAAATTCATCCAAATGAGGCTGTCTTTTTTGATGCGAATTGTTGCCTTTGCTTTTACATCATACTTATCATCTTTGAATTTCAGCTTCGCTTTAGCAGAGAAATACTCAAAGTCTATCTCATTGACTTCCAGTGTGTTTTTGTCAAGAAAATTCCAATTGATTCCAGTAAATCGCTTTCCACAACTTGATAGAACTACCAGTAGAACTACAAAAAATAATAAATTGATATGCTTATTCATGAATAGTTCGTGTCTCTATTTTTGTGTCAATATTATTGATAGATCCGTCCAATGACTTGGCTTTTTCCCATTGGATGACTGCTTGGTCAACGTCTCCTAACCTGTAGAGAATATCACCATAATGATCAAAATTAATCGCAGAGGGCTCTCCAACTTCGAGGGCTTTTTCTATTTGTATTTTTGCCTCTTTGTATTTCCCTCTCATGAACAACACCCAAGCGTAAGTATCGAGATAAGTTGCGTTGTTTGGAGACATACTTACGACTTTTTGAGCCATTTTCTCTGCGTCCTCAAGATTTTCATTTCTTAAAGTTAGGAAATAGCTGTAGTTGTTAAGCGTCTGGTGGTCTTGAGGGTTAATGTTTAGCGCCTGTCGATAGGCATTATCTGACTTGGGATAGTCTTTGCTTCCATTGTATGCACTACCCAATAAGCTGCTGAAAATGGCTATTTGCGATTGATTTTGAATGCTTAATTTTTTACCGTACTCAAGAGTATTGGCCGCTTCTTTATAATTTTTGAGCTGCAAATGCGCTAATCCAGCGTACATGTATATGACTGCTTGATTGGGGAATGTTTCCAAGGCTTGCTCTGATAGTTTAATGAGAGTTTTATTATCCCCTAGGTCAGATTCAAGTTGCAAGATATTTTGCCAAACCTGAAAATTGGATTCATCTAATTTCAATGATAAAATATATTGCGCTAAGGCTTCCGTTTTCTTTCCTAGTGTAAACAATAGATCTCCGAACAGAGCGATCACTTGTACATTGCCCGGATAAAGTCCTACGAGAGCTCTGGTGCGTTCCATCGTTTTGCTTTCCAAAGTGAGATTGGGATTGTTACTGGCGCGGGCCTGTGATATGTGAAAAGTGCTTTCCGCAATCAGCTGAACTTTGATAGTGATATCAATATTCTTATTGTCATAAATTTTATCTACTGAAGAAACATAAGACTCCATATCTCCTGTGCGCTTCTGTAGATCAGCTAGTATAAGTAGTGCTTGACCGTCATTAGGATTGGTGATTAGAAGTTGCTCCAATAAGTTGATGGCCTTTTTTTCTTCCCCATTTGCAGCCAGAACCCCAACTAGCGTTATGATATATTGAGGTTCTTGTGGGAATGATTTTATTAATTTCTCACCTTCAGCGATCGCGTTGTTCAGCTGGTTGGTTTGAAGGAATATTTTTTGCTTTTGATAAGATATGGTCTCGCTTACACCTAGTGCCTTTTCGGCACGGCTGTATGCTGAGATAGCGTCATCATACCTCTTTTGGTATAAATAGATTGCTGCCAGTTCAAAATAGTAATTATCAGTACCGGCAATCTTACCAATCATCTTTTCGTAAATCACAGCGGCATTGTCATTGTCACCTTCGAGGTTATAAAGACTAGCGGCTAGAAGGTAATAATATTTATTATCTCCATCCAGCTCTATAGCTTTCAGAATATTCGCAAGTGCGACTTTGTACTCTTTGTTTTCTGTTTGAATTTCGGAGATTTTAAAGTAAACCGCAGCACTTTTAGGATTCAAATCGAGGCATTTATCAAAGAGGACTAATGCCTTGGCATAGTCCTCCAACATAAAATACTTCTGACCTTCCATAAATATGTACTCAGCTTCTCGCAAAGCTTTTTCACTTATGGTTCGATCCTTTCTTGCTTTTTTGTTTTTCTGAGCAATAGAAGGACTTAATATGCCTAAAAGGCAAATAATGATAATAATATAATAACTTCTATTTCTCAAATGTTTCTAGTTAATTGATCGTGTTGTAGTCGCCAATACTCACATCTTGTGGATGACCTTCCATCGTAACGAAATTTCCAACCATTGAGTTTGCAATATTTGCATTACTGATTTTAGAATTCGTCTGGATGATTACATTTTTCACTATACTATTCACCACAGATGATTGATCACCAATGGAAACATGAGGCCCTATTACAGCATTCTTTACGACAGCTCCTTCTCCAATATAACATGGAGGAATAATCACGCTATTCTCTATGATGGCAGAATCAGCCACTAGTTTTTGGTCTTTAATAAATTCTAAGTAGCGTTGATTCGTGTATACCGTTGCATTTTTATTGCCACAGTCAAGCCATTCGGTTACTTTTCCAGGGACAAATTTGGTTCCTTTTTTCTTCATGCTCTCTAGGGCATCAGTCAACTGGAACTCTCCTTTATCAGTGATGTTGTTGTCAAGCAGGTATTTCAATTCACTTTTGAGGTAATCACCATCTTTGAAATAATAGATACCTATGATGGCCAAGTCTGAAACAAATGTTTCTGGCTTTTCAACAAATGCAGTGATTTCATTATTGTCACTCAACTTTACTACACCAAATGCCGATGGATCCTCTACTTGTTGCACCCAGATAATCCCGTCTTGTGATGCATCTAGTTTGAAATCAGCTTTAAAGAGCGTGTCAGCAAATGCCACAACCGTATTTCCAGTTAGAATCTCTTCAGCACACATGATGGCATGAGCGGTCCCAAGTGCTTCGTCTTGGTAGTATATATGACCGATACTGCCAACTTGAGCAGCGATTGCTTTCAAGTTATCTTCAACTTCTTGACCGAAATTACGGCCGATGATGAAACCTATGTTTTCAACTGTTTCGCTACATACTTTTGCGATATCTTCTACCAATCTTTTGACAATTGGTTTTCCAGCAATTGGGATTAGTGGTTTTGGCACTGTCAATGTATGTGGGCGCATTCTTTTGCCCATTCCTGCCATTGGAATAATAATATTCATATTGTAGTATTTTTATATAAAATCGCGTCAAAGGTAAGCAAAAATCAAATTGATTCTGCCTTTAGTTTTTTCTTTTCAAGCAGCCAAATTATCAATATGTATGCCAATGTTATCATGATATTAAGCACATTGTCTAATAAGTAATTTTCTAAGGTGATATGATAGGAGAGATAAACTATCAAAGCTGCGACACTCGTGTGAATGAATAATGGAGTGAATTTATAAGGAATAGGGAAATAGCGTTTGCCATACCAAAAACACAAAACGCACATTATTATATAGCAAAGTGTCATAGAGATAAGGCTACCAATGAATCCTAGATAGGGAATAAGAACAAAATTTCCAATGACAATAATGCTTGCCCCTACTATGTTAAAGTAAGTACCAAAAATAGTTCTGTCTGTTAATTTGAACCAGATACTCATATTGACATAGACGCCCCAGAGCAATTTCGCAAACAATGCTATTGGGACTATATACAATGCTACACGATAAGCTTCACTTCTTAAGAAGATAACTGCTAATAGTTCTACGTTGATACTCACGGTAATGAATACGATAAGGCTTAATAGCACGAAGTAGTGCATGACTTTTGCGAAAAGTTCGGGACTGTTTTTATCTGAAGCATTGGAGAAGAAAAATGGCTCGGCTGCATATCTAAATGCCTGAATAGCCAAGGATATGAAAATACTCAGCTTGAGCGTCTGTGCATACACTCCTAGAGCCGCAACACTCGTTAAGTTCGAATAAAAGCCATCCGTCAATAGTCTAGGCAACATAATTTTGTCAAGCTGCTCAATCCCCATGCCTGCCAAGCCTGTTACAAATAGTGGTGTCGCATACTTAAGCATCGGCTTCAATGACACCCAATCCAAACTGAAGCGGAAGCTAATGATATACTTCCATAGTATTGGGATAAGAATAGCACTTGATATGAGGTTAGCAAGAAATATATATCCTACTCCTAGAGTTGGGTCATAAATGTAGGTGGCGTAAGACTGTAAAGATATCAGTAATTCTCCCGCAGCAATTTTTGGTAGAAAGAGGATGAAGAATACTTGTAAACCAATATTTGTGATAATACTAATGATTTTGGCAACTGCGAATGTTTTAGCTTGATTTTCAATTCGGAGCTTAGCGAAAGGGATAGAGGTAATGGCATCGATAAATACGATTAGTGCCAACCAAGTGATCAAATTACTGGACTGAGGATATCCTGCTAATGAAGCTATCCAGTCACTGTTAACTAGGGCAATCAGCGTGATTACTCCACTGATAACTAAAACAACTGTCCCAGCTAAGTGATAGTAATCCTTGGACTTATCTTTAGAGGTAAACCTGAAGAAAGTAGTTTCCATCCCGAAAGTATAGGTCACCATGAAGAATGTGACCCAAGCATACAAATCGGACACTTGTCCCATTTCTTCTGGGATAAATTTCTCCGTGTGGAGGAAAACCAATAAGTAATTCAATACCCTGCCCAAGATACTGCTTACACCATAGATGGCAGTTTGTCCAGCAAGGCTTTTGAGTTGACTCATATGTTAGTTGATAGCGGTTAGTTGATAGTCGATAGCCGTTAGCTTGTAGTCGTAAGTTGATAGTCGATATATGGTCTATAGACTTTTGATCTATGGACTATCGACTAATAGCTTTTGACTATTCTCCAGTAAACTCTGGCTTACGCTTTTCGATAAATGCCTGCATGCCTTCTTTGAAGTCTGCTGTTTTGCTACAGTTTGCAAAATTATTAGCCTCTGTCTGATAGCCGTTTTCGTCAGTATATACTGCATTGATGCAGTGAATCGCCATACCTACAGCTAGGCTCCCTTTAGTTATTATTTTTGACATGATCTTATTGGCGAGCTGTGTGAGCTCCTCTTGTGATGCAGTCACATGGTTCACCAATCCAAGCGATAAAGCCTCTTCGGCAGAGATCATACCTGCCGTCATAATCAATTCAAATGCTTTTCCTTTGCCTACCAACTGGGTCAATCTTTGAGTGCCACCATATCCTGGGATCACTCCTAAACTAACTTCCGGAAGGCCAAACTTGGCATTGTCGGAAGCGACTCTCATATGACAGGCCATAGCGAGTTCACATCCACCACCGAGTGCAAAGCCATTGACAGCGGCAATCACTGGTTTCTCACAATCTTCAATCATCGCAAATACTTCTTGTCCGTGTTCAGATAGCTTTCGTGCATTGATCTCGTTGAGTTCAGCGATTTCCTTGATGTCTGCTCCAGCTACAAAGGCTTTCTCACCAGACCCTGTGATGATCACGCCTTTTACCTCAGCGGTATCATACACGTATTGGATCATCTGTCCCAATTCCCCAATAACAGAGGTGTTGAGTGCATTGAGGCTTTCAGGGCGGTTGATGGTGACTAATAATACTCCGTTATCGAGTGAAGTAGTTATGTTTTTTAGATTTTCCATAATTAACATTCCTTTGAATCTGTCAAATATACTAGTAGGACTAACAATGGCAAAAGAACTTGACATTTTATGGATGCCAAATCAATTCACTAATTCTCATATTGAGTCACTTACAAAATCATAAATGATTAATAAAACTCTAGTGCTAATTGTAATAAAGTCTTATTAATACATTTTGGAGGCTTTTGACATGGATTGACGAATGGTTACTGATGTGATATCAGGTGTATATAGTATGTGTTTAAATGCATTTATTGTAATCAGAGGTCCTTTGTTAAACAATTATGGTAAATTGCGGATGTAATTTAAATCAAGATTAATGACAAAAACGTATTTAATTGGAGTATTGATATTACTAACGTATTCTGTTAATGCCACGACTTATACAGTATGTACTTCTGGAGATTGGGATAATAATTCGGCACAAACTTCTGTTAGATTTAATGATGGTGGTGGTTGCTCTATTAACCCTTTTGACATCACTTGGGCTGCAAATGATGAAATTGTTGTTCCTGTTGGATTTTATTTGATTATGAATTCCAATAAAACAATTGGGCCAGTCGTTAGCGTTGATGTCTCTGGAGAAATTTGGTTTGACAATGGAAAATTAGTTTTAACTGACATTGCTTCTACGTTGGAGTTACAAGTTGGTAGTCACTTATATTGTGGTACTTATCCGACTATCGACCCTACATGTCCGACTAATGATCAAGTTACAATTGGAGGAAATCAGTTTAGTGGTTCTGAACTTGATGATATTGAAGATGCTGATAGACCATCCACAGTTACAAATACCGGATTACCAATTTATCTACTTTCATTTAACGCATTTTCAAATGAAAATACACTGATGCTAACTTGGACTACAGCCTCAGAAGAAAATAATGACTACTTCACATTGGAACGATCATCAAATGGGTTGAATTTTCATGAATTTACACGGCTTGATGTTGATGTAAATAGTTTTGTAACATTGAATTACAGTTATGCGTATACCAATCCTTTTCAGGTCGTATCTTACTACATATTGAAGCAAACAGACTATGATGGGACCAATGAGACTTTCAAAGTAATAGCTGCTGAGTATTATGGTGAATCAACTCCGGTGAAAATAATTCAAGTCCCGAATCAATTGCTGATCTATAATAACATGGATGAGGAGAACCTAGCTTACCTATATGATATGGCCGGTAGAGGAGGGGAAGTTGGAATTCTTAAGGTTGGTGAAAATAACATCTCCTCTGATAAATTCAATATCCATTCAGGCATGTATATCTTGAAAGTGGTTAACTCCTTGGGAAAAGTATTGACGAGTCAGAAGTTTGTAGTACAGTAGTATAAAAATTCATAAAAAAATAGGCCCATCTTGCGTCCGCAAGATGGGCCTATTTTTTTATAGGACATTCCTATATGTAGATGGAGACTAGGTTGGAGTAAAGATCTATGATGGAATGACTTGCAAGGTTTCCATACTGGAATCATTTCGCAGAGCAACTGAGAAGTTTTTACGGCAACACCATTATTTTTTTTTGATATAAATTCTTTCGGGATGACTTATGAATATGAAAAACAATAATGAAATTCATTTTTTGATTCCAATCTGTTGCAAATAATATATCGCTGATTATCTTTGTCATCGCTGGGGGATTAGCTCAGTTGGCTAGAGCGCTACACTGGCAGTGTAGAGGTCATCTGTTCGAATCCGATATTCTCCACTAAAACTGAAAGGAGTTACATCATTAATTGATGTAACTCCTTTTTATTTTCTCTTTTTGAGATTACACGCAAATCATCTTAGTGAGCTTAAAGTCATAAGACGGTTATTTCAAATTCGTTGAATCCAACTTTTAGTTGCCGTGTTTGTTTAATGCTAAACAAAAGTAAAGTGTTAGCCCTTATCCAGTAGCTAGAACCTGGGTCAAGATTTGGGAAAAGAACTATCCCATTAGAGTCTGTATCGTCACTGAATGTAATGGGATTGACTTCGTTTTTGGCATCGAGTTCTGTTAGATATACATTAACGCTAACCCCTTCCCTAGGCACTCCTGAAAGAGAGCCATTAACAATCACTTCTAAATCACTGAATTGTTCTTCCTCTTCAATTAATTCGCAGGAGGAGGCCAATAAAAGTAATACTGAAAGTATTACGACCTCGAACGGTTTTCGATCGTTTAAGAATTTCACATTACAAATTAACACTAATTACTCGGCTCAGCGATAGAAATATTCATTGGAATTCCATTCTTAGCTTCTCGTATTATAGCTCTTTCTTTAGGGTCACTCATTTTCAAACTTCTGTATCCCTCATTAGTGAGATTTGAATTCTCCGAGTAAATATCATAGTAAGCTCCCTGAACCATATTCAACACGTCAATATATCTCTCATAGCTAGTTCCTCTATTTGTCTTGATCGATACAATTGCTTTGTTTGGAGACTCTGAGGATTTAGGATTTCTCCCATGATTCAGCACAAATGTCTTAATATCCCGTCTGATAATATTTAAATCAGGACCGTCCTCGTTATTGACTAAGAGTTGATCAACCGAGTTCACCTGAATCTTGAAAAGATTTCTTTCATGAATGGGGACAAATGGTACTTCTTTCAAATTTTCGGGAGGTAAAAGGAGAAGAATTCCTTTATCATTGACAATAGTCGTAGTCACTAAAAAGAAAATCAACAGTAGAAAGGCAATATCTGCCATCGAACTACTGTTGATTTCCGCACCATTTCTTTTCCCTGTCCTCATAGTCAAGCTATTGATTTCTACGAGAATAAGTCTGACACTTATTTTAAGTCACATTCGAGTGGTATTGATGTACTAAAATATAGAACATGATTCATCGTTAATTCACCAATAGATTGCCTTGAGTAGATTTCACCTCCTTAGTAGTCTTTACAGCTCTTTTATAATTCACCACGAAGATCCCAACAAGGATCAACAGCATCCCTGCGATCATTTCCGATGATATCATCTCATTCATAAATAGAACACCAAGTATCACTCCATATATTGGCATCAAGTAGGTCACCAAGGATAAATAAGAGGCGCTAGTTCTTTCAAGAATTTTGTAATAAACGATAAACGCAATCGCAGTACCAAATACAGCAAGTATCAGTACCGACCCAATTGCTTGCCAAGAAATGGACAACAGATTAGCCGGTGACTCGATCATCAGAGATATAGGAATCAGATAAATAGTAGCTCCTAACAACTGTGCTGAAGGAGCATGCATAGATGGCGTGTTTTTCAAATGCTTTTTAGAATATACAATAGCCACACCATAGCTTATAGCACCTATAGTGACCGCAATAATACCCGCTTGGGTAGCTTCCAGTCCAGACAGAATATTAGGCATTACTAGTACCAATAGCCCTACGAAACCAAGTAGGACACCCACTATTTTTTGACCAGTTAGCTTTTCATCACTCACCATGAAGTTCGCTAGGACCACTGTACTTAATGGTGTTAGTCCATTAAGTATTGAAGCAAGAGCACTATCTATATATTGCTCTCCCCAGTTGATCAAAAGAAAGGGTAATGTATGTGCGAAAAAACCAGCAATTAGTACATGCTTCCAGAATATTAAATCTTTCGTTAATCGTTGCCCTTTTGATAACAAGAAAATATTGATCAAAATGGCTGCGATACCTATTCTGAGTGTGGCAAGCTGGAGTGGTGATATTTCCACCACCGCTATTTTGATAAATAGAAATGACGGTCCCCACAGAGAAGCTAATATGATCAACAGGATTAAGTTTTTATATTTCATGATCATCTCGTTTATTTAGTGAAGCCTGCATGGCCCAAAACATATCCTTTAGAGTTCCTTAAATAATCTACTAAGTCAAAAGTCTTGACACCAATTAAATCTTGTTGCTTGACCTTTGGTGATAAACTAGATTTAATCACTCTAAAAGATCTTCCAACTTTACTGTTTGTCCGGGTTACTAATTCGAGAGTTTCCATAGTTTTATTATTTTTGATATGACGAAATTAACGCTTGATAATTTCTGATGTTCTATTAATTGGATGAATTTATTTTCTTATATTCATGAATAATATTAATACTATATATGGAAGTCAGACATCTCAAGCTTATCAAAGAAGTCGCTGAGAAGGGTAGCCTCACAAAAGCAAAAGACACCCTTTTCTTGTCTCAATCGGCATTGAGCCATCAATTGAAAGAAATTGAGACACAACTGGGTACATCGCTTTTTCACCGAATCAATAAGAAATTAATCCTCACAGGAGCAGGGAAAATAGTATTGGATTCTGCGCATAGAATTTTAGCAGATATTGAAAAGACAGAGCTGTCTGTGAGGAAATACATCAGTGGTGATACAGGAACTGTAAGAATTGCTACGCAATGTTACACTTGCTATCACTGGCTACCCTCCTTGATGATTGATTTTCATAAAGAGTTCCCAAAAGTTGAAATCGAGATATTTCCAGACGAGAGTGTAGATACTGAACAATTGATCATGGAAGGGAAACTAGACTTGGCGATTGTGAGTGAACAGCGTGATTATTCAAAACTAACGTATCATAAACTATTCACTGATGAACGTATAGCCTTGGTCCCTACAGACCACGCTTGGGCAAAGAAGAAATATATTCGTCCAAAAGATTTTGAAACGGAGAATTTAATAATTCACTCCTACCCATTAGAGTCAATAGATTTGTTCAAAGATGTTTTGATTCCTGAAGGGATCAAACCAAAAAAAATTATGCAAATTCAAGTCATAGATGCCGTTATTGAAATGGTAAGAGCAGGCATGGGGATCAAGGTTATAGCCAGGTGGATGGTTGAGCCATTCCTCAATGACAATAGATTGGTTGCCATTCCTATAACTAAAAAAGGGATGGATAGAACCTGGTATGCTGTCACCCTGGATAAACCAGAATCACCACAATATTTGGCTAACTTCATTGAACACCTGAAGTGTAATATTGCAGGTATTTGCTATGGAACAATTAGAAATTGACTAAAAACATCATTAAATATTTCAGAAAGTTTTGTTTCTAGCATTCACCTAACCAGATAGGTATTTTTATTAAGTATATTTAAAATTTGTTAAATTGTTTGAGTACAGAGACTTACAAAATCAATTGTTCTAATAGAAGGTTAATCATGGATAAGAGCTCATATATTATAGATACATGGCAATAGACAATCAAGAAATTTATATAAAGGCGTCACAGCATCGAACAGTTCGATTGACGAACTTTATTTCAATAACATTGTTCTTTTTAATGATTCTTACGGGTTTACTCTTTAGTATATTCGAAATAAATGACAATAATAGAGTTACAATAATCTCCTTAATTTTCGCTCCTTTTGTTTTAAGCCCATATATTCTCAATCGTCTAGGGTTTATTAATCTCAGTAGAATAGTATTGCCTATAATACTTCCTATAATGATATCCTTCTTATCCATAGACGGTAAAATTGGTTTAATACACTCTAATGCAATTAGCGCTATTAACTATTTTGACATTCGTTTTGTGTTAATAAGCATTGCTTTGATTCCACTTGTAATATTTGACTACTCTCAAAAATCTTGGCTTGTAGCTGCATATATCCCATCGGCTATAAGTATTCTATTTTATGACCCCATCCATAATTTTTTCAATGTCGGGTATTATCAAGCTGGATTACAAGATCCTGACTATTACTTTTTAGCCAACCTTTTTACCTATATGACTTTTGTGTTTATCACTGCGGTAATAACATTCCTCAATTATCAAGTTTATAAAAACGAGAATAGGCAGACCACAGAGAACAAAAAGCTTAATACATACTTATCTGAACTGGTGCGTTTAAGTAACTTTAATGCTGTATTAAATGGGAAAGTAGATGAAGCAAAAATGGAAATCATAAAAACTGTCAAGTCTTGCCTAATGGTGTCAAGAGTTAGTATATGGAAGTATGATCATCAGCAGCAATGTATTCAGTGTGAATATTTAATTGATGAAGATGGAATAAGTACTCCAGACAAGAGAATTTGTATAGAGGATTACCCCAAGTACATTGATGCCATTCAAAAAGAAAAGTTAATAATAGCTCAAGTTGCGAAAGAGAATATTTACACTTCTGAATTTACAGGAGATTATTTAGAGCCGTTATATATCAAATAAATGATGGATGCACCTTTTTCAATCAATGGAGAGCTAGGGGGAGTCATCTGTTGTGAACAACAGCATAGTATAAAAAAATGGGGCCCGGCAGAGAGTATTCTCTTAAAAGGGATAACAGACTTGTTAACCTATGCCGTTTTAGTTGAAGAGAGAGAAAATCAAAATCAACTTCTAAAAGAAAAAAACGCTGAAATATCGGACATCAACGAAGGTCTTGAAGGCACCATTAAGGAAAGAACATCAGAGCTTCAAGAGAAAAATGCACAGCTTACCGAATATGCCTATATTAATTCTCATATCCTGAGAGCTCCTGTTGCCAGAATCAGTGGTCTTTATAATCTATTTTTGATGGAAACTAAGACTGTTCTAGATGAGTCAAACATATTTGGTCATATGGATACCTCTATCGCTGAATTGGAAGAAGTAACTAGACAAATAAATAGAGCCATAGAAGATCATGGAACTGTAAATCGAGAAAAACTATAATTGATTTTTTCAACAATTTGGAGATTTCTAAAACTCAAGCAAGGCATACTGTCATAGCCTCTCAAGGACTTAATAAAGAGTCTGTCTCTTCTGAAATTATTAACCAGTTAGGGTATGTGCAGATTGATACTTTATCTGTAGCTGAACGAGCACATCACCATGTATTTCAAACTAGGAATCCGAAATATGCGAAAGCTGATCTGGATACATTAATGCATAGTAAGCAAGTCTTTGAATACTGGAGTCATGCAGCAGCATATCTCCCAATGGCTGATTTTCGATTCAGCCTGATTAAAAAGTCTTCTTTTGTGAAAGGCACTTCGTCGCACTGGTTTCCAAAGGACAAGAAGATCAGCAAATATGTGTTGGATAGGGTCAATGCTGAAGGCCCAATACAGTCAAAAAATTTTAAAGATACGAGAGATAAACCTGGGGCTTGGCATGACTATAAGCCAGCCAAAATTGCCCTAGAGCAGCTATTTATGGAGGGCAAATTGATGATTGCTGAAAGAAGGAGTTTTCAAAAAGTATATGATCTTACTGAGCGAGTCCTTCCAAAAGGAATAAATACTCTTGCTCCATCGATGGATGAATATTGTGAGTATCTAGTAACTACTACTTTAAAGTCGCAGGGGATCGCAACACTTTCAGAAATTGGGTATTTGAGAAAAGGAATAAAGCCGGTTTTATCTAAGACCGTTAAGAGATTGCTCGAGACAGGTGAAGTCGCATCAATTTCCATTGAAGGAGATACTCAGGATTACTTCGCCCTGCCTAACGAGATCATTCTAGAAAAGCTCAATAAAGAAGTTCATATTCTATCACCTTTTGATAATCTCGTAATTCAGAGAAAGCGTCTACAAACCATTTTTGACTTCGTATATCAGATTGAGTGTTATGTCCCGGAAGCTAAAAGAAAATTTGGATATTACTGTCTTCCCGTACTCTATGGTGATCAATTTGTTGCCCGATTTGACCCCAAAGCAGATCGCAAAACTGGAATATTCACCGTTAAGAAAATATGGTTCGAGGTAGGATTCACTCCTGATGATGAATTCTACTTCAAGTTCTCAGAAAAACTGATACAATTTGCTTTATTCTGTGGGTGTGATAAAGTCATTATTAGCCTTTCCTCTCCTGATTTATACAAGAAAATATTAACTGAAGCGTTAAAAAGATAATTTTTTTAAGATCAATTTTAGGATAGTATTATTTATTGCGTCCTCTCCTTTTACTCTTAATTTTCTTCATACTAGGTGATACTACATCCAAAATTCCCGACTTAAGTGAGCTCCATAAATAGGTGAAAAATGACTTACTCTTTATTCTCGAAGCAGATATATTCCCCACTTTATAGTTAGTTGTATTTATCTGATTACTTCCCCTGATCAATAGCTTACTTAAACCACTGAGAAGTACTCTTTTCTTTTGGCTTTCTTGATCGTACACATTGACTTTAAACTGATCATAAACAAAATCAAGTGACCCAGTTGAGTTCCATTTATTGCCTTTCACATCAAAGCTGAAAGATTCCAGCTGTCCACTAACATTTACACTAGCGAGAGGATTCAAAATTGAATTGAACTCGGAGATATCCATTTCACCCATACTTCCCGACCCGACAAATGAGTCATTCCTATCTGTAAGATCAAACTTGAATTGTGATTTTAGATGTCCTCCCTTCATGAAATCTGTTTCTAAGTCAATGATCGCATAATGAAACTCCTCCAATGCTATTTTGTCATTAGTGATATTATACACACTGGTGTAGAAGTTTTCAAATTGAATTCTTCCTAATTCCTTACTTTCTTCATTCAATTGTTCATAAATGATTTTTGCCTTTTTAAGAACAATCGTATCGATATGCAATAGGAATGGCAGTTGCCTTAGCATGGTAGGCAATAGAGGTTTTTCTTCCCTGTTACGAGTAGCTACTTTATTCTGTAGTACAGTAAGATTAGTTTTATCAACTTCTAACTTCTTTATTCTTAAATAGAATTGTTCTTCTAAAAAACCCCAATTGAATTGTGATACTTCGATTGATTCTGAACGGATAGTCATCACTTGAGGAGTGCTCGTTTCCTGCTTAGGAATGAGTTGTAACTCTTCTATTTTCAATGAGTGCTCCGTAGCATAAAGCCTTGAAGTTTTGAGTAGAAATTTGTCAAATTCGATTTCTAAATTTTCAGCAGTTAGGTCAATCGAATTGTAATTAAATGGGAACGGATCATCAATCGTGGTGGTATCTATAACGATATCGGTAATTAGCAAATCAACAGGATACATACTCAGCTGTTTCCTGTCAAGTACATTATCATAAATGGCCACAGATCCATTCTTAATCTCAAAATTCTTAACATTTATACGAGGTAGTATATCCTTCCAAAGCATATTAATCTCTTTAGAATCACCCACAACGTTTTGGGTTGCATTCACTCGAAAATTTACTTGGGGTTCATTGATTCTCAGTGTGTTTGTGACAATCTCCTTTCTTGTCACAAGTTTGGTGAAACTCACGCCAATTATCCCAAAATCCTTCACAGTGACAATTGGCACCTTTAAGGAATCAACAGTTACAGGTATTACACTTACATTGTTAATGGTAATACTTCTATCGAGAATATTTAGGGAGAAATCTGTAAAAGCGATATCGTACTTTCGATTTGCATCCTTATTGAGAATTTCAACAAGTTCACCACCAAGCCAACTACTTAGTAGATAGTTAGCACTAGAAGCAGTTATGGCAACTACTAAAACAAGTGTCAAAACAATTTTAATCCAAAGTGAGCGCATGAATATCAATATAAAGATTCACAGCCGATGATGATATCAATAAACTAAATAATTACCGCACACTGCCTTTATTTTTAATTGATTATGCCAAATATCACCTCACATTTACCTCTTATCTCAATGAGTGTAGACTTTAAACTTTATTCATCCTTTAGTGCATGAACGGGGTTAGCAACAGCAGCACAAATCATATGATAGCTCACGGTAGTCAATACTATAAACAAACCTGTAAACCCAACAAGAATAAATGGCCATAATTGCATCTCTATTCTATAGGCAAAAGAATTGAGCCAAAAATTGGTAGTGAAATATGCTAAAGGTGAAGCCAATATCATGGCTATCAGAATCAACTTGGCAAAGTTACTAGAGAACATCCTAACGATCTGTTCTACAGATGCGCCAAGAGATTTTCTAATTCCAATTTCCTTTGTTTTCTGTTCAGCCGTATATCCAGCCAAGCCCAATAATCCTAGACATGCCACGAAAAATGCTAACCCTGTAAATGCACGAATGATCTTCCCTAGCTGCTGCTCCTTATCAAAAAGCTTTTCAAAGCCCTGATCTACAAAATGATAGTCCAAAGGCTTATCAGAGTATTTAGCCCAAGTATTCTCCAGTTGAGTTATACTCCCGATCACATCACCTTTTGCTATTCTTATTGTCATCGCATGGCTTATATCTTCAAAGTGAACGAACAAAGTGGGAGGCACTTGTTTATCAAAAGATTGATGATGAATATCTTTGATCACACCTACAATCTTGAACTGCCCAGGAGATCCTCCGAAATTGACATACTTTCCAATTGGATCTTTGAAACCAAGTACTCTAGCAGTCGTCTCATTGATGATCATCACGGAAGTATCGCTTTTTATATTTTCGTCAAAGTTTCTACCAGCTACGAACTCAACATCCAAAGTGGGGAGATAGTCGGCATCTGTCCATTGATAATATACTCTGAATGGCTCGATCAAATCAGGATTTTCAATTGGGGAAATAAAAGTGGTTGTCATACCAAACAGGTCGGAGGTGAAATATCCCGCATTGGTGAATTTGGTGCTGCTCAAGATTTCATTTTTAAAGCTTGAAGCTTTCTCTCCAAGTTGCCCTAATGAATTATCTAGTGTTACTAAATTCTCTTTTTCGAAACCTACATTTTTTTGCAGTCCGTAATGCAATTGGTCTTGTATAAAGAACATGAAAATACCCAGACCCAGTGAAATAGTGAATTGAAAAACAACCAACACATTCCTGAATGACCCTGTCCCTTTTTTACTGACTAGTTTACCTTTTAAGACTTTAGCAGGATTGAATGAAGTAAGATAGAATGCTGGATAAATCCCGCTCAAAAGAGCCGTTAAAATTGCCACCACAAACAATAAACCAAGGAATAATGGATTATCTAACAAACCGAATGAGAAGCTCAGTGAAGCGAAATTTCTCATGAAAACAATGGAAAGTTCTACTAAACCAAGCGCCATTACTGCAGCGATAAGACACAAAATGACAGATTCCGACATTAGTTGAAAAACTAACTTCCCCCGTGTAGAGCCCAATGTTTTTCGAATACCTACTTCTTTTGCCCTTTTCACAGATTGAGCAGTTGCCAAATTGATGAAGTTAATAGCAGCCAATATCAAAACAAATAATGCAGTACCGCCAAACACCCATAAGTATTGACTATTTCCTCCGGCTTGAAGATCAAAATTCAAATTAGACGCTAGATAAATATCATCTGCACGAAGAACTAGCGGTGTTTTCATTCGTTTGCTTGCAAGAAGTTCATCTACGGTGTTTATACCATCAAACCAGTTATTATCTATTGCCCTCTTTGCAAAAACTCGATCAACCCTACTTTGGAAATCCAATGTCGATAGTGCACTCTTTGATTTCACATATCCGTGATAGATAGTATATCCCCAATTGTCTCTTTCATAGGCAAGAGTAGCCTTTGGCATATGTGCTATCATATTGAAAGACATATGTGTGTTAGTTGGTAAATCTTCTAACACCGCAATAACCTTATATAGCCGTTCTTCCCCTCCCTGATATACAACCATACTCTTATTGAGAGCCTCCTCCTCCTTAAACAACTTGCTGGCTAGATGCTGAGTGATAACAACTGCATTGGGGATAGAATCAAAATTTTGATATGATCCAGATAGAACTTTGTGCGGAAATATTTTGAAAAAATTATCAGAGGCGTAAAACACCTTTTTCTCAATGAATTTATCAGAATTTATCCCAATAATAAAATTTCCCCTATTCAGTAAAAACGTGGAGTACTCAATGTCTGTTAGATTTTCAACCAGATACTCCATTTGTACAGGAGAAGTAAGTGCGTAAGAGCGATCGCTTAAGCGGAAAACCTGATCATTCTCAGGCAGAAATTGATCATAAGTAGTTTCATGATCTATGTACAGAGAAATATACAATACACAAGCAAATCCCACTGATAAGCCAATAACATTGAGTGTTGCATACACTCTATTTTTCTTAAATCCCCTTAATATGGTTTGTACATAGTTTCTAAACATAGCAATTGTCTTTACGAATTAGAATGATTTCAGATAACTATATAACCAAAGAGGTGCCATAATTGAAATCACCCCTTAACTATTCATAGAAGCGTATATGATCTACTTCGAGAATGAATTGTATCAATAATGACACATTCTGTCGTAATGATATTGATACACTATATTTGCCTCAACATAGGTCGTGTAAGACAAGTAGGGCCTCCTCCGCCTTTTACACTTATTTCAGATCCTTGGTAGGTCGTCACCGTAGCTCCTGCAGCTTCAAGTCTTGCTTGAGTAACCGGATTTCCGGCTACCATGAGGCAATTTCGTGGACTAGTCGCTAATACGTTACACCCCATAGATTCGAACTCTTCATCAGGGACTTCTACCAATTGATAGCCTCGTGCTAATAGCAATTCTCTAAAGGTAATTGGCATCAATGGCGAATACACTACTGCCAAATCCTTATCAACTGGACTCAAAATTGACATCAAGTGAAAGACATCTGACTCGCCTTTATAATGTGGCAGTTCTACGCTAATCACCTCCACACCATTAGGCTCTAGGAATGAACGCATTTGAGCAATCCCTTCATCATTGGTACGGTAAGTTCTTCCAACTGCAAGTGTTTTATCATCAAGCCAAGCCACATCTCCACCTTCAACTGTGCCGGGAGCTCTTATTTCTCCCAATATCAATTCATCATTAGACTTATAGGTTTGTTTCGCTAATCTCGGCTCATTCATTCTTCCGTCTTTGCCCATATTGCATAATATCACACCAAAGTCGGTGAATATTGAAGCATCTCGACAGTAGATAGAATCCATTGTTACAGCGGAGGATTTTGGGAAATATTTCATCTCTGCTCCGGTCGATTGGATAGCACTAGTAAATCGTTCGTATTCTGAAAGTGCGGATTTAAAGTCAGGCTTACCTAAGTAATTTAAATCTTCCCATTGTTCCGAAATTATTTCTTGACTTACAAAGCCTTCCGCTGCAGACTTAATATAAATAGACTTGATAAGCCCGTATTCTGAATGATGTGTTTGCTTCATTTATCTTGATTTTCTATTTTACAATAGAATTAAAAACCAACAAGAATCCTAATGAGCTACAACTTCAATATTCATCCCGAAATAGAAAAAGCAGAAACACTACCAGGCTCTTTTTATCAAAACGATCAAATATTTAGTGATCTCAAAGACAAGATTTTTTTAAAAACTTGGCAGTTTGCTGGTAATGCTCACGACATCAAGTTAAGCAATCAAGTAAAGCCACTATCGCTACTGGAAAACTTCCTCAATGAGCCAATGGTGCTTACTAAGAACGCAGCAGACGAGCTCAATTGTGTATCCAATGTCTGTACGCATCGTGGTAATATCATCATCAATGATGGCGCGACAGCCAAAAATCTCATTTGTAAATATCATGGTCGTAAATTCGCTTTAGATGGCAAATTCGAATCTATGCCCGAGTTCTCTGATGCAGAGGACTTCCCTCGAGAATGTGACCATCTTCATCAATTCCCATTGATACAATGGGGGCCAATGCTCTTCGTAGGATTAGATAAGTCGTTTGACTTCCAAGCCATCATCAATAAGATGAAAGAGCGCATTGGTTTCTTACCACTTGATGAATTTATGTATGACGATGTGCGTTCTAAAGACTACTTGGTAAATACGCACTGGGCACTATACTGCGATAATTTTTTGGAAGGTTTCCATATTCCATATGTTCATAAAGACTTGAATCAAGTGCTTGACTATGGCGACTATACAAGTGAACAGTATGATAATTGCAATCTCCAGATTGGATACTCAGATGATGCTGTAGAGACATTTGACTTACCAGAGGGGCACCCTGATCATGGAAGACACGTGGCGGCATACTACTACTGGGTATTTCCCAATATGATGTTCAATTTCTATCCATGGGGGTTATCACTCAATGTAATCAAACCACTTTCAAAGAATCGCACGAAGGTTTCTTTCTTATCCTATGTTTGGGATGAGTCCAAAATAGCAGAGAGTGCGGGTGCTGATATAGATAAAGTCGAACGTGAGGACGAATTTGTAGTAGAAAATGTACACAAAGGTCTCAAGTCAAGCTTCTATACCACCGGAAGATTTTCACCTAAGCGTGAAAAGGGCGTTCATCAATTTCATGGGTTGTTAGCGAAGTTCATGAATAAAGAGTGATGTTAAAACATCTCGCCAGCCTTCTTAACCATCTCTTTAGAACCAATGAAGAATGGTACGCGCTGATGAAGTGAAGTAGGCTGGATCTCCATGATACGACCTTTTCCATCAGTGGCTAGACCTCCCGCCTGCTCAGCGATGAATGCCAAACAATTACACTCGTACATCAAGCGAAGTTTTCCATTTTTATCCTTGGCAGTACTCGGATAGAAATAGATTCCTCCTTTGAGTAAATTACGATGAAAGTCTGCTACCAATGAACCGATGTATCTCGCACTATAACCACTTTCTCTACAGTGTTCTATGTAGTCCTTTACGGGTTGTGAGAAACTATTGTACGACCCTTCATTCACAGAATATATCTTTCCCGTTTTAGGGATTTTCATGTCTGCATGTGACAGAATGTATTCTCCTACGCTTGGATCGTAAGTGAAACCATTGACACCATTACCAGTCGTATACACAAACATGGTGGATGATCCATAAAGAATGTATCCAGCTGCTATTTGTTCAGTTCCTTTCTGCAAAACATCTTCCTCAGTAATACCTCCTCCTTCTGGAGAAACTCTTCTGTAAATTGAAAATATTGTTCCAATAGATACATTCACATCAATATTTGAAGAGCCATCAAGCGGATCAATCGCTACTATATACTTGGCATTTATATTTTCGGTTTCTATAATATCTTCATCTTCCTCAGAGATGATCGCGCAAACTTCTCCACCTTTAGTCAATGCCCTAATAAATCTAATATTCGAAAGTACATCTAGCTTTTGCTGATCTTCTCCCTGAACATTCTGCGTTCCAATTGCTCCTCCAATATTGATCAATCCAGCTTTATTAATTTCACGGTTTACCACTTTCCCTGCCAAAGCAATATCTCTAAGCAATTGAGAAAGTTCTCCAGTTGCGTAGGCAAAGTGGTCTTCTTTACTTCTGATAAATCTGTCAAGGTTTACACCAAGTGGTGAGGCTATGCGTGAATCTTCCATGAAACGATGTGATTGATAAATTGAATTTCGGTTGATACTGTTTATTTTTGGCAAAAATACATAAGTCTTAGAGACATATAAAGCCTCACTAGAAAATGTATGTGTATTAATGCGAAAACGAGGGTACAGGTAACAATGAAAGTATTCAAGTTCGGAGGGGCATCTATCAAAAATGCTGCAGCCATCCGTAATATGTGCGACATCATCAAAAATCATCAGAATGAACAGCTAATCGTTGTCGTATCTGCTATGGGAAAGTCGACCAATACACTTGAGGAGATTCATAAGCTGTCTCTGTCCGGAAAAGAGGTGAATCAACAAGTAAACGAATTCATAAAATACCATTTGGAGATTGCCAATGAGTTATTTGGCGATCATGAGATCATCGAACAAGAAATTGGTGATTGGCGTCAATACCTAGAAGAATCTCTTTCGGACGACACGCTCAACACCAATCAACATTACGCTTGTATTGTCTCTGTTGGCGAATTGCTCTCAAGTAGTATTATTGGTCATTATCTGATTGAATGTGGAATCAGTACAACTTGGACAGATGTAAGGAAGCTAATATTAACTGACGATGTTTCCCCTGAAGCCAATGTTGATTGGACAGCAACTCAAAAAAGAATAACAGCCTATGTAAACGAACATGATACTCAGCAGGTAATACTCACACAAGGGTTTGTCGCAGCTAATAATGATAACCAAACGACTACTCTAGGACGTGAAGGATCTGATTATACTGGTGCCATATTCGCATCATGCCTAGATGCAGAATCATTCACCGTTTGGAAGGATGTTCCAGGCATCTTGAATGCCGATCCTAGAAGAATTGATGATGCTGTCCTATTCGATGAGCTATCGTATAATGAAACCTCAGAAATGACCTATTATGGAGCCAAAGTCATCCATCCAAAAACCATCAAACCGCTAGCCAATAAAAACATCCCGTTATATGTCCGCTGCTTTGACAATCCAGAAAAAGATGGTACCAAAATTCATAATTGTGAAACAATTCATACACTCCCTGTCATTGTATTCAAGGATAATCAATGTTTAGTTTCCTTCAAATCAAAGGACCTAACGTTTGTAAATGAAAAGGGTATCAGTGTTATTTTTGAAGTAATGCATGATCTCTCAATCGATATGAGTATCATGCAAAATTCTGCTGTATCATTCTCTATATGTATCGACTATAACACGGCCAAAATTGAACAGCTCATAGAAGCTCTGAATGAGCAATTTGATATTCGCTACAACACCGATCTCGAATTGGTCACTATCAAGAATTACAATCATGAGTCTATTCACAAGTATCTTCCAAAAGGCGAAATATTGCTTGAACAGAAGTCTAGGAGTAATTATCGGGTGTTGGTGAGTAAATAGTTGCTTCATTCCTGCGCAGACAGGAATCTCAAATTACTACCCTAAACGCTTCAATAACTCCCCACAACTCCGATAAAGAATGTCATAAACCTTCTGAAAGCCCTGATCTCCTCCATAATATGGATCGGGAACATCTGCATTTGGTTCTTCTGAGTCATAAGTTCTCATCAGCTCCACCTTGGATGTGACTTCATTAAACTCTTCAAAGATTCTGACATTGCCTAAGTTGCTGCGGTCCATCACAAGGATATGATCAAAATTTTGAAAGTCTGAACCATCAAACTGTCTTGCTTGATGGTTCAGTATCAATCCATTTTGTTTGGCGTTCGCTACAGTTCGTGGGTCTGGTTGTGAGTCAATGTGATACGCAGCCGTTCCACATGAATCAATTGTGAATTGATCTTGCAATCCCTGTTCATTGACCATTTTATCAAAGATGCCTTCGGCCAATGGCGATCGACATATATTCCCTAAACAGACAAATAGAACTTTAACCATCTTACTTTATAACTCCCAATTCTTTACCGACTTCAGTAAAAGCAGCTATTGCCTTGTCCAAATGTTCCATTTCGTGATTAGCAGAGATCTGGACCCTAATTCTAGCTTGTTCTTTTGGCACTACTGGATAATAGAACCCAATGACATAAATACCTTTCTCAAGCAATTTTTCAGCAAAATTCTGTGACAGAACCGCATCGTAAAGCATGATTGGTGTGATCGGGTGTATTCCAGGAGTAATATCAAATCCAATCGCAGTCATTTTCTCTCTGAAGTATTTTGTATTGGCTTCTAGTTTATCTCTCAACTCCGTGGTCTCTGTAAGCATATCCAACACGGTGATAGAAGCACCAGTGATAGATGGAGCCAAGGTATTTGAAAACAAATATGGTCTAGAGCGCTGTCTTAATAGTTCAACGATTTCCTTGCGTCCTGAAGTAAAACCACCAGATGCGCCACCTAATGCTTTGCCAAGTGTTCCTGTAATAATATCCATTCTCCCCATTACTCCACAGTGTTCGTGGACTCCTCTTCCAGTTTTCCCCATAAATCCTGTAGAGTGACATTCATCGCTCATCACTACTGCATTGTACTTGTCTGCGAGATCACAAATCTTATCCAATTGTGCGATAGTGCCATCCATAGAGAATACGCCATCAGTTACAATAATTTTCTGCTTTGCTCCAGCTGCATCAGCTTCTTTAAGTTTGGCTTCAAGATCAGCCATGTCGCTATTACTATAGCGATATCTCATCGCCTTACATAAACGAACACCATCAATGATTGAAGCATGGTTAAGAGAGTCCGAAATTATGGCATCTTCCTTACCGAATAAAGGTTCAAACACACCGCCATTGGCATCAAATGCAGCAGCATAAAGAATGGTGTCTTCAGTGCCTAAAAATTCAGAGATCTTCTCCTCCAACTGCTTGTGAATATCTTGGGTCCCACAGATAAATCGAACAGATGACATCCCAAATCCGTGAGAGTCAATAGAGTCCTTGGCAGACTGAATGACTTTCGGATGAGAAGATAATCCTAGATAATTATTCGCACAGAAGTTAATCACTTCCTTCCCATCACTGGTCTTGATATTGGCTCCTTGAGGGGTGGTGATTATTCTTTCATTTTTATAAAGTCCTGCCGCTTTGATCTCGGCAATTTCTTTTTGTAATACGGGTTGCAGTTTGTCGTACATAATATATCAGTTGATAGTTGTCTCTGTTAATTTATTGATACTTGTTCCGGCTAGTCCTTATCCTTGAGTTTCATTACAGGCCGAGCCATTTTCGGCTTCATCACGGGCTTAGGCTTCGTTACTTCGATATTCTCATCTTTTGAATCTGATTCCATTTTTGGCTTTATGATTGGCTTACTGATCTTTGGTTTCATTACAGGCTTGCCCATTTTTGGCTTAGCCACCGACACTTTAGGCCTAATTACTGGTTTTTTAGTCGCATCGTTCGAAGATCCGGCAGCAGTTTGAAGCTTTGGCTTCATCACTGGTCGAGATACCTTAGCCTTGACTTGACCTTGGTCAACTACTAATTCCTTATAAGGAAATTGTCTTCGAATACCATTGATTAAATTGAGCTTTTGCATCGTAAAACTCTTTGGATGCATTTGTTCGAATACACTGGAGAACTTAGCCCATTGCTCTGGTTCTGATGCCTTATACGCATCAGAATCTATTTTTTTACCGGTTAAGTACTCCTTAAAATTCATTCGTTACAAATATATAAAATCTAGCCCTTTAGGAGATTTCAATAGGTGATATTTTAAATGCTATCGTTTTAATCTATATTATTGCAACTGAACATAACCGCCTTGAAAACACATAAATTCAAAATTAGTAATTGGACTAAGCTCGATAAAACCATCGAACAAAAGAGTAATATTCTTCTATCGCTCTTTTCAATTATTGGTATTGTCGCTACGAGTCTGCTAATCCTAATTGATGGATTAAACAAGATTTATTTGGGAGCAGCAATGGATGCGACCATCCTTATAATGGTTATCATAACATACATACTCAATGAGAATAAAAAACATCTTTTGGCTAAGTTGTTTTTTTTTGGGCTATTAAATTGCATGCTATTCATCTACGGAAATATCGTCCCTAAATTCACTGGCGTTTATCTTCACTTCTTCCCAGTAATTGCAGTTACAGCGTTGGTATTTGATGTCGAGACTCGTGTAATTCGAAACATATTCATAGCACTTCCGATAGTTTTTGTCGCGGTGCTTGAAATTTCGAATTACCAATTTTTTGGTGTAATCAACATCCAAGAAGGCATCTATGATCCATACTCATTCCCCGTCAACCTATTCCTTTCTCTTATCATTACTGCTATTTCTATTTATCAAATGATGTTGATAAATAGAAATATGGACAAAAAACGCATAATTATCACCGACCAATTGAAAGATAAAAATGAAGATCTCCAGAAATCTAATACAGAGCTGGATCATTTTGTTTATAGCACTTCACATGACCTCAAAGCACCTCTGTCATCAATTTCCGGGCTAATAAATATTGCTAAACATGAAGTGACCGAAGCTAAGGCAATTGAATACTTCGACATGATAGATGGGCGGATTGACAAACTTAATTTGTTTATTAAAGACATTATTGATCTTTCTAAGAACTCAAGATTAGACCTAATTAGAGAAGAAATAGATATTTCCGTGATAGTCAATAATGCGATCGAGAGTAATCGATATATGGCAAATGCCAAATCCATTGAGTTTATTAATCATTTTGAAGAAAATAACACCTTCTACTTAGATAGAGCACGACTTGAAGTTGTACTCAACAACTTAATATCTAATGCCATAAAATATCATTATAAAACTGGTCATCGCTGGATCGAAACATCCGTACAAAGACTCAAAACAAACATTAAAATCACCATCAAAGACAATGGTATAGGAATATCCGAAGAACATCACAAAAAGATATTCGACATGTTCTATCGTGGACATGAGTCTTCCGATGGCTCAGGACTGGGTTTGTACATTGTAAACGATGTAGTGAAAAGAATGAATGGAAAGATCACATTTACGTCTAAAGAAGGTCAAGGAACAGAAATGATTATTAATATACCACTGAGCTAATTTCCACTCAGCGTCAATTGAGTTAACTCAACTGATGATTTAACAACTCATAGATTCAGGTTTACCCAAGTCATGCTATTGTTACATCTTTATACTGATTAAAGCCAACTAATAGGAGGAAATCCCCATGCGCAGACTAGGTCTGGAGAGATGGGGATTTTTAGTTTACATCCAACTTGATTGATGGTCAATTACTTGACCTCTCTATAGCAGCCAACATACAATTTTTTCGAGAATTTTTCACTGTACTCCACAAGAGCATCACTTGAAATAGTATGCAGTACAATTATCTGAATGTGTTTTCAAGAAATTGGTGTACATTGTTCCCTTTGAGCAGACTATTACTGCTTAGAAGGATCAGGGTTGATTTTTTTGGATTAGATATTTTTTAAAATTCACAACTTAATATATCTGAAATATGACTTTGTTAGCGATTTCAAATGTGTCTAATTCGAAAGCTAGGGAAATCAATGATTAATCCTATTTAAGGGTAAATAACTCATTCTTGAAAAGAAATTTATTTAAAATAAGTAGTTGGAGTAAGCTAGATAGAACTATCGACCAGAGGAGTAATGTGCTTTTATCTGTGTTTTCGGCATTGGGAATGGTTACAATAGGGCTTCAAATCATTATTGATAGTTTAAATAATGTTCATCTGGCAGTAGCCATAGATGTCGTTATGTTGATAGCTGTCATTATCACATACATCCTAAATGAAAAGCGAAAACACTTACTTGCCAAGCTTCTATTTGTCGGACTTTTAAATAGCATAGTATTCCTTTATGGTAATGTTATCCCAAAGTCTACTGGGATTTATTTTTACTTCTTTCCAGTAATTGGTATTGCGGCCCTAATATTTGATAGTAAAGATCGCGTAATTCGAAATGTATTTATAGCAATTCCATTAATTTTCGTTGGTATACTCGAATTATCAAAGTATCAATTATTTGGCCCTATTAATATTCAAGAAGGTGTTAATGATCCCTACTCATTCCCTGTCAATTTATTTGTATCATTAACACTCACTGCAGTTTCTATTTACCAATTAATGCTTATCAACCGTGAAATAGATAAAAACAGACTCGCCATTACCGATGAATTAAAGCTAAAGAACGAGGATCTTCAAAAATCGAATACTGAACTTGACCATTTTGTATACAGTACGTCACATGACTTAAAAGCACCTCTTTCATCAATTTCAGGATTGATTAACATCGCCAAGATTGAAATTAAAGATGAAAAATCAATTGACTATTTCGACATGATAGATGGACGGATTGACAAACTCAATTTATTCATTAAAGACATCATTGATTTGTCTAGAAATTCAAGATTAGAATTGGTTAAAGAAGAAGTAGATATTTCTTTACTAATAGAGAATGCCATAGAGAATAACAGATATATGGAAAATGCCAATTCCATAGAATTCAAGAAAAATATTGAAAAGAGTAATAGCTATTATCTTGATAGGGCTAGACTTGAAGTTGTACTCAACAATTTAATTTCTAATGCGATAAAGTATCATAAAAAGACGGGAGATCGCTGGATTGAAGTATCTGTAAAAAGGTTAAAAACAAATGTCAGAATTGTCATCAAAGACAATGGCGTTGGGATATCAAAAGAACATCACAAAAAAGTATTTGACATGTTCTATCGTGGACATGAAGAGTCAGAAGGATCAGGTCTTGGACTATACATAGTCAGCGATGTTGTCAAAAAAATGAAAGGGGAAATCATCCTAAAGTCTGAAGAAGGTCAAGGAACAGAAATGACTATTAATATACCAATGGGCTAATTTCGACTCAACGTAAATTGAGTTAACTCAACTGATGATTTAACAACTCATAGATTCAGATTTACCCAAGTCATACTATTGCTGCATCTTTATCCTGATTAAAGCCAACTAATAGGAAGAAATCCCCATACGCAGACTAGGTCTGGAGAGATAGGGATTTTTAGTTTAAGACCAACTTGATTGATGGTCAATCACTCGATTGGGTGTCTATGTAGGAGTCAGCATCCAAATATGCCGGGAATTTCTCTCTGTATGCCATTAGAACATCACCTGAAAGAGTTTGTGTGTACACTACAGCATCATCTACTAACTGTTTCTCTTGAAGCCCTTTTGGATCGACTACAACAGAATGCCCATTATAGTCTATTCCTTTTCCATCTTGCCCCATACGGTTGACGCCTATGACATAACTCAGATTTTCCGCAGCTCGCGCTTGCAACAAAGTATCCCAGGCAGACACCCTTGCTGCTGGCCAGTTAGCTACATAGAGTAGAAGATCATAGTCCATTCGCTTTTCTGACGTCAGATATTGATTTCTACTCCAAACTGGAAAACGTAAATCATAACAGATCATTGGACAGATCCTCCAACCTTTCCATTCACAGATCAATCGCTCTTCACCCATCGTATATGACTCATCTTCATTGGCCATTCTGAACAGATGCCGTTTATCGTAAGTCTCAAAGCTACCATCCGGTTCTATCCACAAAAGTCTATTGAAAAACTGTCCGTTTTCTTTTACTATATAACTTCCAGTCACCACCGCTCCAGTTTGAGCTGCTTGTTGCTTCATCCACTTCATCGTAGTGATATTCATCACTTCAGCATGCTTTGCGGCCTCCATAGTGAATCCAGTAGTGAACATCTCAGGAAGAATAATCAGATCAGTTTGTCCTTCGATTTCCCATATTTTCTCCTCGAGCATCGCTCGATTAGCCGTTGGGTTTTGCCAATAAAGATCAGCCTGAATTAATGTTACTCTTAAATCTTGCATAAGATATCAGCAGCTTTTTCTAGCGTTTCTTCACCTTTCGCAAAACAGACACGCAGCAATTGATCATCTTGCTTATCTCCATAAAATACTGAAATAGGTATAGTAGCTAGTCCACTTTCTTTAGTTAGGTATTCTGCCATTTCTATATCTCCCAACTCATTGATTCCTTGATAGGACAAAAGTTGGAAGTAAGTACCGTGACACGAGACTGGTTTCAGTCTAGATCCTTCTATCAATTTCAGAAAGTGATCTCTTTTTTGTTGATAAAACTTCGGGACGTAGTTATAGTTATCAGCTTCGCTAATGTAATCTGCCAGCGCATATTGCACGGGCGTGCTAGTGCCGAATGTGACGAACTGGTGCATCTTGCGAATCTCAACAGTCCACCAATCGGGCGCTATCACATATCCCATTTTCCAGCCAGTAGCATGGTAAGTTTTTCCAAAGGAATAGACGGCTGCACTGCGTTCTTTCAGGGCTGAATATCTTAAGACACTTTCATGCTGCAGATCATCATAGATGATATGTTCATACACTTCATCACTCAGAATAAGAATGTTAGTGTCTTTAACAATTGTTTCCAATTGCTTCATATCGTCATTACTCAATACTGATCCGCTAGGATTATGAGGCGTATTGATAATGATCAATTTGGTCTTTGATGTAATCACTGACTTTACTTCTTCCCAGTCTATAGAGAAGTCTGGCTGTTTCAATTTGAGATGGATTGGGACTCCTCCACTCAATCGTATCGCTGGATCATAACAATCATAAGCTGGGTCAAACAAGATCACTTCATCTCCAATCTTAACCGTTGCGGTGATGATATCAAAAATAGCTTCAGTAGCCCCGGAAGTTACGGTGATTTCACTTTCTGGATTTATACTGATATCATGAAGATCAGAGGTCATTTGAGCAATGGCTTCTCTCAACACAAGTACTCCAGGCATTGGAGCGTATTGATTCATTCCCTTCTGCATATAGGAATTGACCAAACTGATCAACTTAGCAGACACTTCGAAGTCAGGGAATCCTTGTGACAGATTGATGGCCTGGTGATCATTGGCCATCTTCGACATGACAGAGAATATTGAGGTTCCTACGTCAGGGAGTTTGGATGAGATTGGTTGCATTATGTATGGAGAGTGATATTTATTCAAAGTAATAAATATCAATCCTCTTCCACAATAATTGAAGAAATTTTATAGTGATTACTATGAAGGAATACTATCCAATTTGTCTTTGAAAAGGGGTGAAATTAGTATTTTCAACATCTTAAGTGAATACTAAAACGAGGAAAGAATGAAGAGTAATATAAAATTAAGTTATGCTGAGCAGCAACGGCTTTTTCAAGATAGTTAATTTTATCTCATACCTCTTCTTTTTCGAGACTCCAGGTCTTAATTTAAAGTAGTTAAATGTGAAAAAGATCGATATTATTGAGCTTATTTTCGCATCCTCATAAATAGTTTCAAGTCCCATTTTTGTAGACTCTGCAATCAATATGGGTAGATGTAGTCTTCTCTTTGTCAACCCAAGTAAGTACAAGGTTAATTATCAAACTACTCTACAATAATTCATTCGCAATATTGGCCAGTACAGACCTCTCTCCCTTCTCTAGTGTGATATGTGCGTATAACTCATGGTTTTTGACACGGTCTATCAGATAAGACAACCCATTACTTTGCGAATCGAGGTAAGGTGTATCTATTTGATGAATATCACCGGTGAAAATAATCTTGCAATTCTCTCCTGCTCGTGTAATGATGGTCTTGACTTCATGAGGCGTGAGGTTTTGAGCCTCATCAACAATGAAAATAATATTGGACAAACTTCTTCCTCTAATGTAGGCTAGTGGTGTGATGACCAGTTTCTCGAGATTGACCATCTCTGTTAACCTCATATATTCTTTGTCAGTTTCATGGTATTGATTCTGAATGAATTTGAGATTATCCCACAGGGGCTCCATGTAAGGGTTGAGCTTGGATTTAATATCTCCTGGTAGATACCCTATATCCTTATTACTCAATGGTACAATTGGACGTGCTAGATAGATTTGTTTGAATTCTCGTTTTAGTTCTAGTGCAGCAGCTAATGCGATAAGTGTTTTACCAGTCCCAGCAACGCCCTGAATACTGACCAGCTTGATGTTCGGATTGAGGATAGCGTTAATAGCAAAAGCTTGTTCAGCATTACGAGGTTTGATACCATGAACACTCCGCTTTTCTACATGCTCAATATTAAGTGTCACGGGGTTGTAATATGATAAGATGGACTTTTTACCACTTTTCAATATATAGTACCCGTTGTTGTCAGGTTTGAAGTCAGGCATTAGTTCGCTGATCGGACATTTTCCTTTATCATATAATTCATCAATAATCTCAGCCGATACTTTGTCAAGTATCGCTTTTCCTTTATTGAGAGAGTTGACGTTTTGTACCTTACCAGTATTGTAGTCTTCAGCATAAAGGCCTAGAGACTTCGCTTTTAGTCGAAGGTTGATGTCTTTACTGACTAGTATGACTTTTTTATCTTTTTCGTCTTCTTGAAGTTTGAGTGCAGAGTTCAGAATTCTATGATCAGCCTTTCCTTCATCAAAAACTACCGTAGCATCTATTGTACTTGCCGAGGACATAAGTACTTTGAATTTGCCTTTCTTTGCATCGCTAAGTGGGTTCCAGTCCTGAAGCATCTGATCTTTGGCCAGCTTATCCAATAATCTGGTAAACTCACGAGCTTCATAGTTTTTACTATCATTGCCTTTTTTGAAGTTGTCTAGCTCTTCAAGTACGGTGATGGGAATAGCGACATCGTGTTCATCAAAATTCATAATCGAGATATGCTCGAAAATGATAACTGAAGTATCTAAAACAAAAATTTTCTTCTCTTTGGATTTGGCAGTCATAAGCGTTGTCTTTTGAGTGAATAGTTGTCTACCTAAGTATAGGGATTAATTTGTATAATCACTTTGCAATCAATAGAAAATATATTTTTTTGGAATTGATCTAAATTGTGTATTCGAAAATGAGGATGTTGGAGTAAGACGAGTTTTTAGATATTCTTTACGTATGTAATGTCTGGTTTTTTATTGTAGTAAAACCTTCAACTCTCTAAGCTAATTTTACGTTAGGAATAATAGAAATATGCAGAATAAAGAATCAGCAGCTAAAACAGAATCTAATAATAAAAAGAGCAAGCTCTGGAGAGCGATAGTTCTAATATTTAGATATCGATTGTTACGATATTCTAAGAAGGTGAGTTTATAGTAGTTATGAAAAGTTGATACTCAATATGGTCTAGTCAAATTGAGGTAAAATAAAAAGAGGAGTGATTTATCACTCCTCTTTTTGATTTGTGGTTTATGAAAGTATTGTTCCAAAGTGGAACTGAAATGCCAATCATAGGTGTGCCATCAGAACGAAAATGTTGGCTCATAAATTAAGTGAGAACGGTACTGCTTTCTAATATTTCCTGATAGAATTTTTCATACTTTGGTAGAATCGCAGTAATATCAAATTCCTTTGCACGATTAAGTGCGTTCTCTTTGAATCCAGGTAGTTGGTCATCTCTTAGTACAAATAAACTATTTTTAGCCATATCATCTACGTCTCCAACATTGCTCAAAAAGCCTGTTTTACCGTGTACATTGAGTTCTGGAATACCTCCAACGTTTGTGGAAATCACCGGAACTTCACAAGCCATCGCCTCCAATGCTGCTAGTCCAAAGCTCTCCTTTTCAGAGGGCATGATAAACAAATCGGCTACTGACAAGACTTCTTCTACCGCATCGAGTTTCCCTAAGAATCTTACGTGATCACAAACATTCAATTCTCTACATAGAATCTCCATGTTATTTCTCTCAGGGCCATCACCAACTAGAAGGAGTCTTGAAGGAATTTCTTTTTGAACTTTAGCAAATATTTTAATCACATCATCTACGCGCTTCACTTCTCGAAAGTTGGAAGTGTGAACAATGAGTTTTTCTCCATCTGGACAAATCGCAGTTTTGAAATGATCCTTTTTCTGCTTTTTGAACCTTTCCAAATCGATGAAGTTAGGGATAACCTCTATGTCCTTCGTGATTTTGAAATGCTCGTAAGTATCTTTTCTCAGATCATCTGATACTGAAGTGACGCCATCTGATTGATTGATGCTAAAGGTCACAACTGGTTCGTAAGAAGCGTCTTTCCCTACAAGGGTAATATCTGTCCCGTGTAGTGTGGTGATTACCGGAATATGGATATCTTCAGTAGCGAGTATTTGCTTCGCCATATAGGCCGAAGACGCATGTGGAATGGCATAATGTACGTGGAGTAAATCTAGCTTTTCATGTTTCACCACATCTACCATTTTACTGGCTAATGCTAGCTCATATGGAGGGTATTTGAATAAGGGGTAGCTCCTGATATTCACTTCATGATAAAACAAATTCTCATTGAAAAAACCAAGTCTAGTAGGTTGAGAATAGGTGATGAAATGAACTTGATGACCCTTTTTCGCTAGACCCTTACCAAGTTCTGTAGCGACCACTCCACTACCTCCAAAAGTCGGGTAGCATACGATGCCTATCTTCATATATTCTATGTTATTTCGTCTAATTAAAAAAAATACTCTTCAGCAAATTCTTATTTCAACATCAAACGGATGTAAAAAATTCAATCAATTGTATTTGCTGTATTCCCAAATTGACTGATATACCAAATCTTGTATCCTTGTACGGATATTATTCTGTATGAGTTTTCGATTATTAGCATTGGGATATATCCGATTGGATAAAAACACAAAGACCAAATCAAAAGTAGGATCTGCCCAAACTGCTGTACCGGTGAACCCGGTATGACCAAAGGTCTCGGAAGAGGCGTATTCTGAAGTCGGACCATACCAAGCTCCTGGCAATGGCTTATCCCAACCAACTCCGCGTCTATTGTAATTATCAAACTGCTGTGGAGTGAATTTGTTCAAAGTACTTTTGTCATAGTATTTCTGACCTCCATAAGAGCCCCCTTGTAAATGCATTTGCATCAATATAGCAAGATCTCTGGAATTACTAAATAATCCAGCGTGGCCTGCAACCCCTCCAAAAAGAGCTGCGCCCTGATCATGAACGGTGCCCCAAATTTGCGACATTCTGAAAGTAGAATCCTTTTCGGTGGGAGTGATGCGATTTTTTGAGAATCTATCCAAAGGATTGTATCCCAAAGTGGTAAGCCCAAGCGGTTCATATAGGTTTTGAGTTAGAAAGTCTTCAAGAGGCTGATTCAGTACTTCTTCAGCAAGCCTGTGTATCATGTAATATCCCATGTCAGAATATTTGTATCCGTATGACACATTCTCCTCTTTGTCTCTAACCTTAGACTCTATCACCCACTCCCAGACACTTTCGCGTATGCTCTCTGATGTATAGAGTCCTTCTGAAACGAAATGAGGAAATTCATTTTCTTCCTTGTGATTGAAGTATTCGGGCAAGTGCTCTTCACTATTCATCGTTTGCTTCCAAAATGGTAAGTACGGCCAAAGTCCCGATTGATGGGTAAGAATATCACGAATGGTCATGTGCTCCTTGTTCGACCCTTTAAGATCAGTGAGATAAACCGATATTTTTTTATCAAGATCGATCAGTCCTTGTTCTTCCATGAAAGTGACAGCCTGAAGGGAAGCTGCGACCTTGGTGATGGACGCGATATCATAGATCGACTCAGAGGTCACCGGACGAAGGCTGTCATAGGTGTGATACCCATACGATTTGTCAAAAACGATCTTGCCATTTTTCGCCACTAATATCTGGCAGCCAGGAGTTGCCATGCTCGTAATAGCTTCATTAGCAATTAGGTCAATTTTATTGAGTACACGACTATCCATTTTCGCAAACTCAGGACTGGACATGCCAAGCCTTGCTATATTCTTTAAAGAAATACCACTTCCTTGTTTGAAAGAATTCTCAATAGATACAGATAATCTACCTTCTATATCAAATGCACCAAAGAGTGCTTGTGGGACTAATGCCTGCGTGATCTCATTATTTTCATAAGCACAGACAACGTGTTCAAACTTGTCAAACTGAGACAAAGAATAAGGGTTTCCGAAAACAGTCACTACCACCTTGGTGTATTTACTGAGTTTAGTGATGAGATCAATATCTTCGCTTTTCACTCCAAACTGTTTGCTTGGTGAATTATTTGTTCCAAATACTCCGATGACCACAACTTCAAAATTTTTGAGTTTACTGATCAGTACTTCGGAATTTTTATTTCCTAGATTATTGAAAGCATTGAAGTTGGCATATTTCCCCAGGTTCCTATGAAATAATGGTGCTCGATCGTTCAATGATAAAGAAGCGTAGGAAGTAGTGTCTATCAAGTGAAAAGGGAGTAAATTATTTTCGTTTTTCACTAACGTAATCGCATTCTGATACAATTTTTGCAGTAACACCTCTGATGCTGGCTGATTCAGTTTCAAATGTAAATTGTCCGTGTTGACAGTTTGATTGCTTGATAGTCCAACTTTGTACTTCGCTAGCAGAATTTTTCTAACGCTCAACTCTAATCGATCTCGTTTTAGTTGCCGTCTTCGTAGGGACTTGCGAATTTCTTTGAGTGCCAACGGCACGTTTTGAGGATAAAGTAATAAATCATTTCCAGCCAATAGAGCCGCTACTTCTAGTTTTCCAGGAGTAGTTGTTTGAATTACCCCGTCCATATTGAGTGCATCAGTGATCACAAGTCCTTGAAATGCCATGTTCTTTTTTAGAAGTTCAGCGATGGCCTTCTTTGAAAGTGAAGTTGGAATTTCCCCAAGGGTATCTTGGGCAGGAATATGAAGGTGAACTCCCATAATCTGCATTTTTTGTGCGATGTCAGTACTCATTTGACAAATTAAAGTGTCATCTGAGATAGCCCCTAATGTCAATTGATTGGGGTATCGCAGAGTGCTGTCAAGTCGCATATTCAATCCCCACTCTAAGTCCATACCAATGAGCAGCGGTATGTTAGCTGACGATTGTAGTTGATTGCTGAGCTTAGCTTGTTGCATCGGACCGCCTGGCATAAATATTAACCCGCCTACTTTATTCATTTTGACCAGCTGCAGAAGTTTTTTGTGATGTTTGGCATCTCCTTTAGAGTAGGCTGGAACCATGAATAGTTGAGCAATTCTCTCATTCCATGAAAGGGATTCATAGACACTATCTACCCATTTTTTTTGTTGAGTAGCATCCGCTGTGATGAGTGGATTAGTTGATATTGATTGAGCTTTTGATGAAAGGGATGATAACCCGATCAGAGAGAGTAAGCCAATTGCGAAAACATTTTTTGTCATATGGTCGTAACCAATTTAAAATATCAACTATTTTTGTAATCCACGAATTTATAAAAAATGAGATTCTTATCTATACTTCGTATCGCTAAACATCAGCGGTTCAATATCGAACCGAGATATTATGATGAGGTTAAGGAAGATATAGAACAGCGAACTTCCAGAATCAAACGAGAATTGACCTTGGAGAGAAAAGAAAGAAGGGAAGGTGTTGCTGGTTCAATAGAACATTCGAGAATTAATGGCGCGTTTTCTAATAGAAGTCGCATCGAGGCTGGACAAACGGGGTTCTTACGCTTTGCGATCATCGTGTATTTATTTGGAGGATTTGTAGGATATTTATATTTAGGCAACGTTGTTCTATACGGTATGTTGTCAATTATTCCAGTGTATTACTTTCTACGCTGGAGAAAATTAATTTAAGCACATAACTTCCAGGATGTCAGATATTATTCAGTTACTTCCTGATGCGATCGCCAATCAGATAGCGGCAGGTGAGGTTGTACAACGACCAGCATCTGTAGTCAAAGAATTGCTCGAAAATGCGATTGATGCACAAGCCACTGATATTAAGTTGATCATAAAGGATTCTGGAAAATCACTTATCCAGGTGGTGGATGATGGCCTTGGGATGACTGAAACTGATGCCAGGATGTGTCTTGAAAGACATGCAACTTCCAAAATCAGAAAATCAGAAGATCTATTCTCGATCAAAACTATGGGTTTCCGAGGAGAAGCGATGGCTTCTATCGCTGCGGTAGCGCAAGTAGAAATTCGCACGAAGACTGCTGATCAAGAATTGGGATCATTGATCGTAGTGGAGGCATCAGAAGTGAAACAGCAAGAATTAATAGCTGCCGAAAAAGGGACTTCGGTATGTGTGAAGAACTTGTTTTTCAACGTACCCGCTAGACGCAACTTTTTGAAATCTAATGCTGTGGAAATGCGCCATATCATGGACGAGTTTCAACGGGTGTCTTTGGCTAATCCGGGTATTAGATTAACACTGCATCAAAATAATCAAGAGACTTATAATCTTCCTGCAGGTAAACTTGGTCAAAGAATAATCAACTTATTTGGGAAGAACTATCAAGAGCAAATGGCTTCATGCGAGGAAAGCACGGATCAGCTCGAGGTAAAAGGATACATAGGTAAGCCAGAGTCTGCAAAGAAGACCCGTGGCGAGCAATATTTCTTTGTCAATAACCGGTTCATCAAAAGCAACTACCTCAATCATGCAGTAACCAATGCATTTGAGGGATTGATTGTGAAGGGTAGTTTTCCTTTCTATGTGCTGTTTATAGAAATCGATCCAGCAAGAATTGATGTCAATGTGCATCCCACAAAGACTGAAATTAAGTTTGATGATGAGCGTACCGTTTATGCTATCGTGAGAGCTGCTGTCAAAAAATCACTTGGTACTCATAATATTTCACCGAGCATCGATTTTGACTTAGACACTAATTTCAATAAGCCAATATCAATCCAACTTGGTAATACACCAGGCACCTCATCAAAAGAGAGTGATTATACACAATTTCGATCTACACCGCAGGAAAAATCAAACTTGGAAAAGTGGGATACGCTGTATGATGGATCAGAGAATTCTTCACTTCATTTTGATACAGAGACTTCTCCACAGACGGTTACCATAGAAAGTGCGGCCAATGAAATACAGAACGAGCAAACGGCTGAATTGCCAATACTGTTGGCAGATAACAGTAAGAGTGTTTTTCAATTGCATAGTCAATATTTGGTCAAACAAGTAAAGTCTGGAATGCTGTTGGTAGATCAACAGGCTGCTCATGAACGAATATTATTTGAGCAGTATCAAGAATATATAGAACATCACTCAGGAGCCTCACAACAATGTTTGTTTCCACAGAATGTTGAGCTAAGTCCAGCGGATTATGCGATGATTCTGGATATGAAAGAAGAAATAGAAGCATTAGGTTTCATTTTCGACATCTTTGGTAAGCAAAGTATCGTTATCAATGGAATTCCAGCTGATGTTTTGACTGGGAATGAAAAAGTATTGTTCGAAGGGTTGATTGAGCAATTCAAGCATAATCAGTCTGAATTGTCTGTATCTAATCGAGAGAATTTGGCAAGATCACTGGCGAAACGATCAGCGGTGAAACAGGGTAAGAAGTTGGAAGTGGAAGAAATGAATATGATGATTGATAAATTATTTGCTTGTGAAAGCCCCAATTACGCTCCAGATGGTAGAGTGACTTATAAGGTCCTCACGATGGATGAGTTGGGCAGTTTCTTCAATTGAGTGAAGAGACTAATGAAATATAATTAAGAGTATACCGATATAATATTATGCTAAATAGATTATCCCCAGTTGTTAAGAACCTACTCATTATTAATGTGGTGGTTTTTATTGGACAAAAGATGTTGTCAGGAATGGACTTGACGTCCACATTGTCATTATGGAATATTGGGTCACCATATTTCAAGCCCTATCAATTTTTGACTTATATGTTCGCACACGGTGGGTTTGGGCATATATTATTCAATATGATGGGACTTATTTTCTTAGGGCCAATGTTAGAACGATTTTGGGGACCAAAGAAGTTTTTGATCTTTTATATGGTCACAGGAATAGGGGCAGGTATACTTTATTCAGGAATCAAATACGCGGATAATTTATCAACACAGAACAGTGTCAATACTTATTTGTCAAACCCAACACCAGGTGCTTTCACCGAATTGATTGTTGATAATTTTGACGGTCGTGTTAAGCCAATTGTTTACGATTTTATTGATGAATTTGATAGAAACCCCAATGAGAGCTACTACATAGATCGAAGTAAACAAATCGCAACCAATCTAATGGATGCGGGAATTGACTATGGTTCTATGCTCGGTGCATCAGGAGCTATCTATGGTATACTAATGGCTTTTGGGATGCTATTTCCTAATACAGAAATGATGTTGCTATTTCCGCCTATTCCAATCAAAGCCAAATATTTGGCCATGGGACTAGGTGCTTATGCGGTTTATGCAGGATTCAAACAAAACCCCGATGATGTTACCGCCCACTTTGCCCACTTAGGTGGGATGGTCTTTGCATTCATTATGATTCAGTATTGGAAGACTCAGAGCACAGATTCTTATTAGTTGGTAAAATCTATATATTCGATATATGTACAGTAGTAATAACATGCTAAACGAGTTCAAAGGCGCATTCAACAAGCCAAACAATAGTCATATACAGTTGATTATTATCAATGTAGTGGTGTTTCTAGTGTTGGGGATATTCAAAGTAATTGCAGATTTGGGCGGAGCAGGAGAGATCTTCTATGCTATCGACAGGCAATTTATGATCCCTCCAACGATTGGTGAATTCTTTACCAGACCTTGGACCATGGTCACCTATATGTTCAACCATTCTGGGTTGATGCATATTTTATTCAATATGCTGTGGTTCTATTTCTTTGGTAAACTGATCATAGAATACTTGGGAAATGAGAAATTGATCAGCATTTATGTTGTTGGTGGTATAGCTGGTGCAGTAGCCTATTTATTCATGTACAATGTTGTACCATTCTATATTGAGCGCTCTGGGGGACCAGGAATGGTGGGTGCTTCGGCTGCTATAGATGCGATCGTTATCGCTGCTGCTACATTGCTGCCAAACTATACTATCCATTTGATGTTTGTTGGACCAGTGAAGATAAAGTATATAGCTATTTTTACGGTTGTGATATCTGTTTTAAGTGCCACAGGAGGAAATGCTGGAGGTAATATTGCACATCTTGGAGGTGCAGGGATGGGTTACTTGTATGTCAAATTATTGCAAAGCGGCACAGATGTCGGTAGATGGGTGATTGTTGTGATGAATTACTTCCAGAGCTTCTTCATAAGGCAACCTAAGATGAAAGTCTCTAGCAAAAAGAAGAAAACTAAGGCTCCAGCTTCTTCTGCTTCGTCATCATCTACTATGTCCAATATTGCAGATCAACAGGAGATCGATGCGATCTTAGATAAAATCTCACAATCTGGATATGAGAGTCTTTCAAAAGAAGAGAAGCAGAAGCTTTTCAATGCGAGTAAAAATTGAATTAACCTTGTCATCGCGAGGAACGAAGCGATCTGTTGGCTGATTACTCTTATTAGGAAAGACTACTTCAGTCGTGCCTTCTTCTCAATTACATCTAATCTTCAGTCTCTTTATTAGCCAATTGCCCACATGCGGCATCGATATCCTTACCACGGCTCCTGCGGATGTTTACTGTGATTCGATTCTTCTCTAATATATCAACGTACAACTGAATCTTGTCAGGGTCAGCTGTGATGAATCTAGGATCATCTATTGAATTGTATTCGATCAGATTCACTTTAGAAGGGACCTGCTTACAGAACTGGACTAATGCTCTTACATGTGCCTCATCATCATTTACGCCTTTCCAAACTACGTACTCAAAAGTTATTGATCGATTGGTTAGTTTGTACCAGTATTGCAGTGATTCTAGGAGTTCACTGGTTGGACTTTTAATATTGATTGGCATGATAGAAGATCTAGTCTCATCTATGGCCGAGTGCAATGACACTGCTAGGTTGAATTTCGCACCATCGTCAGCCAATTTTCGAATCATCTTAGGAATTCCTACCGTTGATAGCGTAATACGTCTGGGTGACATTCCTAGACCTTTAGGAGAGGTGATCTTTTCAATGGAAGCCATCACATTGGCATAGTTGAGCAAAGGCTCACCCATACCCATATAGACAATGTTAGTCAATGGACGATTGTAATACTCATCGCCTTGTTGTTTGATAGCGGCTACTTGATCATAGATCTCATCTGGATTGAGATTACGCATGCGCTTAAGTCGTGCAGTAGCACAGAAGTTACAATCTAGGCTACAACCAACTTGGGAAGAAATACAAGCCGTAATACGCGTTTCTGTTGGGATAAGTACAGATTCCACGATCATTCCATCAAATAGTTTTACGGCATTTTTGATCGTTCCATCATTACTTCGTTGCATGTTGTCAACAGCAATATGATTGATGATGAAGTGTTGGTCGAGTAGTTGTCGAGTATCTAGAGAAAGATTGGTCATCGCATCAAAGCTGGTCGCTGACTTTTTCCAAAGCCACTCGTCTATCTGCTTTGCTCGAAAAGCTTTTTCTCCATGATCAGTGAGAAACTGAGAGATGTTCTCCAATGATAAGTTTCGGATGTCTTTTTTCTCGGTTGCTTCTGCCATGCCATAAAATTAATAAAAAAGCCCTGAAGAATCTCTTCAGGGCTTTTTTAGAATGTGACTTATTCTAAAAGTATTTAGAGACTAAATTGAAGATGTCATTGCCAAATACAAATACCATCAAAGCAAGTAGTATTACCATACCTACTTTTTGCGCTGCTTCTAGTACTTTATCAGAAGGTTTTCTTCCAGAAAGTATTTCATAAGTCAAGAAGACTACATGACCACCGTCAAGTGCGGGGATTGGCAGTAGATTCATAAATGCCAACACCATAGATAGTAATCCAGTCATTCTCCAGAAACGTTCCCATTGCCAATCGCCACCATATGCTTGAGCGATACCAATTGGACCTGAAAGCGATTTTCTTAACGAAAGATCGCCACTAAATATTTTCTTAAATGCTTTGAGTTGGATAAAAATAACTCCGAAGGCTTTATTAGTTCCTATAACAACGGATTCTCCTAATCCGTATCTACGGATATCAACAAAAGGAGTCTCAGGGCGTACACCTAAAACAGTCTCTCCAACAAAATTTTCTTTGAAAGAAAGGCTCTCTGCACCTCGGGTGATTGAAAAAGTTACAGTATCATTCGTGTTAGCCTGTACTAAGCTAGCAAATCCTTGAAATGAGAATACTTCAATACCATTAAACTTAGTGATTTTATCTCCTTTTTGAAGACCACTACGCTCGGCTACTGAGCCTTCAGCGATAACGCTAAGGATTAACGGAACTTTGTAGTCTATAAATTTCCCTACCATTTCCTTATCATTAAAATTCTCAATAAAGTTGGAAGGGATTTGTACATCAACTATGCTCCCAGAACGCATTACTGTATAATAAGCATCTTCAGTTAAGAGATTATCTGGGTTAAATACATCATTAAAATCATCAAATTCTTTTCCATTAATTTTAATGATCTGGTCACCATCTTCTAGCCCTATGCCCTCAGCCAATTCTAATGCTTCGATACCACCTAGTCTGTTCACACTATCTTTAGACATGTAAGTATCACCAACGAAGTAAGTCAGTCCTATAAATATTACGATTCCTAAAATCACATTAACAAAGATCCCACCGAGCATCACAATCAATCTTTGCCAAGCTGGTTTTGATCTGAATTCCCATTCTTTAGGCTCTTCTTTCATGGCTTCAACATCCATCGATTCATCGATCATCCCGGATATTTTGACATATCCACCAAGAGGAATCAAACTCAATGCATATTCTGTTTCTCCATAATTGAAACTAAATATCTTAGGAGGGAATCCAATTGAAAACTGTTCCACACGCATGCCAAAGAACTTTGCTGAAAGCAAGTGTCCAAACTCATGTAATCCTACTAAAATCGAGAGGCTCAATATAATCTGAGCGGTCATTACTAATCCATCCATTAATTCAATAATTCTAAGGCTATAATTCTTGTTTCTTTATCGGTACTTATATAATCTTCTAGGCTTGGTTTGTCAACTTTCGACACTTTCTGTATCGACTGTTCTACTATATCTGACATCTCTAAGAAACCTATTTTCTCTTTTAAAAATGCATCTACGACCACTTCATTAGCGGCATTGAGTATACATGGGACATTTCCGCCTTGATGCATAGCTTCGTAAGCCAATGATAAGTTACGGAAAGTGGTCGTGTCGGGTTGTTCAAATGTAAGGTTAGGGTAATCCAAGAAGTTAAATCTGGGAAAATCACTCTTAATCCTTTCAGGATACGCCATCGCAAATTGGATGGGTAATTTCATGTCAGGTAATCCCATCTGTGCTTTGATCGAGCCATCTTCGAATTGCACCATTGAGTGAATGATTGATTGTGGATGTACCACAACATCTATCTGAGAAGCACTCAATCCGAACAACCATTTGGCTTCTATCACTTCCAGCCCTTTATTCATCAATGAAGCAGAATCTATGGTAATCTTAGCACCCATTTCCCAATTGGGATGTTTCAAAGCTTGCGCTTTCGTTACTGATTTCAAGAAATCACGATCTTTTCCTCTGAATGGTCCGCCTGAAGCAGTCAATATTATTTTCTCGATTGGATTATGAAACTCACCCACCAGACATTGGAATATCGCTGAGT
Source organism: Cyclobacteriaceae bacterium (assembly GCA_034112085.1). GTDB lineage: Bacteria > Bacteroidota > Bacteroidia > Cytophagales > Cyclobacteriaceae > JAWUWD01. The sequence goes on from JAWUWD010000039.1 coordinate 88,893, forward strand.
GTTCTGAATCTACTGGGAGAATATTTATTCCTTTTTCTGCGGCTAGATTAGTGATCAATTCACCGGCTACCACCAAAGTTTCTTTATTAGCGAGGGCTATGTTTTTACCAGCATTGATCGCGCGGATGGTTGGTTGTAATCCAGCATATCCCATCAAAGCCGTCAACACTAAGTCTATCGTGTCCATCTCCACGACTGCGGCTAGTGCATTTACTCCCGCATATACTTTGATATCCAGTGAGTCTAGTGCATCAAATACTTTCTTATACAAATCATCTTGTCCAATGACCACGGCATTGGGTTTGAATGAAATGGCTTGCTGAATTAGTAAATCTGCATTCTGTTGTGCGGTCAATACTTCCACGACAAAATGGTCAGGATTCGCAGCAATCACCTCTAGTGCTTGTGTACCTATTGATCCAGTAGACCCGAGTATAGCGATATGCTTCTTTTGTTCAGTCAAGAGTTATTTGAATATTTGTTTCGTTGAATGATAAAGTTCAATTTGACTCATCATCAAACTGAATAATTAGTAAGCTCATCCGCAATTTTTCTATCATTGGACAACCTGGGCATTTTATTTTGCCCACCAAGTTTGCCTTGTGATTTCATATAATCGATAAAGCCATTTTTCTTTAGAGGTATTACCTTCAGTCCCGTCAATACATTCCCTGTGATGAGATCATCGTAGTAAGTATTTGTTTTTTGCAGCTGCAAATTTAGTTCTTTTTCGAAGGCAGCCAAATCAGTAGGTTGATTGGTGAATTCAATAAACCACTCGTGAAGCGGTAAACCTTCATCAGGGGTGACTTGAGGTGCAACAGTGAACTCAACTATTTCAACTTCACTGAATTTCTCTAGCGTTGATTTCATTGATTTTTCGACTTCGGCTCCAATTACGTGTTCTCCAAAAGCAGAAATAAAATGTTTGATTCTTCCTGTGACTAATAGTCGGTAAGGTTCTTTGCTGACGAACTTTACCGTATCTCCAATAGAGTATCCCCAAAGCCCTGCATTGCTATTGATAATCACGGCATAGTTGACACCTAGTTCTATGTCTTGGATTCTTAGTCTTGTTGGTTTTTCATCAAAGTATTCGTCAGCCGGTATAAATTCAAAGAAAATACCACTATTGAGTAGCATCAAAAGGCCTTCTTCTGTTTGAGTATCTTGATATGCTATAAATCCCTCCGATGCAGGGTACGTTTCTACGGAGTCAACTTGCTTGCCAATAGTCTCATATAGCTTGCCTTTATAAGGCTCGAAATTGACCCCTCCATAAACAAATAATGAGAAATCAGGAAAAGTGTCTTTGATAGGTTTCCCTGTTTTTTCAACAATTTTATCAAAATACATCTGTACCCATGGAGGGATGCCAGAGATCAAGGACATGTTTTGGTTGATGGTTTCAGTTAATATTTGATCAACTTTATCTTCCCAATCCTCGATACAATTGGTGTCATAAGAAGGCAGTTGATTACTGCGCAAATATCCTGGAACATGGTGATTGACGATGCCTGACAATCTTCCGGTATTGATTCCTACGCTTTGTGTGAGTACGGGGCTTCCCGATAAGAAAATCAATTTCCCATCTAAGAATTTAGCGTTGCCGGTTTCATGCGCATAAGTCAGCAATGCGTCTCGTGCGCTATTGATGTGATTTGGTAAAGATTCTTTGGTGATTGGGATATGTTTCGATCCTGAAGTAGTCCCTGAAGTTTTGGCAAAGTAGGCTGGCTTCCCTTCCCACATCACATCAGAAGCACCAGCAAGGACTTGGTCTACATAAGGTTTCAATCCTTCGTAGTCTCTGATAGGTACTTGAGCTTTGAAAGCTTCGTAGTTGGTTTCTGAGTTCAGCCCGTGATCTTTCCCAAAAATTGTATTTTGCCCGACAGTCATCAGTCTTTGAAAGATTTGTTGCTGAGAGGCGTAAGGAGATTTTGCCCACTTTTGCTGGTTTTTTACCACATAGGCTGCAAATGGTTTTGCAAGAATAGATCGAATTCCCATAGGGGGCAAATGTAAGAATTTTAGATTTACAATAAGTGATTTTAGAATTGCGAATTCATACTTGTTTT
>JAWUWD010000040.1:0-15281 GCA_034112085.1 Cyclobacteriaceae bacterium
TGTAGCATAAGCTGGCCCACCGCTGGTAAGTGTAATTTCAATTCTAGGTGACCCTGTAATGGTAACAGGTTCGCTAAAATTCACTGTAAAATCGAGATTTTCTCCTAGAATGTAATTGTCATCAGTTGGTATAGGAGTAATATTTGTTATTGTAGGAGCAATAGCATCCGGCTGCACTGTTCCATTCAATTCGACATTGTCTACTTTCCAAGCTGCACCGGATCCTGCTGCGTCCAACCCGTACAATCTGAAGGTCACGGCCTGTATGTTGTCAAAAGTGCCCCCCGTCAAATCAACATCTGTATCAGCTGCAAAATCATCATCAAGTGTAGCAGCCGTTGCAATATCGGATACATAATTGTCAATTGAACTCCTTAATACCCAATTATCAGGCGTATTACTATTTTCCTTATCCTGATTAAATGTGAGATTGGTGAGCGTCATGTGAAACGTAGCAGCGGGTGATGCAGAAAACTCGTAATAATCAGTACCTCCAAAATCCCAACTATTATAACTAAATGTATCACCGAAATCTTCAAAGATTAATCCAGCGCTCTCGGTGAATGTTCCAGCCGTAAAATTTGTGGCACTAGCAAGGGGAATTCCTGAACCTGCAGGGAATGTATACTTTGCTAATACATCTGAGGCAAGTGTTCCATGCACTTCAATTTTATCAAGTGTAGTGATTTCTAATCCATTATCTGAATCATTAGTGCCAATGATTGTGATATTAAGTATTTGACCTGAACCTGAAACGGGAAAAGTAAATGTTCGAAATGTAGATGTAAGATCAAAATCCGCATCATCGGCAGTACCATTTAAGTCAGTATCTCGTTGAAGCTCGTTAGTGTTATGCCTGAAGTTTCCAACCAGAACATCTCCTCCGCCATCAATATTCGCATAAATGGCTAAAAAATCATTTGATTCATATTCCCCACCTCCTAAAGTTCCCAAGTCCATGCTTATTTCAATATTCTCGAATCCAGAAATGTTCAGATCTGCAAATTCTATTGAACCTTGTGGTGATAAAGGGTTCGTATTACTGCCTTGTTCGAGCCTACCGAATGCCCAGTAATTAGTCCCAGTTTCTCCGGTCATATTATCAGTAAAATCAGCATCAGACCGCTCTAAAAAAAACTCATCATTTCCATTGTCAAATCTGTAGGCATTAAACCGTCCTGAAGCTTGGCCATCATCCTCAAAACTTTCGGTTATATTAATTTGTATTTGAGAAAAGGAAAATGTTGATAGGCATATAAAAAGCACAACAAGCAAATTACCTCTATTGCTTTCTACGTTTTTGAGTGAGTTCTGAAGTAAATTGGTAAAATATGTCGTCATCTAGATGTGTTTCTACGTGTATGTATTAAGTATTCTTACTGAACGTCTCCGTTCTTATCAGTTTTCATCAGGAACATGGTGTCAAATCCACCGAACTCTGTATTACCAAAAACTAGATAACCACCATCTGTTGCTTGCTGTATATGTGTGGCCGTTTCCTGATTGGCATTACCGATAGCTTTGGACCAAAGCACTGTTCCTGCAGCAGTGGTCTTGACCAATAAAATATCTTCTTCTCCAGCGGTTTTTGAGAGGGTAGACCCACCAATAATGTATCCACCATCTGAGGTATTGGCTATTGTAACTCCAAATTCATCATTATCCGCATCTCTGCCGAGTAGGTCTTCAGAATTATACTCTATAAGACTTCCCGGTTTGACGGCTCCGTTCTCGTCCAGTAATACGAAAAACACATCATTGCTTAAAGCACTGGATACTGTTCCGACCATAGCATAACCATTGTTTGTCGCTATTATTTGACCAGTGGTATAGTCTATCTGTGGGGCAGATATTAAGTGGTCGCCACCACCTGAATATGAGATATAACATGGTCTTACTTTACTTAAAACAGGGTTTGTTTTAGAAGATATTGAAGTCCTTGAATTATTACCTCCGAATACAAAGTCACCATCATTTGCCAGATGAAGAGACCTAACAAGTGTTTCTTCAGAACTATAGATAGGAAGGCAGGAAAGAGTATCGTAAGTAAAATTATCATTGTCTCTGGTGATTTTTGCAAAGAGATTTCCTGCTTCGTCCTCATCTTCATTGGTGACATTGGCAATGATTCTATAGTCATTTCCATCTTGGATGATATCAAGACCATGGAGATTGAAATCATTATCATCTATATCACGAGTGATATCTCGTAATGAAAGTGTTATGGAGTCAATTGGATCATCTTGCATGAAAGTATTACTTATTTCCATCACTAATAGGCTATTTCCAGTGGTCTGGTCAGGTTTAATACTCTCACCAACTACGATGTAACCATCATCAGATAGTATGAGTGACCTTCCAATAAAGCTCACCTTTGTGGTATCGCTAAATGGCGGATATACCTTCTGCCATTGCTGATTTCCATTGTAGTCTACTTTGATTATTTTTATTTTTGAGGAAGAAATTCCATCCACTTCAATCCCAGTAGTACCCAATAGAACACATCCACCATCAGGAGTCTGCCGAGAGACATAGGCGATATCTTCATTATCAGCTCCGAAGAATTTGATGTAGGTATCTGCATCACCTGGTCCTGCAGCTTGTTCATCGTCACAACTCAATGATAAGAAGAAGACTGATAAAAAAAGTAGTGTAATTTTATTATTCATAGATCAAAAATCGATTCAATTTTTATATTATTCTGTAAGTTTTTTGGGGCTGTATTTGTTTATCATTAACCCTAAGTTGATGTTAAGAGTACTCATACTAACATCACTAATGGCGATCGCATATCGCCATGCCAACTCAGAAGAATTGTGGTTATTAGTAATATCAGAAAACCCATGTTGATACATCAATTCTATAAAACCAGAAATTTTCCCAAAGGGAAAATTTGTACCGAGACCCGCTATTAAACTTAAATTTAAATTTTCTCGGATACCCTCATCTGAGAATATGATATCCTTACCAGTAGCAGTTTCTCCACCAATAACTGTCGTTTGATTGGCGGAAGCACTTTTTACCAGGAATTGGACAGATGGTCCCAAAAGAATATAAGGGTTTATCTTCTTTCCTAATGCTGAATTTTTCATAAACGAATACTTTGCCAGTAAATTCATTCCAGCCCAACTTTGAGTCTCTGTATTATCGTACTGATTTATGCTTATATCAGTATCAGTTTCAGACTGGAAGCCCTTTGCGGTATATTGTGTTTGATAAATAGAGTAGGTACCCTCGAGTCGCAAGGCAACCTTATTTTGGAAAAAGTCTCTTTCTATAAATAGGGCTCCACCAATACTTATTTGACTATTGTATAGGCCGTCAGCAACGTCACTTGGACCAATACTATAGGTATTGATCACATTAACCAAAGAGTAATTGACATTGAATTTACCACCATATCGATAAATAGGATCAGTCCTGAAAGTTCCATAAAGATTTATTAATTCGTTTGGATCAGTTTCTGGATCAGTCTTATACAATTTGTTCATATGAAGTAATCCCAGCATAGCCTCATCCGCTTTCAATGGCTGATCTTGATAGATATAGGATAAAATAATTAGCCTATATGCTTCAGTCTTTTCCTCTTCATTGAGGTTATCACCCTCTAGACAGCCCTTTAATACATCGTAGATCTCATGAAGTCTTCCCTCATCATAAATGGTACGGGCCTGCCTCAAATTTTCAAGGCATTGCGCATTGGTTTTATTTAGACTACCTAATACAGTAAAGGCAGTGATTATTATTAATGAATAGTACTTCAAATTTTTATTCATTTTTTATTTATTGTTAGCTGGATGGTTTTCACAAGTTGATTGATACTCAATATCTTTGGCCACATAAGTCTCCCATTGGGCACTGGTCAAGTTATTGGAGACATAGCTACACAACTTGTCAGCCATATCATCTCTATTGGTTGGCCAAGCTTTGATCTCTTTATTCTGCGTAGCAGCCATCACCTGAGTATTGTCAGCAGTAAATGCCACACTCCACACCCAATCATCGTAATCTGCCAATTTTATAGGTTGAGCATTGAGATTATTTCTATCCCAAAGTCTTACCGTATTATCATGGCTTGAAGTCGCGATAAACTTGTTGTCACTACTAAACCTAATCGTATTGATCACGGATGTATGACCCACCAAATTCTTAACATTAGTGATGTCATCAGTATTGATCAACTTCAAATTGCCATCTCGATCGCCAATGGCCATAAATCCATCTATACTTAGTGAGATAGATATTAAATTGTTTTTATTATCAAACACTTCAGTTTTGGCGTATCCGTTTATTAAGTCATATTTATTTACTAAGCCTTTGACATCTGCTGTGTACAACCAATTACCATCATTTGATAATGCCATATCTTTGACTTCGTTATCAAATTTGACTACTTCATTGACTTTGTCAAAATCCGTCAACTTTAGGCTTTTCCCCTGTACATCTAAGATCAAAGCACTTTGTTCAGAATTACTAAATATGATTTTAGTAACTGACTTAACCCCTTTTACTTTTTTAGGAATTTTTTTAGGATTACTTAAATCAAATATCTCAATAAAGCTATTTTTGTTAATATCAAGAGAAGGAAATACCCCACCAGCTATCATAAGCGTATTATTTGCATTGATTGCAAGCGCTCTGATTACATGATTTTCTCTTGAGCTGACTACGGTATCCGCAACCCTATTTTCTCCATCTAGTTTCCATTGAAGAATCTTTCCTGCAGATCCACCAGAATAGATATAATTGCCACTTTGAGAAGCCTCAACAACACGGATTGATTTATCGTGACCTTCAAGACTCATAGATAATGGATCCTCATATGACTTAATGGCATTGTAAAGACCATCATAAATATCATTGTCATACACCTCACCTTCATATTCCGTATTGAAGATAAATGCTTGCTGAGCCAAAAGACCTTTCAATTCTTTTTGGTTATCACGCAACTGTGTGGATTTAATCGCCAAGGATTTAGCAATCGCTTGAAAACGAAGCTTATCTGCGTTTTCCTTGGCAACTTCAGCAATTCCAGTTTGTTCTATGGCATTATCCTTAGCAACATCAGCTTGTTTTCTCTGTTTGTCAGCCTCTGCTGTAGCTTTTACTGCTTCCCTTCTTCTTATTTCAGCATTGGCTTGAGCGGCTTTCGCTGCAATTTCACTTTTCTCAGCTTTTTCTTGAGCTTCTGTTGCTAGTTTTTCTTGTACTTTAGCTCTTTGAGTTTCGACATTAGCTAACACTGATAGTGAATCTGCTTTATTTCTTTCTATTACTGCCAAAGTAGTTTGTTTCTTCGCATCAGCTTCAGCAATTTTTGCTGCTGCCAGATTCTTATCTGCCTCTGACTTTTGCTGGAATGCATACAATAAGAACAATAGTGAAATTACCGTTGCCGTTGCTAAAACAAGTGCTGTAACTCTAGCACGTTGTAATTGACGTTTTCTTTGGAGTTCCTTGATTTGTTGCTCGGTATCGAATTCCTTTTTGGAATACTCCAAAAAGACCATCGTCCGCTCAAATGCAGGATGGTATCGCTGTCCCCATACTAGGGTAGGCTTGTGTTTTGTTTGCCAGTTGAGCGCCAGCTGCAAATCTGGCGGCCTCCAGAGTCCGGCTTTTCCTACTTGGTACATGGAGGCTGCTTCTGCCAGACGTAGATACATCTGAACGGCATCTGCTTCTTCATTTACCCAGTTCTTCAAGCGTACCCATATTCTCATGAGACTTTCATGAGAGATGTCTACAATTGAACTACTTACCAGCGGTACACCAGCAGCAGGAGTGATGAGTGATCTTCCAGGAGCTCTGAATTTCTCGATCACTTCCATGACCTCTTCTTCTGTCACATCTGCTATGGCCGCTATTTCGCCTAGTTTGGTGGGTCTTCTAATCCCGAAGTTTTCACCACGTTTTTCTGTAATAGCTTTGAAGATAATCTCACAGATCTTCTTTTGGTCGTCATTGAGTTCATCATAGGCTTCATTGGCATGCAAGGAAAGTGCTTCCTTCATGGTACCTATAGCCTCATAATGCTTCAGATCAACTGCTTCACCGATATCTCCATATTCACCCCAATAGCTCCAAGTTCGCATTAGCGAGTGCTGAAGAATTGGTAGTTGATCTGGATTATCTCCTAGATCATTGAGTAACTGTTGGATGAGTCGAGGGGAGATGTCTGCTCCACCTACGGCCACAGGGCCTGTGATAGCTTTTCTCTTCTGTTCCCTAGTCATCTGAGGGATCAGGTAGTGGCTATCATTTATTTTTTTGGTAAGGTCTGGAAATTGTGCACAGTCGCCAACAAAATCAGATCTCATAGTGATTGCTACATATATAGGCACCTCACTGTAGTTGATTGCTTCTATAAGCAGGTTGATAAAAGCTAGGGTCTCATTGACTGATTCGGTATCTGCACTGTCCTTGAACCTGAATAGCTCTTCAAATTGATCGACAAGGATGAGGTAGTTTTTATCAGAGTCTCTCTTGTTTTGTAATAAGGCTTCTACAAGACCCAGTGAGCTACTTCGAAGTAACGTTGTAATGATAGTGTCTTTGATTTGCTTCTCATCTTTTGTAGCAGCGAGATAGCTTATATCTTTGTCAAGTATGGCACTTGCTAAGTTGTCAATAGGGGAGGCGCCTGGCCTCGTAACGATTACATCCCAGTTGGGGCTTTTATTGGTCAGGAATCCTCCATATAGAATGGGTAATACTCCACAATAGATAAAAGATGACTTACCACTACCCGATGGGCCAATTACGCCTACAAAACGATTCTTTGACAACTTAAGTAGAACCTCATCACTTTGTCCTTCACGACCAAAAAACAGATGACTCTCATCAATCTTGAAGGGTCTTAATCCTGGAAATGGATTAGACTCAATTCTTGGAGCTTGGGTCGACTGTTCTAATTCTTCCTCGATTACATCACTCATAATCTTGTTATTTAATACTATCTAAAAAATAAGATAGTGCTTCATTTATGCTTTTTTCATCTCCTGTAATGATTTCTACTTCATTTTTAGAGAAGTGCTCTTTATCAATATCTCCTCCAGGCGCTGTTACAATGGCCTTTCCTAATACGGGCTTATTTCTGCCAAATCCAGGAGCTTTTAATATATCCAACATCTTCATTCGTACCCATTGATCATTGACTTTACCCTTATAAATAATGGCAGCATCTAGGTGCCTGAGATTCGAAATATGTTGTTCACGAAGTTCAAGTAATCCACCTTCAAATACAGGTGAAATTACCTTGCAACCACTCTTTTCAATTTTTTCTTTAATATGCTTGATGTTCGCTTCATCTATTTTGTCATGGATCAGATAGACTTTTTTGACGTCATCAGCTCCATCATTTGCTAGATTAGCACTAAGTTTCTTGTCAATACCTGACTCGAGCAGCTCATTTCTGATGATGTTCTTGAAATCTTCTAAGGGAGTTTGCAATATTTCGGCACCCTCCAGCGATGAAGTATCTCTTTTTATATTGTCGATGAATGAGCGTTGCTGCTCACTGATGTTGTTCAACTCTGGTGATATCCATATGAGTCGAGATAACTCTTCGTGAGTACCCTTAGTCTTACTACTGATTTCTGCCGCTAGCCTGTTTTGAATGTCAACGATCGATCTATCGCTTCCTTCGGGTATTTCTCCGTAAGAATTACCCACTAGGTGTATTGAGAGAGTACATTGGGCAAGTTCTTCGGAAATATTCTTTCCCAATCCTTGGTAAGAGGAAGAAAGGGAGTGGTTGGGTAACACATTGTACCCATGCCTTAGCAACTCACGTCTTATGATATTTTTCTGTACCACAAGATCATGCCCTGTTTCTGCCAAGTATATTGACTTACGAGAAAATATCGGCTTAACTTCAGCATTGGAAGCGCCTCCTTCTAGTAATAGTAGCGATTCATGAATATCATAGGCTAGATCTACAAGCCTCATCCAGTAGTTGCGCTCCGCCTCTGTGGAGAAATAATCTTTAAATTCTTGAATTTCCCCTGATTCGTAATCAACCTTGTAAAAATCATAGCCTAATTGATCCCTCAGCTTAGTGGGCTGTTTGTCATAGGCTATGGGTGATTTTAGTACTTTGAAGACTCGATCTTGATACTTTACCTTTGCTTTTACACCAATTTTATTGATATACGCTTCTAGGGTATCAAGACATTCTCCCGATTCCATGTACGAACCGGACAATACAGGTATTAAGACTTTGACATCTTTTAAGTCTGCCTCAGAAATTTGCTCTGTCTCAGGTTTGAGAACAATATTTGGAGTTTCTCCCAATACCTGTGTAAGCATGAGCTCCACAAATTTCTTGAAGTTATCTATCCAATGTCCCTCGTTGTCCTGTTCTGTGTGGCAAATAAGTATGTCAATTCCAGCCATTTATGTTCTTATTTTATGAATTCCTTTTTTAAATTTTTACTCACGCTATCGATAAACTCTTGTGCCAATTCATGATGATTGGCCAGGGTATTATAAAAATCGTTTATTGAAATTTCGAACACTACACTATCTTCAGTAGCCTCTAATTCTGAGATATTTAAATCGTCATTGAGTACAAATATTTCCCCAAAGACGTCATGCGTATCTAATTCAAATAAACTATCTGTCCCTGATTTGATTTTGGCCTTTCCATCTGCTACAATCAATATAGGCTTGTAACCTTCATTTTTCTTAAAATCGATCACTTGCCCAGCTTCCAAATTGTGGGTTTTCATAGCATCGATCAATTCAGCGAGCAATGTTCCTCTGATAGGTTTAAATACAGGAATAGCCTTTAAAAGCATTCCTATTTCGATTTGAAGATAGAATCCATCATCTAAACCATCCAACAGTTGATTTTTCTCAATTGATTCGTCTAGTTTCTTTTTAGTCTCTTCAGGAAGACGCTGAGCCACTTGATGATATGCCTCCGGATCTTTGTGATAAATCACCCACGCAGCTGTTTCTTGCAAAAGCATATCTGGATTGAATAGTTGAGCAAGCAGCCCTTTACTTACTCTGAAGTCTTCAAGCTGAGCGAGAGAGTGTATCGCACACACTTTTGTCCAGCGATTGTTTTGATTGTAATTCCTGTTGAGGATATAGTTTAGTACTTGAATAGGATTGTAAGTCTGTCGAGGGTAGAATATCTGTAGTTGCTTTAGTTTATCAAGAATAGGAATATCATCAAACAGCGGATATAGTTTTGGTTTCAACTCATTGGCGACAAAGATATCAAGCAGCTCAAGAGCAAATGCTACACCTTCTGTGGTTTTTGTTTCAATGTTCTCTTTTACAAGTTGTATCGATTCGGGATCATAGAGGATGGATAGGAGCATCGTAACATGTTCGAAATTGGTGTCAACTTCTTCTTTAAGAGCATCAGCCAAATATTTGAAATGTGCAGCATTAGGGAGCTCCGAGTATGCTGCAAGATTCCAGATAGCCTTCCCAATCTCATAATCTAATAAAACTTTGATAGCCGTCTCTTCGCTTTCGGTAGCCTGATAGTTATAATATCGTAAAGCAAAAAGAACTTGCCTGACAATCCGTGAATTCGGGTAATCTATCTTATCCCAAAGTAATTTTATTGATTTAGGCCCACCAATGCGACTGATGATTTGCACAATTTTAAGCATTACCTCATCGCTTTGACCTGATCTGTGGAATGCTGTTTCTAAGACAACCAGTACAGGCTCTCCGACCTGCTTAAGGGCTGCTGAGGATGCGTGTCCGAATACAGGTGAATCAAGCATCTCAATTAGTATACCCCAAGTCTCTTTTCTTTCTGTTTTTCTCGCGGTGATAATAGCCGCCATTTTGACTTTGGGATCGATATCTCTGAGGAGCTCAAGAAGAACAAATATGTTCTTCTCGTTTATGAGTTTTCTTAATAATTTTGCCGCTAGGATGCGATCTTCTTGATTGACTGACTTGCTAAGGATTACTAATTTAGATGCTGGAATTGAAATTATTTCATTGTCTTCAATCTCACCCAGTGCCTTTTTAGCCAGATTCTTTATTTCTGAGTTACTGCGGTCATATTCTAAGTCTAAGGACTTAACTTTTGAATGGGCGTATTCCTTCACTTTTCTGGAAGAGCTACTCAGTAAATCTATAATAGAAGATTCAAAAAGAGACGGTTCGAGCGTCTCCATAAGTTTAAGTCCATAGATCACCTTTTCGTCAGAATCACTATTGACTTCTTTTTCAAGAATCGAATTCATGGCATATTCTGTAGAGGATTTATCTAGCGCTTTACTCTTGTTTTTTACTAATGTATCTTGGAGAGTAAGTCGATAATAAGCGTGCATTTTATTGGTCGCATAGTACCACATAGCTAGTACAGGAATCAGGAAAAGTGTGATATAGATCAAACTTACATCGAAACTATTGATTAATAGAATCAGCGCACCCGCAAATAAATAAGCAAAAGTATTGACTACTCCTTCAATCTTCGTTTGAACATCAAACTTTACATTTTTATCAATCGGAAGAAAGTATAGTTTGAAGGAAGGGCCATCAAGAGCGTCTTTAATAGAATCTATAAATAACTTGCTTGCGGCTATAGCTGTAAAAAAGAAGAAGAAATTACTGCCGGTAGAGTCATCTCCTACCAATAGCCCAACTACCAAGGCGGCAATGGTGAATATGCCAATGAGGACTGGATTAACAATCAATGAAATCTTCAACCCATAAGTCTCAATGATATAATCTGTAATGAAAGTCTGGAAGAGAAAACTGAAAATAACTACGGTCGCTTCGAAATAGCTAATGAAAGTAGCCAATTCTTGATCACCAGGAAATCTTGCTTTTGATACGTTGGCGAATGAATAGTCAATAAAAGTAACGGCTACCATTGATACAATTACAAAAACCGACATGATACCTAGGTACTTGTTTTTGACTAAATCTGAATAATTTATATCCTGCTTGATATTTTGATCTTCATCAAAGTCACTTTTCAAAGAAAATCTTAAAGCAATGACAAAAAAGACCACCAAATATAAAGCTGCACTCACCAGACTTATTAATAACAGATTGGACACCTCTAGGTTAAGATTGTCTAATAAAAATGGTATTGAGAATAGTGCGACAATAGAAGCGAGCAATGTTCCCGTATCAATACTTCCAATGATTCTTTTGGACTGTCTTAAATCAAAAAGTCTACCAAATACACCCCAGAACACCAATAAAGCTAAGTAGGAGAAAGGAGTAGCCAACACGAAGGCTACATAATAAAGGTTATGAGGGTCATCAACAATATTTAAACCTAGTCTAATACCAACAATAAGTGATGTGATGAGCAGCAATACGCTTACTCCAAGTGCCGTAAACGAGATACGTACTTGGAGTTTATTATAAATATATGTTAAAATGATCCCCACTAGTCCTGAAGTAACAATAGCTATAGGAAGATCTTTCGCTTCATCGAAGTTGGTGATAAACAAAGTAAAGGAGGACACTTCGAAGGTGGCCAAGAAAATACCCATGAAGAAGCCCATTAACAAAAGCATGAAAACTTCAGGTGCTTCTGATATTTCTACATTTAGGACTTTAAGTATTTGTTTTTTCAAAATTGGAAGTAATGAATTAAACCTAAAAACTGAGTCAAATTACAATAATTTTTAGCAAAATGTAAGAAAAATAACAACCAATTATAATAGTTTAAGTAGCCGTATAAGAAAAGTACCTGTAATACTTTTAATTGGATAATGTATTTACTTGATAAGTAGGTGTTTAGATATTGTTAATCATGATTAGAAGATTAGTTCACTTGATCAATAATTTGACTGGCGTGATCACTCGTATTGACTTTTTCAATTATCTTTTTCAAAATGCCTTTTTCATTAAGTACAAAGGTCTTCCTAATTGTGCCCATGTAGGTCTTTCCAAAAGTTTTCTTTTCTGCCCAAACTCCGAAAATATTATGCAGTTTTTTATCACTATCTACTAACAAAGGGAAGGGTAAGTCAAATTTGTCCACAAACTTCAAATGCGACTTAGCGTTGTCTGTACTCACACCGAACACTTTAAATCCGGCATCTACCAGTCCTTTGTAATTATCCCTAATATTGCATGCTTGTTTCGTACAGCCAGGAGTATTGTCTTTGGGATAGAAATAGACGACCACTTTTTCACCTAAGAAATCAGCTAGTTGAACGATGTTTCCATTTTGATCTTCAGATTGAAAATCAGGTATTTTGTCTCCAATATTTATCATGTCAATTTATTTATGGAATTTCACTAAAGAATAGTTGTTCATTGCCGGCATTGTCAACTACTCTTAATCTCACCTCACCTTCAAGATCTTTAATTGTCAACGGCTCAGACCAAATTTTAGATGTTTTGTAATCATAGTCCATGAGCATCCATTGATTGTTAACAAATACATCAAATTTTGCGATACCTGAGAGGTCATCTTTGATTGTAAATGATATTGAATTAGAGGATATCTTCACAGCGGATATAGTAGGCGCTAGTGAATCTGTTAAAATGGTGTATTGTCCCATATCTCTTGTCCTGAAGGAAATTTTATTGTCATTCCATACTCCACCTACGTATGAGTGATTGTTGCCATTTCTCTTATAGACAGATGTTTTTTGTTTAATCGAATCTGGTCTGTTGATTTTGGTCTTAAGCACAATATTGATATTCTTTTTAAGAAAATCAGTAGCTATGTTCCCAATATTAAACTGCTCTAGATTCTTTTCTGAATCTAATTTGTAATCGGCTTTGAAATATATAGTATCAAATAATGAGTTCTTATGGAATGTAGCTTCAATTTCCTCTGAATAATACGTGTACTTCTGATCAGGTACTATAATCGACTGTACTTTGTAATCTAAATTTTCTGTCGAGTTTGAGATCATATTTGGAATTCCATTTCTCAAATCCCACAGGAAGTAATCTGATTCTAAGCTACTATATATTTTTTCTAGAATATTTACTTTATCAGCCATTTCTATCTGGATAACACTCGTCAAGGGTTGTTGGATGACTAAGAAATTTTCAATATTTTTTACGGTATTACCTTGATGAAATGTGGTTTTAACATCTTTATCTGGTTTTCTGATCCTTACGGAAAATGTTAGTATTGACTTGTTTCCAAAGACATCAATTATTGTTATTTTTCCAGATTTAATGCCTGGTTTATCTAGGCTTAGAATACCTTTAGTTGCGTTAGTCTTGTAAAATGGTAATAGATTACCATCATCTAAGTACAACTTGTGGTATTTGTCTCCCGAAGACTTGTAGGCAGGGTAGTTGTAATGTTTGAGAATATTACGCTGATTAGCAAAATTGAGCGTATCGATCTTCTGATTGAAGACAAGTATTCCATCAACTTCAAAGGTTATTTCAGATATAGCGCACTTATAATTGGCATCATCAAGTTTGTCAAAGGCCAATAGTTCAAACCCTACTTTACCAAACATCGTAATTGTATCCTCGAGTACGTAATGATTCTTCTTCTTACTAATGGTGAATATCTCGCGGTCAAACACACCATTAATTCTGGAATTGATGTTTTTTGGAGTTATCGCTAGCTTTTTGAAAATGGGTGGTGTTGTATCTCTTATTTCTTCAAAATGATATTTGAGTGGGTTCAGTACTTGTTGATTTTTGTCTCTTATTTCAAAATGTAAATGTGGTCCGGCTGAAGAACCGCTATTCCCAGAATAGGCAATGATTTGCCCTTTCTTAACAGCGAATACATTTTTTTTGAAGTATTTATTAAGGTATAAATTTCTTTGTGAATATTGATGACTTTTCACATGAATCCCTATATCACCATTTAACTTGTTCAAGTGTCCATAAACTGTTGTTTCACCATTGTAGTGGGTGATATACAATGCTTTCCCATAGCCACCGGATTTTATCCCTACCCGTGATATATATCCATCAGCAGCAGCATATACTGGCAGGCCAATCTGTCCTCCTGTTCTGATATCTAGTCCGGCATGAAAATGCGTCTTCCGTAGTTCACCCATATTACCTGCCAATGTATTGACTTGATTGGGTCTAATAGGAAACATGTAATAATCCTCTTCAACTTTAGCAGTACTATCCGCACTGATGGCATACAATTGTGTGCCAATGAGTAATGTTATAATAGATATGAAGTTACTTAATTTCAAAGTCAAACATTTTTTTGTTCTCAATATAACCGACTAGATTGTCACCAATACTTACTGGTCCAACTCCTGCTGGTGTACCCGTGAAAATAATATCACCTTTTTTAAGAGTGAAATACTTTGACAAGTAGGCAATTATTTGATCAATGCTGTAGAGCATTAAGCTCGTATTCCCCTGTTGTACAAGTTTATCATTTTTCTCTAAACGAAAATTCAAATCAACTAAGTTTCCCATAGATAATTTATCTATAAATTTTGAAATAGGAGCAGACCCATGAAACCCTTTGGCTATTGTCCAGGGAAGTCCCTTTGCTTTGGCTTTTGACTGCAGATCTCTCGCTGTAAAGTCTATACCCAATCCGATTTCGTTGTAGTATTTATGAGCAAATTTCTCTTGAATACTTTTGCCACGCTTGTCTATCTGAACGATTACTTCTACTTCATAATGAACATTTTTACTAAAATCGGGATAATAGAACGCCTCATTATTCCTTAATAGTGAAGTGTCCGGTTTTGTGAAAATAACAGGTTCATCGGGCCTTTCATTGTTAAGTTCCTCTATATGAGCCACATAGTTGCGGCCGATGGCATAAATATTCATATGATGAAAGATTAAAGATGACTATAGACAAAAGTAGGTTAATAAGTAAAATAAGAAAGATACCATTGTAATATAATTTGTACAAGACTATCTTCGTTCACTTTACAATTATAATAAGATCTGAAAATGAAGAATATACAAAATTTGCTGACCTTGGTAATTATATCAGGAATACTTTATGGTTGTGCTACAGTTCCTATCACTGGGAGAAGACAGTTGAGTTTGGTGTCGAATGAAGAAGTAATTCCAATGAGTTTCACACAATATGAACTAGTGCTCGAAGAGAGTAAATTATCTGATGATAAGGAACAAACAGCACTAATAAAGAATGTTGGTTTGCGGATTCAAAAGGCCGTAGAGCAATATATGCAGGAAAATAATTACGAGAATTATTTGGCAGGATTTGAATGGGATTTCAATTTGATTGAAGAAGATGTGGTGAATGCTTGGTGCATGCCAGGTGGTAAGGTGGCTTTTTATACAGGTATAATGGCCACTTGTGGTGGCGAAAAAGGCGTGGCTGTAGTCATGGGACATGAAGTGGCTCA
>JAWUWD010000041.1:0-17471 GCA_034112085.1 Cyclobacteriaceae bacterium
TTATTTCAATCAAAAGGGACATTGAAGTCTATCATTGATGGTTTCCCGCTAGAAGAAATAGTCGAGGAAGCCAAGCAAAAACTAGTGGAAGTGGAAGCAAAGGAAATCGCAGATTTACAAGAAGTCGATTCTGTTGAGGCTATTCAGGATACTATATATACTGATCAATAATATGAAGAATTACAAACAAATATCATTCATAGTATTAGGGATGATGCTCAGTGTGGCATCCTTTGGTCAAGAAGAATGGGATAATAACACTGGGGAGATTGAAGATGTTGAAGTAGAGATCATCAAAGACCGTGAGATTACCTTGTTGAAGGCGAATAGGAATTTTGAGAAAATAAATCCAACATTTTCAACAACTCAGCTTCCTAAGTTTGAATACAATTTTCGATCTTTTGATTTCGAAATACCTGACTTGACTTTTAGATTAAGACCGCTTCGTATTAAAAATGAGCAATTGCAAAAGCTCTATGGAGGATATCTAAAAGCAGGATTTGGAAACTTTGGAACTCCATATTTGGAAGGATTTGTCAATAACAAAAGAGATCAGCAGTATGCCTATGGGGCACATGTCAAACATTTGTCTTCTAAGAATGGGCCTATCGATGATGAAAATTCAGGAGTTTCAGAAAGCCAAGTAGATTTATTTGGTAAGGTGTTTACTAAGAAAGCTGTATTGGGAGGAAATTTTGGCTATGCACAGGACCAGGTGCATTTCTATGGATATCCTGAAGGTACGATCACCGAAGCTGATGATATCCAACAGCAGTTCAGTAAAATTAAGGTGAATGGTTTCGTGAGATCTAATTCTAAAGACAAAGATCCTTCATACAATTTGGGAGTGGGCTATAGCCATATATCGGATGATTTGGAGGCAAAGGAGGGTGTATTTTCTTCCAGCTTTGATTTGAAGTATCCAGTATCAAATGATAATAGTTTTCAACTCAATGCTGACGTTCAGCTCATAAGTAGAGCTGATAATGCAATATCCGAAAGCCGAGTTTTGGTGGAAGTCAAACCTACTTATAGCTTTGCATTAAGCGGGTTCAGGATTAATGCTGGACTAAACATAGCCTATGAAAATGATACATTAGAAAGCATGGGTAAAGCGCATATTTATCCTATAGTCAATGCTTCATATGATATTAGTAAACATACGACACTCTACGCAGGTGTTGAAGGAGGCATAGTTGCTAACAACTACCATAGTGCAATAGAGCGTGTTCCATTTCTCGATGCCAATGCACCTATTAACTTTTCTAATAGACTCTATGAGTTTGCGGGAGGAATTCGAGCTAAGGCAAGTAAGAGCAGCTACGTACATGCTGGATTTACCATGGGAGGATACAAGCACTATCAATACATATTCAATGAGGTAACTGATTTGTCAAAATTCACTTTTGACTATGACCCTGAAACGAGTACTGTGGGTGATTTATTTGCCGAATGGGGATTGAGTCAGTCTCAAAAAGTTCAGCTATCGCTTCGTGGGGATTATTTCATCTATAACATGGGTTCTTCTGAGGAGGCTTGGCATCAACCTCAATATAAAGTGACAACGTTAATAAAGTACAATATCTATGATAAAATCATCTTAGAGGCAAATTTGCATGTCTTGGGTGGTATTAACGTATTGGATCCGGTTTCTTCAAATGTACTTGAATTAGATCCAGCAATTAACTTAGGATTTCAAGGTTCTTACTTATTATCAGATCAGTTTTCCGTATTTGTAAAGTTAGATAATGTCCTCTCTCAGGAATATCAACTACTCAATAGATATCCGGTGAGAGGAATGCAAGTTATGGCGGGATTGAGCTATACGTTCTAATAATTGGGATCATAATTCTTGATGAATGGCATATTTGTCATACAGTACAAGTGCAGATATTGACATTATAATGTCCAGCTATTTCAAGAATATTTGCCTCATTCAAAATTTCAGCTATTTTTGTATCGAACTAAGTTCCTAAGACACCACCGTTATGGCCAAAAAGAAGAAAAAAGACATAGAAGAGAATATAGATAATAAAGAAGAGTTCAATGATATTGATGAGAACTTTGGTTTACCTGATTTAGATTTGGAGACCTTAGACGAGATTAGTGAAGATTCTGTGGTAGAGGAAGAAATCCCTGAAGAGGTGAATGAGGTAGAAGAAGAGCAAGTGTCATATGAAGAAGAGCCAGTAATAGTAGAAGAGGAATCAGTAGAAGAAGAAGTAGAGGAGATGCCAGTGGTAGCTCAAGTAGCTGATGAAGAGACCGTTGATGAGGATGGATATAGAGAGGGAACTTCTGAAAATGAAGAAAAACCTGCTTATGTTCCGGGAACCTATGCCGCAAAAGCAAAAGAAGAGGAATCTAAATCCGGTAAAATTATTGGTGTTATCGTTGTCTTACTTCTTTTGGCGGGAGTACTATGGTACTTCATGTATTTCCAACCTGAACAACAGGCTGCTGAAAAAGCTAAGCAAGAACAGATAAATCAACAAAAAGCTCAACAAGAAAAAGAGCGTATAGCCGAAGAAAAGGCAGCTGAGGAAGCTAGGTTACAAGCTGACGAAGAGGCTAGGTTACAAGCTGAGGAGGACGCCAAACCAAAAATTGGAACCATCGAAACAATTTCTGAAAAAACTAGTCGTTACTATGTGGTAGTATCAAGCGGGTTGGACGGTGATCTTGCGATGGACTACGCCCAAAAAGAAGTTAATAACGGAACAAATATCAAGTTATTGTCTCCATTGGGTACTAATAAGTTTTATCGTGTGACGGTGGCGGATCATGATACTTGGGTAGATGCTGAGAACACTGCTAATGACTTAAAGTCTACCTTTGGAGATGGTGTTTGGGTTTTGAAATATTAATATGACATTATTACAAATAACAACCTTGCCTGTTGAACAGACGGAAGGGTTGACGCAAGACAATTCTGTACAATTCATAGACCTCCTTTTTCAAGGAGGTTTTATGATGATACCCATTTTACTTTTATCACTTGGAGCAGTCTATATATTCGTAGAACGTCTCATGACCATCAATAAGGCAGCCAAGACGCCCGAAGATTTTATAGACTCTGTGAAGAGTAAGGTAATGAGTGGAGATGTCAACGGTGCCAAAGTGCTTTGTAAGGATACTGATTCTCCAATAGCTAAAATGATAGAAAAAGGAGTTCATCGGATAGGTAGTCCATTGAAGAATATTGAAGTGGCTATTGAAAATGTGGGGAAAATAGAAATCTTTAAGCTAGAGAAGAACCTCTCTTTAATGGCGACTATTTCTGGAGCTGCACCGATGTTAGGTTTCTTGGGAACAGTAATAGGTATGATAGGAGCATTTATAGCGATTGCTCAAGAAGAAGGATCTGTGAGCCCAAAACTATTGTCAGAGGGGATATACACTGCTATGGTCACAACGGCTGCTGGTTTGTTTGTAGGTATTTTGGCTTATTTAGGATACAATTACTTAGTGTCACGAGTAGCAAAGCTTATTCATAAGATGGAATATAATACTATTGAGTTTATTGATTTACTTCAAGAGACTAAGTAGAACTTAGATTTTATAACCAAGGTCTCAGAAATTAGAACATAAAAATGTCATTAAAATCTAAACACAAAGTAGATCCTTCATTTAGCATGTCTTCTATGACAGACATTGTCTTTTTGTTATTGGTATTTTTCATGCTGACTTCATCATTTATTACCCCTTCTGGTTTACCTGTAAGTTTACCATCGAGCAAGGCTTCAGTTGTGGAGATGCAGAAAATATCTGTAACAGTAACCAAAGACTTGGACTTCTACGTTAATGATAAGAAAATTAGCCGTGGAAGTTTGGAAGCAGAATTGCGTACCAAGCTACTTGGTAATGAAGGTGTTGTAGTTTTACATATCGATGAGACGGTACCTACCAAGGAGATGGCATACGTAGCCGGTATTGCAACAGCACTTGAAGCCAAGGTATCTTTGGCGGTTAAGCCTAATTAGAAAATTAAGTAATGAGGAAGCAAGAGAAAAATAACGACAGAACCGCATGGACAGTGTCCATACTAGTTCATGCGCTATTATTGATTGCTTTTATTTTTATGGTGGCCTGGCGAGAGCCGAATCCCCCATTGCCCGAAGTAGGTATTCAGATCAATTTTGGGACAGACGATACTGGAAGTGGCGACATTCAGCCTACGACCCCTGCCAACGAACCTGAAAACGAGGAGGAGAGTAATCCTGCGCCAGCTGAAGAAGAAGTAGTAGAAGACCAACCTGTAGAAGAAACGACAGTAGAGGAAGTGGTTACCGAGGAAGTGATAGAACCTGTGACTGAGTCGTTACCTGCTGAAGATGTGCCCACTGAAACTCTCACACAAGAAGCTCCTAGTCCAGATGTAATCGAAGAAGAAGATGTGCCAGTATCTGATACTATCGAAAAAGAAAAGGAGGTAGTTGAAAAGCCGGTAGAGGAAGTGAAAGAAGTAGAACAGCCAGCCACGACTCCAGTATTGTACGAAAAGAAAGACACTAACACGACTGATGGCACAGGAGAGACTGATGCCGAAGCACAGCAAGCCAATGAAGGTAATGATGAAGGCGAAACTGGAGACAAAGGACAAGAGGATGGAGTACTAGATGAGCGATCTATCTATAAAGGAAATCAAGGTGGAGGAGGAGGTGCACCAGCACTCAATATGTCAGGTTGGATGTGGGACTTCACACCAAAACCTAATGATAAGTCTGATGAAAATGGCAGGATCACCTTTGAGGTTAAAATCGATGAGGATGGCGAAATACTATCAGTAAGAACCATTGAAAGAAGTGTAAGTGCTGCTGTAGAAAAGGTCTACCGGCAAGAAATAGAGACACTAACATTTACCAAGACCTCCGATAACCGCAGTACCGCGGCTGTGTCTACTGGGACAATTACTTTTGTGATCAAGTCGAAGTAAAGACTTTATTTAAGTACAGAGATATTACCTCATCGACAAATCATTCATTATAACTTATTGATAAATGCATCTAGCATAAGTTGAGCGGTGGCGGGATTTGTTCCCAAAGGAATATTATGTACATCGCATATACGCATTAACATCTGGATATCTGGCTCGTGTGGATGTTTCCCTAAAGGATCGCGAAAAAAGAAGATCAAATCAAGTTGCTTAGAGGCTGTCATAGTGGCGATTTGTGCATCACCTCCCATCGGGCCCGATAGCATTTTCTTCACCGTAAATCCGGCATTCTCGGCATGTGTACCAGTAGTTCCAGTAGCTACTATTTTGGCTTTTTCTAATTTGACTTTATTCTTAAGTAGGAAAGATATCATTTCTGCTTTCTTACCATCGTGTGCTATAGCTGCTATTCTCATTTTGCAAGTTAATTACTATGTATTGAAAGATGAGATGTTAAGATTATCATAATGTTAAATTCCTTCGCTATTTTTGCGATCATTTCAAGATTGATGGACTTTCAACAAACTCTAGATTATTTATTCAGTGCCTTACCGATGTATCAGCGGATTGGGAAGAGTGCGTATAAAAAGAATCTAGATAATACGCTGGCACTCTGTGAAGCACTGGGGAATCCACAGACTCAATTCAAGTCAGTGCATATCGCAGGTACCAATGGTAAAGGAAGTTCTGCGCATATGATCTCAGCAATATTACAATCGGCTGGTTACAAGACTGGGCTATACACTTCACCGCATCTCAAGAGCTTTACAGAACGGATTCGCATAAATGGCATAGAAATATTAGAACAGGCTGTGATTGACTTTGTAATGGATCATAAGCACTTGATTGAAGAGATAAAGCCATCATTTTTTGAAATCACTGTAGTAATGGCATTTGAATATTTTGCCAGACAAAAGGTCGATATAGCAGTGATAGAAGTTGGGCTAGGAGGAAGGTTAGATTCTACTAATGTGATTACTCCAGAAGTGAGTCTTATTACTAATATCAGCCTTGATCATCAAGAAATGTTAGGAGATACTTTGCCACTCATAGCGATCGAAAAGGCTGGGATTATTAAAGAAGGTGTACCAATAGTGATCGGACAAAGGCAAATTGAAATAGAAGACATTTTTATAAATAGAGCATCAGCGCTTAATAGCCCAATTGTATTTGGTGAAGATCAATTCCCTATTGATGAAAACAATTTTGATCTTCAATTAAGAGGGGATTATCAACAAAATAACTTACCAGGCGTATTATCGATAGTTGATCATTTAGTTAAAAAGGGTTATAAAATCACCCACGATCATATCCAAAATGGCTTGATAAATACGAGCGATTTAACTGGACTAAAGGGACGATGGCAAATACTTCAGGAGGATCCTGCAATGATTTGTGATACGGGTCACAATGTAGCAGGCATCCAACTTATCTTGAAGCAGCTATCCAGAATGGCCTATAATCAGCTGCATATCGTTTGGGGTATGGTAGATGACAAAGATTCGGAGAGTGTGCTGAGTTTACTACCTAATGAAGCCAAATACTATTTCTGTCAGGCCAATGTACCAAGGGCTAAAAAAGCACAATTACTCTTCGAGGAAGCGAACATAATGGGACTGGATGGAGTTTTGATTGAAGATGTTAACGAGTCCATAAATGCAGCAAGTCAAAATGCTGATAAATCTGATCTGATATTTATCGGAGGCAGTACCTTTGTGGTTGCTGAAATTGCGAATCTCTAACTATATAGTCTCCAAATACCAACTATCAAACAATGAGAAGTAAGATAAAACGTTTTGAGGAAATCAAGTCAAGAGTAAATGTTTTTGACCCTGTCAATGAGGGCTATGAGAAGATCAAAGGAAATTGGCATACTGACTTTTTTAAGAATAACAATGATATAGTCTTAGAGCTAGGTTGTGGTCGAGGTGAATATACTATTGGTATGGCGAGACTGTTTGATCATCAGAATTTTATAGGGGTTGATATTAAGGGAGATCGTATTTGGAATGGGAGCAGTGTGGCTTTAGAAGAAGAATTGACACACTTGGCATTCCTAAGAACAGATATTCGTTTGATTGAGAAGTTTTTCGTGCCTAGCGAAGTAGCAGATATTTGGATTACTTTTCCTGACCCACGGCCAAAGGAAAGAGATATTAAAAAAAGGCTGACCAGTCCTGTTTTCTTAGAAGTGTATAAAAAATTGATACGATCAGGAGGTACTATAAGACTGAAAACAGACAACACAGATCTTTTCGATTATACGCTCGAAGTATTAAGAGACCGCAATGATATTACTGATTTGATTCATACCCATGACTTATACAATTCACCCCTCAACGAAGAATGTCATGGTATCAGGACTAATTTTGAACATAAGTTCAATGAAAAAGGTCACGATATCAAGTACCTTAGATTCGGGTTTAATAAGGAGTAGGAGTGTAATGCTTAACCAGTGTTAGCTAGCTATTATAGTTCATGCTAGCTAGGACCTTGATCTCCTGTTTTATAGACTCATCTTTTAGTCCGTCATATGGTGCGGTGAGGATGGTTTTTAGGATGTCACCAACCAGATGTGGCTTGTACCCAAGTGCTTGCGTATACACAGTGGCAACCTCGAGTTCTAGGTCTTCAACTTTATCATCAAGGTAGATCAAATGTACCAAGTCGTATATGCTTTGAATCACTTCTACTTCATCTTTTGGTATTTCAAAACTATCCTTATCAATTTGGTCAATCACATGTGAAACTTCCTCCGCCTTGAGTTGCAGCTGCAATCCCCATTTGATGACACAAGTGAGGTACTGAGGCTTGATAGTTTCACGGCTTAAAAACAATGCATAAATGTTTTTAAGGCTCTTTTTTATCGAAGTAACTTCTTCAGGCTTTAAATCCAGATTTTTCATAGATATGCGATTGTTGGTATTTACTTAGTATAATGTTAGAGATAATTTCTCGTTTAGTCAAATCAACGGTCACAATACGCTCTTATTTTCTTACGAGCAGAAGCTTCGCCAAGCTGAAATGCCTCTTGCCAATCAAGACAGGCACGATAAGTTCTTCCTAAATTGTACCAGCACTCTGCGCGCAGTAAATATCCTTCTGAATATTTAGGTTTAAGATATATTGCCCAATTGAAATCAGTGGTAGCCTCTTCAAAATGGGAAAGTTCATAGTTGAGGTTTCCTCTTTTCTTGAAAATATCAAAATAGGTGCTATCCAACAGTTCGGGTTTCATTACTAGTTCAAATGCTGGTCCATAAATATCAGATTGTCTTTCTTTGAAGATGCTTTTTGCAGAAGTGAAGTAGGAGAGTGCGTTTACCTTATCGCCCAATATTAAGTATAGATCACCGATCTTCATTACAAGTTTGATATTGGTTGATTCCCTGATAACTACATAATCATAAGCATCAATGGGTTTTTGATAGCTGTGTAAAGCAAAATGAGCATCGCCTATCATTGACCAAATAGAGAGATCTTGCTTTCTTATATAGGCTTTGGCAACATTGAGTTCTTGGATTGCCATAGGGTAATTTTCACCTAAGAAATAATCAATTCCTCTTTGGTGAATAATATCAACATACTGCTGTCTTAATGATCTGTATTTTACTTCTATCGGGTATTGTTTAATTAACCCCAGCACTAGTTGGAAAGTACTATCGTAATGTTGGTCGATAAAATGAGATTGTGCAGCTTCTAGTTTATTTGTGATAACGCTAGCTTCTTCAATAGCTTGTTTTTCTGTATAGTGATTACTAATAGCCGAGCCTGATGATACTAAGATAATAACTAATAGTATGGCCCCAATGGTATAGAGTTGCTCCTTATAGTAGTTTTTGTCTACTCTATATCTGTCCCTACGGGAAAAATTTGGAGCATTTTTCCATCGTCCCCAATCATTAGCTGGTGTTTTCTTTGATGGCGCATAAGTCTGATATGGTTGATAAGTACTTGGTCTTTTACGGTAAGTAAATACGAGGTCATATTTATCTTTTTTGTATTTGTCAGAAAGGGTTTGATAGGCCTCGTTGATGTTTTTGAATTGTTCTTCAGCAAATGCGCGCCCTTTATTTCGATCAGGGTGATATTTTAGCGCAAGCGACTTGTAAGCGCTTTTGATCTCACTCGCAGTTGCTTCTTTATTTAAACCTAAGATATTGTAATAATCCTTCAATCGTTGAGTGACTTTTGACTATTTTGATACAGCTTGTAATAAATTCCAATGGCTCCTATAATAAGGAACAACGAGATAAACTGTGAATGGGATACATAGCCATCAATAATAAACCCTCTGCTTATATCCCCTCTGAAAATTTCTATTATTGCACGACCTGTAGCATAGAGTATGAGATAGGACATGAAGATCTGTCCTGAGAATACCTGGCGCTGCTTGATTCGCAGTAGAATGATCAATATGATCCCAATCATTGTGGCACTGTAGAGTTGGGTGGGATGTAGCTCCGTATTCAATGGATTGGCCAGACTATGAGTGTCAGTAAATATTACTGATAATGGGCCATCATAAGGTTTTCCATGACAACATCCTGCCATGAAGCATCCCAAGCGTCCAAATATATGTACGATACAAGTGGTGATGCCCATAATATCTAGCATCCCTAAAACTGGGAGTTTATGAACCTTGAAAAATACTAACATCACAGGAATAGTGAATAAAAACGAACCGTAAAATACAAACCCTCTTCCCGTAAAAAGCTCCCCTAAGTGGGATAAGTAATAACTAGGGTCTTCAAATAGGTAGAATACTTTACCACCAACTATAGACGCTATTAGCAATAGTAAGAACAAAGAATTAACATCTTCAAATTTTAGTTGAAACTGTTTTTTTGACTGATAAGCTGTATGAGCTATTGCAGCAATTGCTCCGAGGGCAATTAAAAAACCATACCAATAGATAGTAATCGTGGCAGGGAATATTCCTTGTAGAAAATTTGGGATATTGAAAGTGAAAAATTCTGGATTCATATCTATTTGATCGTTCTGAGTAAAGAAAACAAAGTAAACATTTTAAACATAGTGTTCAATAGCCAATGTTGAAAGTTAATAGTCATAGAAATGTTGATCTGATTTAGAAATGAACTTAATTTGCAAAAAAAAATATATAATTGATATTATGTCAAAGGGAGTCCGGTACATGTTACAAGCTTCATTCTTCTTTGCAGTAATGAATGTCATGGTGAAGCTGATTCCTAATATACCTGCTGTTGAAGTTGTATTTTTCAGGTCTATTGTCTCACTGATATTGAGCTATGGATATTTAAAGAGTAATGATATCAATGTGTGGGGAAGCAATAAGAAAATTCTTATTCTTAGAGGACTTTCTGGATCGATTGCTTTATGCTGTTTCTTTGTGACGATACAATCTATTCCATTGGCAAGTGCCATTACTATTCATTACCTATCACCAATATTTACTGCCATCATAGGGATTTACTTTGTGAAGGAACGCGTATACAAGTGGCAATGGTTGTTCTTCGCCATTGCATTTGGAGGAATTCTAATCATCCAAGGATTCGATGCGAGGGTTTCTCTAGGGTATACATTGTTGGGAGTTACCGCAGCATTTTTATCAGGAGTGGCCTATAATTGTATCCGCAAACTCAAAGATTCAGAACATCCATTAGTCATCATCTTTTACTTCCCTTTAGTGACGCTTCCACTTACCGGAATTTACCTGTTGTTTGATTGGGTACTTCCAGTAGGAATAGAATGGCTTTGGCTATTGCTCATTGGGTTAAGTACTCAGTTTGCACAATATTTTATGACCAAGTCTTATCAGTCCGAAGAACTGTCCAAAGTGGCTAGCCTAAACTACATAGGAATTATATATGCATTAGGTTTTGGTTATATATTCTTTGATGAATCATATGGTTGGTTAGTATATACTGGTATGGGAGTAGTACTCATTGGTGTGATTCTAAATATTTGGTACAAAACCAAATTGACCCACGCAGTAGCTAAATGATTTTGCCAAATTTACCAGATAATAAGTTTTAACAGCCATTCATCCACCGTTCACTGCCATCTACTAATTGCCCCACACTCGCGAAGAATTAAATCATACTTTCGTGCCGAATTTAGAATGCAGTAATCAATTGGACGAAATTCTTTTAGTATATTATTCCTCCTGTCAGAACATCCCATGTTCTAGAGATGATCTTGTCTTTGTGTTGCTGTTTGAATCAGTATTTATTCAATTACCACTTTATATATCCCAATAATGATGAAACAGTTTTACTTTAACATTAGTGTTGCGCGCAAAATTATACTTGCACTGTTAGTATTGTATTTTTTTGGAAGTCTAGTCACATTCGCTCAAGTACCGGTAGGCTACTATGATGTTGCATCAGGTAAAACAGGAGCTGAATTGAAATCGTCTCTTAATGGAATAATTTCGGGACATACTTCATATCCATATTCTAGTACTAATACAGATGTATGGGACATATTGAAAGCAGCAGATAAAGATCCAAATAACGCGGCTAATGTAATCGGTATTTACTCAGGTTTTGAGATGGATGCGGCAGCCGAATATGCAAGTGGGGCAGGATGGAATCGTGAACATGTCTGGGCAAAGTCTAGAGGTGATTTTGGAACTACGATGGGTGCAGGAACTGACTGTCATCATATTGTCGCGGCAGATATCTCTACTAACTCGGCAAGAAACAACCGTAATTTTGACTACGGAGAAAGCTTCTACGTTGATGGTTCTGGAAATTATAGTGGATCGACACTTTCCAAAACAAGTAGTGCTTGGGTTTGGGAACCAAGAGATGAAGTTAAAGGGGATGTTGCCAGAATGATTTTCTATATGGCAACAAGGTATGAAGGTATTGGAGGAGAGCCAGACTTAGAGCTTACAGAAACACTTTTAAATAATACAGATAAATCGCCTATCCATGCAAAGTTATCAGTGCTACTTCAATGGCATCAAAACGACCCAGTTAGTACAACTGAGCTAAATAGAAACGAAGTGATTTATGGTTTCCAGAATAACAGAAATCCTTTTATTGATCATCCTGAATACGTATGTGAAATATGGCCATGCGGTGCGGTGGGTAACAATGTTCCTATTTTCTCATCTACTGGATCAACGACTGCTACACAAGGCCAGCTATATTCTTATAACATAACAACTTCTGACACTGAAGGTGATACTAGAGCGATCACTGCCTCAACTAAACCATCATGGTTGAGCTCTATTGATAATGGAAATGGGACGGCAACACTATCAGGAACTCCATCTTCTGCAAATGTTGGAAATCATTCAGTCGTATTGAACGTTTCTGATGCGAGTGGAAATACGAATCAGTCATTTACATTTGTTGTAGTATCTGCTGGTGGTGGTGGAAGTGGCGGAGCGGCTACAGACCTTATTATCTCTGAGTATATTGAAGGATCATCTTTCAATAAAGGGTTAGAAATCGCAAATTATACTGGTTCTAGTATTGACTTATCCAATTATTCACTGTTGAAACAAACCAATGGAGCAGGGAACTGGAGCTCTGAACTCGCATTGTCAGGAATTTTGGCAGATGGAGCTGTCTATGTGGTGGTCCATACTTCTGCTGATGCAGTAATGAAATCTCAAGCAGATTTAATATCAGGTTCAGGTCCTATGAGTTTTAATGGAAATGATCCAATAGCTCTTTATAAGAGTGGAATTATTATCGATGCTGTTGGGACATTTGGTGATACTAGCAATTTTGGTAAAGATGTTACTCTGGTTAGGAAAGTAGATATCAATTCACCTAATACAGTTTATTCAGTAGTTGAATGGATAAGCAATGCTTCAAATACATTCTCTTTTTTGGGAAGCCATACAATGAATGTAGGAAGTAGTGAGACTACAATACCGGTAATCACATTAGTAGGAAATACGACAATCAATTTGACAGAAGGAGATACCTACACTGATCAAGGAGCAACCGCTCTTGATAATGTAGACGGTAACTTGACTTCGAGCATTGTGACTACTGGAACAGTAAACACAGCATTAGCTGGAACATATACAGTTAACTATAATGTGAGTGATGAAGCTGGTAATGCAGCGACACAAGTATCAAGAACAGTAATTGTGGCTGTTCCAGTAGATAATACAGCACCAATAATCACCCTGGTAGGCAATGCTACAATCAACTTAATCGTAGGAGACACATACAACGAGCAAGGAGCTACTGCTATAGACAATTTAGACGGCAATTTGACAACGAGTGTCATAACTACAGGAACTGTAAACACAGCATTAGCTGGAACCTATACAGTTAACTATAATGTGAGTGATGAAGCAGGTAATGCCGCGACACAAGTATCAAGAACAGTAATTGTAGCAGTACCTGCAGGTTGTTCTAACGGGATATCTTCTTTCCCATATTCAGAAGGATTTGAGTTAGGAATCGGAGCATGGATTCAGTCATCTTCTGATGATATCAACTGGTCATTAGATGCTAGTGGAACACCGTCAAGCAGTACAGGACCATCAAGTGCCACGGAAGGATCAAACTACTTATACATAGAGTCTTCAGGAAATGGAACAGGGTACCCAACGAAGACTGCTATCTTGAATAGTCCCTGTGTAGACCTTACTACGGAGAGTGGAGCTACCTTAAGTTTCTCTTACCACATGTATGGATCATCTATGGGATCTATGATTTTAGAAGGGAGTATAGATGGAACTAACTGGACATCCCTATGGTCTAAGTCAGGTAATCAGACAAATGCATGGTTTAATGCGAATGTAGACTTGACTTCTTATATAGGAGGAACAGTTGAATTGAGATTTGTAGGAATTACAAGTACAAGCTATAGAAGTGATATGGCTATTGATAAACTAAACATGATCACGGGAATACCACCTTCATGTGAAGATGTGACTTTGACATTAGTAGTTGATGATTACCCAGAAGAGACCAGTTGGACGATCAACAGTGGAGGTGTAACAGTAGCTTCCGGAGCATATACAGGCACGACACCAGATGGATCAACAGTAATAGCTAATGCTTGCCTACCAACAGGATGTTATACATTCATTATCAACGATGTCTATGGAGATGGGATTTGCTGTAGCTACGGAAATGGTTCTTATAACTTACGAGATGCTTCGAATACATTACTGGCATCAGGGGGATCGTTTAATAGCTCGCAAACAACTAACTTCTGTGTTGGTGGAGCCTCAGCGAAAAGCGCAGGCAGGTCATCTATAAGCCAAGAGATTGTTGAAGAGTTTTTACCAACGAATATTGAGAGATTGTATCCTAATCCAGTATCAGATTACTTATTTGTAAGTACGCCTGCAGATGTGGTATCTATCAAAGTGATTACTGTCAATGGAATGACTATGAATAGTGTAAGTATTGCAAATGATGGAATTGATGTATCATCATTGGAGTCAGGTATCTATGTGGTATTGATTCAAACAGGAAAAGGAATACTACAAGAGAGATTTGTAAAGCAGTAATCTCCTCTTGAATATTGTATTTGAAAGCGATGATGAATTTTTCATCATCGCTTTTTTATTGTCTCGGCTAAAATACCAAGTCCTTTCTTTATCTCATCTTCATTGATCGATGCAAATCCCATTCTAATTCCAGAATGATCCTTGTCTAATGGGTTATACTTTTCGTGAGGCTCTATTGATAGTCCATTGGTCAGTGCTTTATCCCTTATTAATCTCCAGTCTCCTTTATTTTTTAGAGTTACCCAGACTGACATGCCCCCATCTGGAATTTTGAAGTCAATGTAATCTGATAACTCCTTGCTGAGAATCTCACAAAATAAGTCTCGCCTTTGTTTATATATCTTGAGCGCTTTTTTACTGTGACGTTGGATGTCTCCATCCTTGATCATGTGGGCATAGATCAATTCCATCATCGGGTCTCCCTGTCGATCTACAATTCTCCTCAGTTGAGCTGCTTCATCTATAAATGACTTTGGAGCCACCATGTATCCGATACGTATCCCTGGGACTACTATCTTACAAAGTGCACCTATATAAATTACTGAGCCTTTGCTATCGCTGCTAGCAAGTGGTAAAATGGGTGCGTGAGAGTAATGAAAATCATAGTCATAGTCATCTTCTATGATCGCAAATTTGTATTGATAGGAGAGTTGGAGCAAGTGCATTCTACGATCAGCTGAAAGCGTCACTGTAGTAGGGTGGTGATGATGTGGTGTGATATAGACTGCCTTTATGATTTTGTCTTTGCAGATTTCAGCGATTTGATTGGTGTCAATTCCTTTTTCATCAACACCTACTCTGATTAAGTCTGCATTGGCTTCTTTGAAAGTAAGGTCGGCTGTGATATAGTTACTCTCCCCAATTATGACAGCCTCTTTGTTTTTGAACAGTAGTTGACTTGTCAAATAAATACCCATTTGACTTCCTCTGGTGATCAGAATATTATCAATGCTGATATTGAGACCGCGAGTTTCATTGAGGTACTTGACAAGTTCGTGCCGTAATACTTCATTGCCATAGATCGATCCATAAGAAAGGTACTTGTTGAAATATGACTTACTGACCATTGAGCGATATCTTTTGGCGATTTCGGTAACTGGTGCTATTCTCGTGTCGGGAGTGCCATCATTGATGTAAATGATTTATATGTAAATATTGATCGAAGACTTATAAAAATAGATATCCCAAGCATCTATCTTATTGAGGCTAAGGGAGATTATATTAATGTAAAAACAGAAGAAAAGAATTATACGGTTCACTCTACATTAAAAAAAATTGAAGATAAACTTCCAGAAAATTTATTTTTAAAAGTTCATCGATCTTACATAATTAATATTAAGAAAATTATTGATATAGAGGACAATAGCGTATTGATTAAAAGAGACGTTATTCCTGTGAGTCGCTCAAATAGACCAGAATTAATGAAGCGTCTTAATCTGCTCTAATTCCATTCGTCTGCATTTAATTTTAATCTAAGGTACTTAGACTTCAACCAAGGGAAAAGAAACTTTGTTTTAAAGAATAGGTTTTACATTTGTTACAACAAATATAATAGTGTTATTTGTTTTATTAATAATAAATTAAAAGGCAGAGGCGTTTTCGCTCTTTACATTTTTAATATTCGTCCTAAGCCAATTGTATTGTAACTCCTAATTGATAACAACCAAATAAAATTTATTGTAAACTATTATTCATAATTTATATTTGATACATCGTTAAAACCCTGTTCAATCAGTTTTGTTATGGGGTCTATAGGCAAAAGATTAATCTTTTGTCTATTTTGATTTTAATACGGTTTGTAATTATAGTAAAAAATACCATTCGACGACAGTAAACTGTAAACCAACCCTTTACCCTTTACATCAATCTAAAATTTAAAAAAAAAGTTGAAACATAGTATATTTTTGTTGCATAAATAAAAGATATCATGAAAAAATTACTACTATCATTTATTATTATCTGTTATAGTTTTACTGTAACAGGTCAAGGCGGAACGACACCAATAGATTTTAATTTTGGTACCGCAGCTGATTTTATACTGTTTACTGGATCTGGCGCAGTAGCCAATACTGGAATTTCTGACATTACAGGTGATGTTGGGTCCCATGCAGGAGCAATTTCTGGTTTTGGATCTCCTTCAGTTTTTACAGGAACTATAGAAAATGCCAATAGCATTACTGCACAAGCCACTTTAGATTTAGCGGCGGCTTGCGTTCAACTTCAAAATATACCAGCAACTATAACAGATCATAGTACGATTTATGGAAATGTAAATGGGGAGACTATTTATCCCGGAGTTTATTCTGCAGCAGCAGCAGTGTCAATCACTGGCACTCTTATATTAGATGCTCAGGGAGATCCTAATGCACAATTTATTTTTCAAATTACAGGAGCTCTTAATTCAGTCGCAGGTGCTACAGTTGTTTTGGCTAATGGTGCATTATCTGATAATGTTTTTTGGATTGCTGTCGGAGCAGTTGCTTTGGGTGCAAACACCACAATGATTGGTACGGCAATAGCCTATCCTGGAGCAGTTTCTTTAGGAGCAGGTAGTGCTCTAGATGGAAGATTATATTCTACTATTGGAGCCATCGCAATTGATTCGACAATTGGAACAGTGCCTTTAGGTAATATATTTTATGACATTCCCTTTAACTGTGATTATAGCGCTTATTTATTCCAATACAATGATGTATATGCAATTGACCTAGCTTCTGGAAACTCTTTTGAAATAGCAACTGATATTACTCCTGGAAATATAAATGCAGCAGGATATAATCCTGCTGACGGGTATATTTGGGGATCATTATCTACTCCAGAAAAAACCATAGTCCGTATTGATAAAAACTTTAGAACAAGAACGTATTATATAGATGAATTACCAATAACTCTTAAAGATGTAGGTGATGTGAGTTCAGA
The DNA here is from genome assembly GCA_034112085.1 of Cyclobacteriaceae bacterium. Classification (GTDB taxonomy): domain Bacteria; phylum Bacteroidota; class Bacteroidia; order Cytophagales; family Cyclobacteriaceae; genus JAWUWD01. The sequence continues at coordinate 17,334 of JAWUWD010000041.1, forward strand.
CGGGATCTATTATCTTAAAGGGGATGGGACAACGTATTATAAAATTGACTTGGATCCAGCATCTGTGAACTATACACAACATCAGGCTACAAATGTCTTATCTCAAAACATAAGTATTGATGATTGGGCTTTTAATGC
>JAWUWD010000042.1:0-9477 GCA_034112085.1 Cyclobacteriaceae bacterium
TCTCCCCCACCATAGTAGAACTGATAAACCAACCCTAAAGCTATAGCTCCAACAAATTTTAGTGAAAGAGCTGGAATAAAATATTTCTGCGTATTTGAATTTGTAACATGGGGTCTAACCCAATAGGCTAGAAAATACAAAACAGCCGCAATCAGGGGAGTAACAATTAAATCCTTTGCTTCCATGATTTAAATCATAGTATGATGACTTTATAAATATTTATATTGCACTCAAATAGAGATATCGTATGCGCAATATAATATTATTCGAGTTGAATGAAGTGCCTTTTAGGGTGATTGATTATTACTGTGAAAAATTTCCTCAATCTGTATTGGCGAAATTTCTTTCAAAGTCTAGTCAATTTGAAACACTTACCTGCGATGAAGGGCATTTACACCCTTGGTCAACATGGCCAACCATTCATCGTGGTGTAACAAATAAGCAGCACGGCATCAAAGATTTTGGTGAGGATTTGGAACAAGTCAATAAGGATTATCCTTCGATTTGGGAATTACTACAAGACAAAGAAGTCGATACTGCAGTTTGTGCTTCATTGCATACTTACCCGGTTCCCAGAAACTACAAAGATTACAAATTCTTTATCCCGGATCCATTCTCCCCTGTCCCAACTACCAATCCGGCTTATATCATACCATTTCAAAAATTCAACCTTGATATGGCAAGGAAATCGGCCAGGAACGTAGATACTTCAATTGATAAACTGTCAGCGATCAAATTGGGAATGAGTTTTCCGAAACTTGGTATTACATTTTCGACTGTTAAAGAGGTGATATTACAAATAATCTCAGAAAGAAGTGCTCCCTGGAAAAGTACTAGAAGAAGGACCTATCAATCAGTTCTTGCTTTCGATGTTTTTTATAAACTTCTCAAAAAGGAAAAACCACAATTCAGCACATTCCTTTCTAACCATGCCGCTTCAGCAATGCATAGGTATTGGGCAGCTACTTTCCCAGAAGACTATAAAGACAATAACCTTTCAAAAGAATGGATCAATCGATATAGTGGAGAAATTGACTTTGCCATGCATAAGTTTGACAAATTCCTTTCAAAATTAATATCATTTGTGAATAAAAATCCAAGCTATAAACTAGTGGTAGCAAGCAGTATGGGACAAGAAGCGACTAGTGCAGAACCATTGGTCAGTGAATTGGCAGTTTCAAATTTTAATACATTATTATCGTTCATTGGAATGAACGATGAAGAATATGAGATCCTACCAGCGATGCACCCGCAATCTAATCTTAAAATCAAAACCGGCTTTGAGGAAAAATTCATAAAATCACTGAATAAACTACTTATAAAAGGAGAGAAAATTAATTATCGACAAAAAGAGAATGGCTTTTTCAGCCTAGACTTTGGACACACTAATCTTACTCCTGATAATATTACTATCAATGACAAGGTTTGTATACCTAGCGAGATAGGATTGCATAATCAGCCGGTTGATGAAGAGGCTGGCGGAACTGCTTACCACATTCCAGAAGGGGCGATGTTTATTTACGATCCGCAGAATCTGACACCAAGCAAAGAGCGAGTGCTCAAGGTTGACACCACTAGAATAGCTCCATCAATATAGAAGAATTTCGGTATAGAAAGACCTGATTACATGAATAAGGAGCTCATTGAAGAGTTTTATAACTAGCTTAAATAAGCTCTTACAGCAGACGTTATTCCTTGCTTCACAGTTTCCCATGTTTGTCCTTCGAGGCTTACAGGTTCTTCACTTCCTTCGGCTTCATCAGAGTAACATTGTGTTTGTGGGATAGAAATCAATAACATTTGGTTAGGATATTTTGCTACATAAAAGTCAATCATTTGTTCTAAAGAGTAATGTTGTAATAGCTCGCATATATCCCAAAAATCATTTTTACTAGCTCTGCCAAGAACTGCATGGATTTTCATAGCGGCAAGATCTTTGGTGCTTGATAGTTTAATTCTTTCCAAAGTTTCTCTTGGGGAAACTTGTGGATGTGAATATTTGATAATATCTACTTTTACATTATCTATAAAACAAAATATGGCCCAGTCATCATGTGTTTTTTCAAATGAAAAGTCTTGACCAAACTCTTCAATAAGTGAAGTGATAATCTTTTCTTATAAAATCCCCAAACAAATCCAAATCAATAGATAAACGATGTCCATACTTGAGCCCCAATGCAGTACCCCCAACTAGATCATAATTCTCAAGTTTAGGCAAACATTGAAGCCTTTTTAGTATGGATAAAGTGTTGGGTTCGACCGTCTTAGTGAATAGCATCTAAAAGCACTTAGTGGTTTGTCAATTATAGCACTGATTAGGTGAATCGATGACCAGCTATGACTTTAGCGTCTAACATAGTCTGTTCTATGTGCTTGTCTCCATAGTATCTTCGGCATTGTCTGATATCTTCTACATCACCTCTTTAATTACTCTTTCGATGATGAAATTAGCTTTCACATCATAATTAAGATGAACAAAATCTACATCCCAGAAGATGCGTTTGTTAAACAGTGGATATTCCATAGACTTAGTCATGGTGTAAAAGTAAAATATTTTTTCCTGAATGCTATTTCCAAAGAAACCTTGTCTTCATCATCTTTTTGATGCTCACATACTAAACTATCCAATCCAAATAATTATCCGGATTGACTACTTGATATGATGCAGCTGGATAAGCCCTTGTCCAGGCCGCAGGGGCTTTAGGTGTTTTCTTTGGTGACCACTTGAACTCAGCGCCATGGAGTTCTCCGTTGCCTTCCTCCACCCAGTCCAATTCTTGCTGATCATAGGTCCGCCAGAAGTAGGTGTTCATCGAAGTGTTTTTATAGCTATTGTATTTTGTTCGCTCTGAAGCCAGGTAGTTTTCCCACAACGCTCCTGTGTCTGATCTAAATTGTAAGGGATTGAAATTCTTGATCACTGCATTTCTTATGCCATTGTCATAAAAGTACCACTTGCTGGTCTTGGTGATTTCCTTCCTTAAGTTATTGCTGTATCCTCTAATATTGTATAGTACAAACACCTTGGTTAGTAGATCCAGATATTGCTCAACAGTATTTCTCGAAATCCCTTTAAGGTTTTTTGCCAACTCATCTATGTTGACTTCATTCCCTACTTGCAATGCAACTAGTCGAAGTAAATCGATTAATTTCCCAGCTTTCTTGATGCCTTCAAATTCCAAAATGTCTTTGAGTAAATAGTCGTTTACAATCCCATACAGATAATTTTCCTTGTCTTTCCAGTCACTGAGATGCTCCAACTCAGGGTAGCTTCCAAAAATCATTCTTTCTTCTAATTTTTCTGTAGTGGTGAGGTAGTTTTGATAAGGAGAAAACTCCATCTGACTTAATGGATGCAGCCATAAAGTTGTTTTCCTACCTACTAATGGTTCTCCGAGCTTGTTGGTTAAATCAAACACAGAAGACCCTGTAACAATGATTCGTATACCATCGATTTCATCCACCATCAATTTTAGTTTCTGGCCTATTGCAGGAATTTTTTGAGCCTCATCTATGACTAAGAGAGATTGTTTTCCCAGCAGTCGGGTATAGTTAGCAACGGTTTTTTCTTGAAGTAAGTCTATAGTAGTTTGATCATCTCCATTAAGCAATAGGTAGTCTTGCTGCTTAATGTTCTTCAAATATCCCTTTATTAACTCTGTTTTGCCTACCCTTCTCGCTCCATATAATAGTAATACCTTATTTGGTCTCACGCTGTCTCCAAATTGAGCTGTGATTATACGTTCTATAAATTGGTCTTTCATGACAGATGTGTTTCTGTCAATCTACTCATATTTTCTCTTAAACTGAAGTGATTAACATTAATTCGTTTAATGTGTTGAAGCAATTAATGTTAATTGGTTGAGTGAAGTGAAGCAATTAACATTAATTTATTGAATTAGTAGAGATCAAATCACTCATACTTAAGTGTATCGGCAGGATTAACCAGCGCAGACTTGATACTATGGTAGCTCACAGTGGAAATAGCCACAATAAGTCCTGTGAGCATACTTAGAGCAAATATCTCCCACCCAATAGTAATCGCAAATTCGAAATCGCTTAGCCAGATATCCATCACATACCATGATGCAGGCGAAGCAATGGCAAATGCAATGAGAGCAAGCCATACATATTGTTTGTTCATCAATACAAAAATATTTGAGAGTTCCGCCCCCATTACTTTTCTAATGCCAATTTCTTTGGTTCGGTTTAGTGCACTAACTCCAGATAGTCCGAATAGACCCAAGCAGGATATCAATATTCCAAACCCGGTTGCCAACCCCATAATGTTCATCCAACGACTGTATGATCTATATTGGCGATCGATATCATCATCCATAAATGTGAAGGTAAATGGACGATCAGGATAGAGTGTTTTCCATTCATCTTCAATCAGGGAAATACTCTCTGATAATTTTTCAGACTTTATTTTGATTAACGTATTCCTTAAATAACCAGGATCCATCATCAACATCATGGGTTGAATTTTGCTTTCCAGTGACCTGAAATGATAATCTTTGACTACTCCTAATACTTTTGAGCCAAGGCCAACACTATCTTCACGCCAATTGAGGTATTCTTCAAGCGGATTGTCCCAACCCATATCATCTACCAGGGCTTGATTTACAATCACTCCAGATGAATCAGATGTAATTTGACTATCGAAGTTCCTTCCTTCATCCATTTCTATTCCTAACAAGGGAATATATTCAGGGTCTATTGTGAAAGTAAATGCTGATTTTTGTTCACCATCTATTTCATATCCATTCAATGAATACCCTTGATTGAACGATAAACTTGCACCAGATACCGCAAGAACTTCTGGGTATCCAATGATTGAGTTCCGAAGATTTTGTGTTGTAATATTTGCCTCTTCACTCCATCCGGATTGGTTTGGAACCACTAAAACTTGTTCTTTATCAAACCCTAGATCTTTGTTAGTCACAAATTCCATCTGCTGATACATAATGATTGAGCTTATAATCAAGAATGCTGAGAGCGCATATTGGATAATAACTAAAGGTTTAGCGAAACCGCTACTTACCTTCGTGGATGCTCGGCTTTTGAGTACTTGGGCCGGAGTATATCGAGACAAGATTATGGATGGATAGCTACCTGCTAATAACCCAAGTAAAACTGAGACTAAAGTGCCTAGAATTACCAATTGCATCCAAGAATAATAAGGAATAACTATTCCCTTCCCTGTAAATTCGTTAAAAGCAGGCAGAAACAACAATACAAGTCCAAGCCCTATTACCATCGATATAAACGCTAATACTATAGACTCAAAAGTAAATTGATAAACCACCTGAGTTTTATTTGCCCCAATTGTCTTGCGAATACCAACCTCTATCCTTCGTGAAGCAGAAGTAGTCAGAGATAGCGAAACATAGTTGATACAGGCTATTAGTAGTATCAGCATAGCAATTCCTCCGAGTATATAGGAATATTTGGGATCACTACTCTTCTGCCAAGAGACAGAGGTATCAAGATGAATGTCGGTAAATTTGGTGTATTGAAACTCAAAAGGCTTGAACCCCTCAGCTGACTTGATATCTTCGGGAATATCCCACTCTTTTGTAAACTCTCCCATGTATTTGTCCACAACTTTGTCTAAGTTGTATTCTAACGTTGCAAAATTCGTGTCATCAGAAAGCTGTACAAAAGTAGGAGAGTTGTGGTTTCTCCAGTTATTCATATTACTTTCATAATACGCATAACTTGTTTGGCTGATTAGGATATCATAATCAAGACTGGAATTTTCAGGTGCAGGAGAGATTACCCCTGTGACAGTATATAATTTTGCGCCCTGGGCGTCAATCTCTATGACTTGATTGATAGGGTCGCTATCTCCAAAATATTTTTTCGCAATCTCAGGGGTAATCACTGCTTCATGTGCTGCTTCAAAAAGTTTACTTTTATCACCTTCTAAAAGTTTAAAAGAAAACATTTTAAAAAAATCTGGATCGACATAAGTGAGGTCTTCTGTAAAAACCATATCTCCATATCTTACTATTCCACTACCTCCATGATTGTACCTAGTTGATAGTTCCACTTCTGCTACTTCTTCTTTGAGTGTAGGGCCTACAGCTTTTTGTATATAGGCCATCTTATCAAAAATTTTATCATCCGAGTTAAAGTCTCTCCATGTATCGTAAGAATAACTCTCAATACGATAAATATCGTTGGCATTTTTGTGAAACTTATCGAAACTCTTTTCATCCTGTATGAAAAGATAAATCAGCATGCAAAAAGCCATTCCGATACTAAGCCCAAAGGCGTTTATGAATGAGTATAATTTGCTCTTCATCATCGAGCGAGTAGTAATTTTAAAATAGTTAGATAGCATCATAGTGTTGAGTATTTTGAGTTTATAGTTGTTTCGGGTGATAATAGAGGGTCTAAAGAATTTTAACACATTCCACCAGAACCTTCGGTTAGCTTTTCGTTTGTCAAAAGATTCGAGATCTTCATCAAATTGTTCTAATAGATCACCCTCTATTCCTTCGAATAAATAACTAGGACAGAACCATTCTAAAAACTGAATTGCCCGTTTCGGTGGATCTTGAATCATATTCCTATGATTTTCATTTGAGGAACAAGCTTCCAAAGTGATGATCGCTGTTCTTGTATAGCATGCAGTAGAGCGAGGCCAGTATTGGTGATTTGGAATAAGCGTTTTTTCCTGCCTCCTCTAGAAGAAGTGGCGCCTCCCATATGCGATTTAAGATGTCCTTTATCTTCCAATCGATAGAGCGTTACATGTACTGCACTGAGGTTGACTTTACGATTAGCTCTTTCTTCGATTTCATTGACAATAGCATTGCCATAAGCCTCTTCTCCTAAGATCGCTACCATTGTCAAAATCAGTTCTTCGAATTCCCCAAGATATTCTTTTTCCATTTGTATATAGATTGTAAAACAAATAAATATACTCGATTATCGGCATAAGGTTACATTGAGGTTAGCGATTGTAAAAAATGAACTGTATTTTTTGATATGAAAAATATCTACATCGCCTTACTCAGAGGCATCAATGTCAGCGGTCATAAAAAAATCAAAATGGTAGATCTCAAAGTCCATTTAGAGGCATTGGGATATGACCAGGTACAAACATATATCCAGAGTGGAAATGTGATTTTCTGCATTCAAGAAATTGAACAAGAAGTGCTTGCTGAGCAAATCAGTGATAAAATAAAATTAGTTTATGGGTTTGAAGTTCCGGTGCTCGTGAAGACACTAGAGCAACTAAAAGAAGTTGTTAAGAATAATCCTTTTACCGAGGAGCGATATCACCAAGATCAGCAAATCTATATGACAATCCTCGGAGCAGTTCCACTAGTAGAAAATCTGCAAAAATTAGAAGGGGTAAATTATCCCAATGAAGAGTATCATATTGATGAAACAACGATTTACTTTTTTTCCTCACAAGGATATGGAAGGGCCAAAATGAATAATAATTTTTTTGAGAACAAACTCAAAGTAAGAGCTACCACACGCAATTGGAAGACAATCAATCAATTGATAAAAATTGCCGAAGACATATAGCTTCTGTTCCAATATTAGCTCTCACTTAAATGATTTATATTTATCCCATGAATAAGTTCCTCATACCAATCATCTTCACAATTTTTATTTCATGTTCTCCTAAAAAGGAGGCTCAAACTTATCAGGTTGGTCAGATCAAGACGACTATGGGAGAGGTGTTGTTTTGGCTATATGACGAAACTCCAAATCATAAGGCTAGCTTCATCAAGTTGGCCAATGATGATTACTGGGATGGTCTGACTTTCAATCGTGTGATCAAAAATTTTGTTGTTCAGGGTGGTTGTCCAGATACGGCAGAAGGATTTGCTGATTCACCTTACCTCATTGAGCCAGAATTTAATGATTCTATTCGCCACGTATATGGCGCTGTAGGAGCTGGAAGAGATGGCAATGCTGAAAAATTATCAGCGGGTTGTCAGCTTTATATCGTTCAAAACAAAGATGGTCTTCATCGACTTGATGGGGAATATATGATCTTTGGGCAAATATTTAAAGGAATGGAGGTCATTGAAAGTATTGCGAATGTGCAAACAGATTCTACCGATGCACCTTTGTCTCCCATTGTTCTCGACATCAATGTACTTACAAAAACAGCATCAGAACTCAAAGATCTTGGCTATGACCGACTCAAATAACGAACAAGCAAACAATCCGCTTCATGGAGTAAAACTAGCTGATATATTAGAGAAGCTTCATGACGAATATGGATGGGAAGAACTGGGTGAGCGAATCACTATTAGATGTTTCACACATGATCCATCTATCAAGTCAAGCTTAAAATTCTTGAGAAGAACTCCTTGGGCAAGAGAGAAAGTGGAGAAGCTCTACTTAAGAACAATTGACAGACCATAAGCCTGAGTTATGAAAGTCAAAGTTTGCGTGATACAAGAGAGTCCAGTATTCTTCGATAAGGTAAAAACTCTAGAGAAACTTGAAAATCTCACTAGGAAATATGCCTCGGAAGGCTGTCAGTTGATTGTGTTTCCGGAGTCATTTGTACCGGGCTATCCACGAGGGTTTACGTTTGGTGCCAATGTCGGAAAGCGAACAACAGAGGGCAGAGACTTATATGCACGATATTACAATAATAGCATTGACTTGGGGAGCCAAGACCGTGATCGTCTGGAAAGAATAGCTAAGGAAAATAGTGCCTTCCTAGTGATTGGCATCACAGAGAAGGAAGAAACTAATGGAAGTTTGTATTGCTCCATGATCTATATTTCGCCAGAAGTTGGTCTTATGGGCGTACATAGAAAAATAAAACCTACTGGTACTGAAAGACTCATTTGGAGTGAGGCAGGAGGAGAATCTTTGGTGACTTGTAAAACTAGAATCGGGAAACTCGGTGGGCTCATCTGCTGGGAGAACTATATGCCCCAAGCCAGAATGTCGATGTATAGCAAAGGAGTAGAAATCTATATAGCTCCAACGGCAGATTCTAGACCTGAATGGACATCTACGATGCAGCATATCGCACTTGAGGGGCGTTGCTTTGTGCTAGGTTGTAATCAGTACTTCACCAAATCTATGTATCCTGATGACTATCAGCATTTGGTCAAAGATGAAGATGAAAACATATGTCCTGGAGGCAGTATCATTATATCTCCAATGGGTAAAATATTGGCTGGGCCATTATTCGATAAAGCAGGAGTACTCATAGCAGAATTGGACTTAGAAGATGTCAAAAGAAGTAAGCTAGATTTTGATGCGATAGGTCACTATGCTAGAAATGACATATTCGATCTGACAGTAAATGGTCAGCCAGAGATTATGAAAGAGCAGTAGCTCGGCTGCTTTTTTTTAAACAACCTAATTGAAAAACTCTGGACTGATATAATTCGAATAAACTACAAAAGCCATCACTGTAGCAGCGGACATAGCCAACATGAAGAATAGGTATGCTAACAAATAATGTAATATACCTTTCAT
>JAWUWD010000043.1:0-21802 GCA_034112085.1 Cyclobacteriaceae bacterium
AATCCTGGCTTATTGAATAGAGTTCCCCAACATCAGATTGCTAGTTATTTAGGCGTAACTCCTGAGTCACTCAGTCGAATTAAAAAGCGAGCTTATCAGAAGAAAGCGTAACCTTTCCTAAGCTTTAACTTCTTTGATCATTCCTTTAATCAAGAGCCAAAACGCGAACCAAAACTCGGCAATAACAGCCAAAACGAGCAAAGATGAAAACAACAAGTAAAGCACCTCTGAATCTATCAATGTAAACTGAATAAGACTATCCCCTGCATAACCAATACTTCCTACCAACATCAAAACACCTAACCACTTTGGAGTTTTACCAGATTGTCGAATGACATAGCCAAGTGTGAAAAGATGAATAGCAAAGAAAATTTGCCAAGCCAATTCCCCATACTTATGTGCCTTTAAGAATAGAAGCGTCAGAGATTCCAATTCTGATGAACTAAATGAACCGAGGTATTCAGGTTGGGCGATGATCATTGCAGGAATCATGTAATTAATAAGGTTCATTCCCATGATTATAGCCATAGCTAGTCTAGAATATGCAGCAATTGTCATACCTGTATCACTAAATGATTTAAACAGTTGATAAAGCATCACGGTGAGTAGCATCTCCATCACCATGACGGCAATGTCACCAGCGATACCCCATCTGAATAGCGATGTGTTGTCCAATAGATTTTGAAATGTGAGTGCTGCATTTCCATCTACCACTATTTCATTAGGCATATAGCCGATGCTAAAACCACCTATAATGGCAATGACAAGATAAAGTAGACCTGCTACTTTCGAATAAGCTTTTCCTTGGGTTTGAAGTTTTGATAGCGTCATGTTATTATGTTTTTGTTCTTAGCAAAATTGAGGCTATAAATAAATAGATCCATTGACTTAAGATAAGAAGTGATCATCCTATAAAGTAAACTGCCATATAACACGGTATAGAAACGCATGCCTTCACTCACGTTTCATCAAGTGAGTGCGACTCGTCCGTATCTTCTGTGTTTAGAGTTTCATGGCTGTTTAAGTAGGTCTTGCAGAAGCTAGTTGTTGTGGGTGGCCTGCACGCAGGTTCCGGCAGGTGATCATACAGAAAGGTTGTCGCTAAAGGCAATGCAACTTGGTTCGAAACACAGAAAATACTACTTTCATCACCATTAAGCACCGGATAGGCACAGCGTTCTATACGGGCGTTAGCCACAACCAATATATTCATGAGAAAATCAAAGAAATTGATTTGTAACGCACACCTTAAGCCTTTTATGGGTCATTTGACTCCTTCTTGATGGCTATCAGGGCAAACCCTTCAGCGTCAATGCACAGAAAACTATAAATGTTTCGTATTGTGCCGATATAGTGCATTGCTGTAGCCGAATTCTAGTAGCAATGTGGTTGCTAAATTGACTTTATTCATTCCCTTCACATGCTTCTGATATAAGATATATAAATCTAGAGCTAATTAATAGTTTTAACTAAGTAATTAGTTGTTTAACTATCATTTTGGTTTCTTAGCAAGAAATAAATCCATGAACTATGAAACAACTCCCTATTACTTTCCTGTCTTTTACATTTTTTTCAATTAGAAGAGTCACAATCAAAATAATTATGAGAAACCTACTTTATTTTTTAGCGATATTAAGCATAGGGAGTTCAGGATGCCAAGAATCAATAGAATGTGAATTAGTCATAACAAATGTAAATGTAGTTGACGTAAAGAGTGGAGCAATCAATTTTGGGATGGATGTTGCCATCAAAGCAGACAGCATTATTTCGATTACTAAGAACAAAACATTCAATTTTAACTCAATACAAACTATTGTCGGGAGTGAACAGTATTTAATTCCAGGGCTATGGGATATGCATACGCATACCTCTCTTAACTTTAAAGACTATTTGCCCATGCTTATAGCTAATGGCGTAACAGGCATAAGAGAGATGCAAGACAACAGTGGAGCAATGGCTGAATTTCTGAAAGAGGAAAAAGCAGACTCTTTGCTTATCCCCGAAATAGTGACTTCGGGAGCCTTGGTAGATGGGTACCCTTCAAATCGCGCCAACTCTGATGTAGCCAGGACTCCAGAAGAGGGCCGTGAAATTGTTAGAAAACAGAAATCAGCTGGAGTTGATTTTATCAAAGTATATTCGAAACTTGATCGAGACGTGTATCTCGCGATAGCTGATGAATGCAAAAAACTAGATATTCAATTTAGTGGACATATTCCTAGAACAGTAACTTTAGAAGATGCGGTAACAGCAGGACAACGATCAATAGAACATTTTAGTGACATTCTTGAGTATACATCATCAAAGAAAGACTATTTAGATTCTATCGAACACGGCATAATCAAGAATGATATCAGGCAGAAATATTCAATGTCGCAGAGAGAATTTTTAGTAGAGACATTTGTTGAAAATAAGACGAAGGATCTGAACAAATTGATAGGTGACAGTAAAACATGGATATGTCCCTCTTCTGTCACCAATCGGATGTACAGTTACATAAACGACTCATCATTCTCTAATGATCCACGAGTATATTATTTGCCTCCGGCTTGGGGAAGTGATTTTGAAATTTCTAGACACAGCTACTTTAAGACCCTTTCAAAGGAGGATTTTCAGAAAGAAAGGAATTGGTATCACTTGGGTTTATCAGTGATGAATAAGATGCCTCATAACAGGTTTTTAGCAGGGACTGACATTGGGATGATGTACATTTTCCCAGGATTTAGTTTACATGATGAACTCCAAATATTTGTAGAAGGTGCTGGTTTCACCCCCTTGGAGGCCATACAAACTGCCACGATCAACCCTGCGATATTCCTAGGAATTGAACAAAAAATCGGAACAGTCGAGGAAGGTAAATTAGCTAACTTGGTGTTGCTATCGTCCGACCCCTTACAGGATATCAATAATACTCGGAAAATTAATGGCGTTTTCTTGAGAGGGAAATATCACAATGGTGACTCCCTGAGAGCGAGAATTGAGAAAATAGCTAAATGGAATAAAACACCTAACATCAAAGAAGCGATAGAGCCTATTGTATTGAAAGAAGGAGTTGAATCAGGTATTGCCAAATACTTGGAATTAAAAGAGTCTTCGCCTGAAAAATACAAATTTGATAAACTGCAATTGAATTCACTAGGCTACGCTCTATTAACACTAGAGAGACCATTCGATGCAGTGAAAATTTTCGAATTCAATGTGAAATTATTTCCAAAGAGTGGGAATTTGTACGATAGTTTAAGTGACGGCTATCTGGCCACTGGAGAAATGGAAAAAGCTATTGAAACAATAAAAAAGGCACAATCATTTGGCTACAAATTGTCAAATGACAAGCAAAAAATTATTGAAAACTCATAATATGTGGCTAACACGGTATAGAAACGCATGCCTTTACTCACATTTATTTGAGTCCATGCGACTAGTCCGTATTTTCTGTGTTTTGAGTTTCATGGCTGATTAAGTGGGTCTCGACAAAGCATATTTTAGTGGTTGGCCTGCACGCAGGTTCCGGCAGGAAATAACGTAGAAAGGTTGTCGCTAACTTCTGTGCAACTTGCAGGGAAACACAGAAAATACTACTTTCATCACTATTAAGCACCGGATAGGCACAGCGTTCTATACGGGCGTTGTAAGGCATTAAACCAAATCATGAGAAGAATTTTTTTAATGAGTATAATGGTAATTGTTGTGCTCTCAAGTAAATGTTATGGGCAACTCGAAACAGGGATATCATTTGGATTAAACTACAACAGCCTTGACAGCGATGAAGATTTTGGATCTTGGAAGAATGGTGTCGGGTTTAATGTGAGCGGCTTATTAGAGAAATCATTTAACAAAATAAGTGTAATGACTAAACCTGGTTATTCATTTAATAACATGAAAAGGACTCTGTTTGACACTAAAGACAATCTTTCTCTTCACTATTTATCATTACCAATAATATTAACATACAAACCACTTGAATTCTTAAAAGTAGCAGTCGGTCCGGAATTTAAATTGTTACTCCATCAAAATGAGCTGAATATAAAATCAACTTTCGATAATGATGATTTTAAGAGAGTTGATTATGGAGTTAGGGTAGAACTATTTTTCACATTATCTAAGGCAGTTGATTTATCAATAGGAAGTTATTTGGTCTTCAATACAATAACGAACTTGAATTTAGAAGTATAGACCCCCTTGACCCAGTCGTTGGAGAAAACCTTAGGCTTTATCGATTAAATTCATTCGACATGTCAATTAATTATCGTTTCTCAAAAAACGAATAACGCCTTACAACAGCCTGCACGCAGGTTCCGGCTGGTGATCACGCAGAAAGGTTGTCGCTAATCTCTGTGCAGCTTGCAGGGAAACACAGAAAATACTACTTTCATAACCATTAAGTTCTGGATAGGCACAGCGTTCTATACGGGCGTTAACTACAAATTCTCTTTGTTCAGTTCTACAATTATAGATTTATCTTCTTCGCTAAGTTTCCATAATTCTTGTCTAAGGTTATCAAATTGACAGCCAAACAAATTAGGGCTTCCTTGCTTCAAACATCTATTTGGGTATTCATAAAGTATATTTGAAATATCATATTTATGACCTTTAACTAATAAGCCACCTGTGTGTCAATAAGCATATTGTTGCATACTATCACCTGCTTGTTTATATGCTTCAACCCTAATTTGTTTAGCTACACCTGTAACTTCTGCAATCCATCTAATTATTTTTTTCTTTTTATTTAAGTTCTAGTTTATTTATCCGTTCATCAGTAGTTAACAATGTATAAAACCCATAGAAAAAACGGATCTTATACTAAGCGTTGGCAAACATTATGCCCCGCCCTGAATAACGGCTACACATCACGTAGCAAAATGTATAAAAATGACGGAATTATCAGGCGATATAGCGAAGGCTATAAACTCAATTTAAAATATGAAAAAAGCAATCTTAATTATTTTCGGTGTTTGGTTTATTTCAATATCAGCTCAAGCACATACTGCGAAATTCTCAATTGGAATTTCAACAGAAACTAATAAGCAAAACAACATAGTGACTGCACCGCAGGGAGATACACTGCCGATTGAGGGTACTGTATACCAAGTATGTCTAGGGGTGCATGAAGAAACATTTACTATTATCTTAGACTCCCCTAAGCCCGGTGTCGTAGATGGCGAAATAATTAATCTGGAAGTGGTAAGTGAGGATTTCAAACAGCAATTTTATAACGAGATGGAATCTATCGAGAGAAAGCTCAAGGCTAAGGCCGGATCCAATGGATGGGATGAGAATAGTGTCCGAAGGAAACTCAACCCCAGAGTGAGATTGACCAACGGCAATATCCCTCTCACTAATACTTCAAAATGGTCGATTATCAATGTCGATTATGATGCGGTTATATCAAGGAAATCATCTGTTCAAAAATTACCTGGCACTGGTGAATCAATAGTGCTCGTTATTCAAGTCTCAGCTAATGATTCAGAACCCATAGTAACCCCGGCTAAAATGAGTGATTATGTATTTGGCACTGATGGTCATTCACCCAGTCTTGCTTCTCAGTTCGCTGCTATTTCATTCGGCAAGAAAACTCTTGTTCCCGCCACGGGGCCTTCTGTTGTAGACGGAGTGATTCAGGTAGCTATCGACCATGATGTGATCGGTGTAGATGGTCAAACAGCTGGCTGGAGGAATGCAGCTATAGCAGCAGCAAATGCAAAGCTTGGTTTTAGCTTGACAAGCCAATTTCACCTCGTCATGATTATTTGCCCACCCGGTATGGCAGGTGCTTGGCAGGGGTATGCAAACGTTGATCATTGGATGAGCGTGTATAAACATACTAAAACAGACAACATAAACGTTACCATGCATGAAACAGGTCACAATATGAATTTGGCTCATTCTGGTGAAGCAGGCTTGGCATATGGTGATAATACCGGATATATGGGCCACAAAACTACCACCTATTCTGCTTACAATGGAGCCAAGAGCTCTCAATTAGGTTGGTATAGTGATAGAGAATTTGTCATCTCGGATGCCACGGATTCGTGGACCGGTAATTTGGTTGGGGTGGTCGATTATGCCAAGGCGTCAGGCGATGAACAGGTACTCCTAAAGGTCCAGGGTGCCAATGGGGATGATATCCATATAGCCTTCAATAGAAAAAAAGGGTTCAACAGCGACACTAAGGAGTCTGCTAATCAAATAACGGTTACTAAACGGGGCTCGAACCCAGGATATTCCCAGTCCTGGCTTCTTGCTAAACTTGACCTGGAGGACTCTGTGTATGTAGTCAACGATTTTGGCGGCAGCAACAATGATCTTTACATCAAGGTTGATGATATTGTGTATGGCTCGAATGTTGATTATGCCGAGGTATCGGTAAACTTTACTGCTGGATATCCAGGTAATGTGCAATTTTCTACACAAACTTTTTATGCAAATGAGTCTCAAGGTACTGTTTCAGTAACAGTTCAACGTTCAGCTGGATCACTAGGTGCAGCTTCAGTAGAATACGCATTATCAACGGGCAGTTCAGCAACTTTAGGATCTGATTTTAATTTTTCACCTGGAACTTTATACTGGGCAGATGGAGAAGATGGTTTAAAGACATTTGATATTGATATATTGCAAGACGGAAACATTGAGGATGATAAAACAATAAATCTGGTTTTACAAAATGTAACAGGAGCCTCTTTGAGTTCTCTAGTTGAAGCTACTGTAACTCTTGAGGATGATGATTTAAATGAAGTTGAAGTTTCAATTTCTACCGGTAGTGATGATGTTGAAGAAAGACAGGATGGTACGTTGGATATGAGTAGTTCAGATCTTGAAATGGTTTATGATGGCTTTGATCAGGTAATTGGTTTAAGATTTAATAATATCAATGTTCCTCAATCGGCAAATATCTTAAATGCTTATATTCAATTTACAGTTGATGAAGCAACAAGTAATGAAACAAATTTGATTATACATGGGGAAAATATTGGTGATGCTCAAACTTTTGATTCTCAGAATGTGAGTTCAAGATCAAATACTTCAAACATAGTAAATTGGTCAGTTCCAGCATGGTCTTCAGCTGGATTATACGGTGAAGATCAACGAACACCAGACCTATCTTCAATAGTAACAGAGATTGTAAATTTACAAGATTGGATACTTGGAAATTCCATGGTATTTAAAATAACTGGGTTAGGTAAAAGAGTTGCTGAATCTTATGAAGGAGCCAAAACATCATGTGCAAAACTTCATATTGAATATAGTAATCCTCATACAGTACTTGGAGTTGGAATCATAGAAAATGATTTTAGAGATAAACTACTACTCTACCCAAATCCAACAAGTGGTAACTTCTCCATTGATCTAGGAAGTATGCACGAATCAGTATCCATATCAATAACTGATATAACAGGAAGACTAGTTCACTCAAAAACCTTTAAGAATAGTCAACTACTTAACTTAAAATTAGCAGAGCCTACAGGGGTTTATATTTTAATAATTGAATCGGAAGATCAAAATTATGTCATTAGATTGGTAAAAGAATAAACGATTTGCCAACAAGACCTAAACTGCATTAAAACGCAGTTTAGCCAAACCGTTGTAATTAATTAGACAACATAAAATATAAATTTGAATTTATCTGATTATGTAAAAAGAAGAAACGGTGTGCCCTTAGGTAACAGTGATTCCCTTCGCAATATGTTATATCGTTCTCTGGGGGCCGGAAAGTTTTCGATATTTTGGCAATACTGGAATCCCATCTGGGGATATTATCTCGGGAAATATATTTTCAAACCGCTTAAATTCATCTTTCCCTCAGCACTATCCCTGATAATCACTTTTATTGTCTGTGGATTTATGCATGACTTAGCGATCATGTTATTAAAATGGAAATTTACCTTACTCCTAACTCCATGGTTTTTATTTATGAGTCTCAGTGTAATTATAGGTGACTATGCGAAAGTTGATTACTCAAAATTTCCATGGATAGCGCGAGCGACAATCAACATTTTAGTCATATCAAGCTGTTTGTTAATAGCATATCAAGTAAAAATCTGAATGCAGACATGTACTATTAAAACTAATTAAAACACTATGTATAAAGCATAAGAATGACTTTTTACATTTACCGTTGTAGTTCATTATGACAAACCAATAAACAATTATAAGATTCTTTAAAATATATTTAATAACCAGCCCTTATGAAAAAAATAATTCTTTTAATTGTCGCGGTATTTTTTGCCCTGTTATTCGTTTTAATTTTCAATACCTTAAGGCTAAGTTCTAAACAGGTAGCTTCAGAAAGTCTGGCAAACGTAATTCTACCAAATGATGTCTTTCAAAACCTCTCAAAAGGCTTGCAGTACCGGACAATATCTTTTAGTGAAGATGCCATTCCTGATTCAGCAGCCTTTTTTGGTTTCCATAGGTTTCTTGAAGAAACCTATCCTTTAACACATGCTAAACTAACACTAGAAAAAATTAGCACCTACAGCTTACTGTATACTTGGGAAGGATCAGACTCCTCAAAAAAGCCAATCATTTTAATGTCACATCAAGATGTTGTCCCAGTAGACCTACCCACTTTAAACGATTGGGAAGCAGGCCCTTTTGATGGTGTAATCTCTGAAACAGATATTATCGGTCGTGGTACAATGGATGATAAAGGCACCCTAATAGGGCTATTAGAAGCGGTAGAAAAGCTCCTTGAAGAATCATTTGTACCTTCACAAACTATCTACCTGGCTTTCGGACATGATGAAGAAGTTGGTGGTGCAAATGGAGCTGCCGAAATCGCTCAACATTTAAAAGGAAAAGGTGTGCATGCTGCAATGACACTTGACGAAGGTGGCTTTTTAGCAGAAGACCTAGTTCCAGGAATTGACAATCCTGTAGCAATGGTTAATTTGGCCGAAAAAGGATTTGCTTCCTTCCGGCTTATCGTTGAGACCAAAGGTGGTCATAGCTCGGCACCGCCTCGCGAAAACACTATAGGTATGCTCGCTCAAGCCATTGTTGATCTTGAAAATAATCAACTGCCCTATAAACTGGTAAAACCTATTGATTATCAGTTTAACTACATGGGCGCAGAATTGCCTTTTTTTAAAAAATTGGTATTTGCCAACCCTTGGTTGTTAAAAAAACCAGTACTTGAAGCTTTAAATGCACATACAACAACTGCTCCAACGATAATTGGTGGTGGATTAAAGAATAATGTGATTCCTACAGTTGCAGAAGCAACAATTAATTTTAGAATTCTTCCCGGAGAATCTATAGAGTCTGTGAAAAAACACATTGAAAGTACCATCTCTGATAAAATAAAAGTAGAACCTGTAGGCTTTTTGACCAATCCTTCACCCGTTTCTAGTATTGATTCTGAAGCTTATAAAACTCTAGAAAAAACAATACGCAGTATGTTTCCAAGTAGTATTGTAGTGCCTGGTTTAGTTGGTGGAGGCACTGATGCTCGTTATTTTTACGAAATTTCAGATGATGTATATCGCTTTTATCCAATCCGGATTACACCAGAGAGTATGACGCGTTTTCACGGTATTGACGAAAAGATAAGTAAGGACAACTACAAGGAAATCATTGAGTTTTCTTACCACTTAATTAAGAAATTTAACTAGGACTAATTACAACTCTTTTACAATCGCAAAAGAGTTAGATTGAAGAAATAATGGTGGGTATGGTTAATAGTAATCTTCGTGCTCACATTTTCATCCTTCTGGCCCAGTTTTTTTTCAGCAATTGTCAATATCGAGACGCGCATTATTATACATGGAATTAGTGCGATTTCTTGGATATTGCAAATGGTCATTCAAGCATGATTGATCAAAAGTAGATGGCGCAAACATCATCACACTTTAGGTTATGAATCGCTCTTACTTGCTGCTGCACTGGTTCTAAGTGGGTTTCAGGCACTCCAAACCGCTACTAAAGGATAATGGTGTGGAAGCCAGTATCCCTTTACTCGTTATTAAGTTCTTATTTATTGATATTACTGCCCTGTTGTTGTTTTGTATTTTCCTTTGGCTGGCGATCAAGACAGCACAGTAGCGTGATATTTCCTTTCACATGCGATTGATGGCCTGCAATAATTTCACCCGAAGCTGCATTGGACGAGACATATATTTATGGACTCCCAGTCCCTTTGTGGATCTGTTATCATACTAATTGTCCTCATGGTCATATTGGTTGGGATGGAACGATGGTATAACAGGTCGCGCTGGCCCTTTGCAGCCTCATTGGGTTATTTCGTCCTCTTGTTACTAACGAAAGACATAATTGCACAAACTGAGTAGTTTAATTCTTTTTCAACTTTTTATGCCAACCTATGTCCTAGAGAAATAGCAGTTAGGTACTGGCGATATTGGGCTAGAACCCATTGTTTAGATTTTGTCAATTAAGTGTAAAAATCTATATTAAAGCTCAACATTCATTGTACTTAAAACAGGTGCATAACAGTAGCTAAAAAAACACAAAATTTCTGTAAGTTAGAAGCGTGTGCTAAATTTTTGAAAGTCCTCCATAAGTATTACTTTTATTTGGCTATAATCGGTATTGTGCGAAAACGATGATGCAAATTACACCCTGCGCATTTTAGCCAAACGTTCTGTATAATTTTTACGACATTAAAATCAGTTGTGGTTATAAACTATCAAAACATGATTTTACATCATTAATTAATTGAGTCACAAAGAAATTATTATCTTCAATATTCAACGATTAGAGCTATGATTAGAATTTGTATAGTAGTATTCGCGTGTATTTTGTCAATTGCATCATCCGCGCAAAATAGTATTATTGGCTTTAAAGAAGCCAATGTCGAAAGTCAAGATAAACTAGAAGCGGCATTTGACGCTCAACTTTCTCCAAAAAATTTAGATAAATGGATGCAGCTACTTTCAGCTAGGCCTCATTATGTAGGGACGGAATATGGTCGTCAAAATGCAGAATGGATGGTTGATCAATTTAAATCTTGGGGATTTGATGCCAAAATTGAAACCTATCATGTATTGTTTCCTTATCCAAAAATTAGGCTACTTGAACTAACAGAACCTACCAGCTACAAAGCAAAACTTTCAGCCATACCCATTGAGGAAGATAAATATACTCAGCAGACCGATGAACTTTTACCCAGTTACAATGCTTTTTCAACGGATGGCGATGTAGAGGCAGAATTGGTATTTGTAAACTATGGCATCCCAGCTGATTATGAAGAGCTTGAGAAGCTAGGGATTGATGTTAAAGGTAAAATTGTAATTGCCAAGTATTATGGATCTTGGAGAGGTATTAAACCCAAATTGGCGGCTGAAAAGGGAGCAATAGGATGTATAATTTATTCAGACCCTATTGATGACGGCTACTACAGAGGTGATACCTATCCGGATGGTGCGTTTAAAAACGAAACAGGGGTGCAACGCGGATCGGTAATGGATATGCCGCTGTATCCCGGTGATGTGCTTACTCCAGGATATGGAGCGACAAAAAATGCCAAGCGTCTTGATCGAAAGGATGCTCCAACGATCACTAAAATTCCAGTATTACCAATATCCTATCAGGATGCACTTCCACTTTTAGAAGCACTTAGAGGACCCGTTGTTCCTGATTCATGGAAAGGTGCCTTGCCTATCACCTACCATGTAGGTCCAGGACCAGCTAAAGTTCATTTGAAGCTTGAGTTTGACTGGCAACTTAAGCCAGCACATAATGTCATAGCTAAAATGAAAGGTGATGTTTTCCCTGATCAATGGGTAATGAGAGGGAATCATCATGATGCTTGGGTTCATGGAGCCAATGATCCGGTGAGTGGGCTGGTCGCATTACTTGAAGAGGCACGTGCCGTAGGTGAACTAGTTAAATCTGGTTATAAGCCAAAAAGAACTTTGGTTTATTGTGCTTGGGATGCCGAGGAACCAGGCTTGATTGGATCAACTGAGTGGGTAGAAGATCACAAAGAAGAGCTTCAAGAGAAAGTTGTTGCGTATATAAATACAGATTCGAATGGAAGAGGTTTTTTATATTCAGGAGGTTCACATACGTTACAGGCCATGGTTATGGAAGTGTCTGAGGATGTTGTAGATCCTCAAACTGGAGTGTCAGTTAGAGAGCGTAGAAATGCCATTGATTTGTTAAACGGGGGTGATGGAAATCCTGGTTTGTATGCCTTAGGATCAGGTTCTGATTATACTCCTTTTATTCAACACGCAGGTATTGCAGCATTGAATTTAGGGTATGGAGGAGAAAACCAAGGAGGAGAATATCACACTATTTATGATACGTATCCACATTATAAGCGCTTCAAAGATCCAGACTTCGAATATGGAATTGTGCTAGCCAAAACTGCAGGAAGAATTGTACTTCGATTGACTAATTCAGATGTGTTACCTTTTGAATTTCAACAATGGAACAGCACAATTTCAGGATATATGTCAGAATTAATCAAACTTATGAATGATATGCGAACAGCCGTTGAAAAACACAATACAATGGTAGAAAAAAATGTTTTCGAACTCTCTGCAGATCCTAAAAAGACATTTGTAAAACCAGCAAAAAAGGAATTAATTCCTTACTTGGACTTCACACCTCTTCAAAATGAATTGGTAGCATTAAATGAAGTGATTATCGATTTTGCAGCTCAGGATTTAAGCAAACTGGATCAGGCTAAAAGTACTAAGCTAAATGAGAAATTGATATTAACAGAACGTGTATTGTCTAATGAAACGGGATTGCCTAGACGCCCGTGGTACAAACACCAGATTTATGCCCCTGGGTTTTATACAGGCTACGGAGTTAAAACTTTGCCAGGTGTTCGAGAAGCAATTGAACAAGAAAACTGGGTGGAGGCAGCGGATCAAATAAAAGTGTTAACTAACACACTTAGTGGGTTTAAAAACCATATTAAAGAAATGTTAAATGTCGTTGAGTAGCTGATGCGCCATACTTTTAACGACCTGTCTTACTTGGCCTTGAAAAATAGAAACAATGTATAAAAACCACCTATAAATAAACGGGGTATCGTTAATCACGAAACTTTGATGGAACTTGAAAAGTCAGCTACTATTAATAATAGTAAAAACACTGTAGAATTGAACCATCAGCAAGGTTCGTGCTTTATAATCTTCACTCATAATAGCCAAAGCGCCATACGCAACTAAAAATTCAACCCCAAGCCTCCACAATTTTTGGAATAAATTCTTAAATAACTAAATAACTAAATATGAAAAAATCTAGTTTTTACTTACTCATCTGCATCTCAATCTCTACTTTTTGCATTTCTTGTGATAATCACTCCAAACCTGAAGCTGATTATAATCCGGAAGCCAAATTAAAAGCATTAAATATTTCATTACCAGAAGCTCCTAAACCGGTGGCGAATTACGTTAATGGCGTTCGGTCAGGGAATTTAATTTTTTTGGCGGGAAAAGGCCCCAAAAGATCAGATGGAACAGAGCTAATAGGGAAATTAGGACAGAACATTTCTATTGAAGAAGGCTATGAGGGTGCTCGATTGACCGCAATCAATCAGCTTGCTGTATTAAAAGAAATGCTTGGAGATTTAAATAAAGTAAAGCGGATTGTAAAAGTACTTGGAATGGTGAATTCAGACCCGTCTTTTGTTGACCAACCAAAAGTAATCAATGGTTTTTCAGATTTGATGGTCGAAGTTTTTGGAGAGAAGGGCAGGCATGCAAGAGCTGCTGTAGGTATGGCCTCTCTGCCCAGAGGCCAAGCGGTAGAAATCGAATTGGTGGTAGAAGTATATGATTAATGGTTTAGCACTTAATAAGGACTATTCATCAAATTAAAATGAAAGCAACATGAAAAACATTTACTTGATTGCCGGCATACTTTTCTTTTTTTGCCACAATTCCTTTACGCAAGATTTTGACATGCGAACCAACGGACGTTTAATTTTAGGTGTTGATAAAGAGCGAACCGCTTCAATTTCGAGTGGAGATCTTGACGGTGATGGGGACAATGACCTTGTGGTTGCCAATGGAAGACATTGGCCAGGACAGAACAGAATATTCATAAATAATGGCCGCGGAATATTTACAGTTGAAAGAAATCTTGGAATGCAAAAATCCACCTCCTATGCGACCGAACTTGCCGACCTGGACAACGATGGTGACCTGGATATTGCCGTTGGTAACGATATGGCCCCAAACTATATATTTTTGAATGATGGTAAAGGAATTTTCTCAAGAAGCTCATCATTTGGAGAACAATATGCTCCCACCAGAAATTTGACTTTGGCAGACTTGGATTTAGATGGTGATATAGATATTCTTATTACCAATAGAGGTCATGTCAATGAAATTTGCCTAAATGACGGTAAGGGGAATTTTACAAATACCATACCTTTCGGCAGTAAAGATGATTCTACTATTGATGTAGAAATAGCAGATATGAACGGAGATGGTGACCTCGATCTGGTCTTGGCCAATAGGGATAAACAACCCAATTATATCTATCTTAACAACGGTCATTTAGACTTTAGTGAAAAGATCAGTTTCGGTACTGGTCATGACAATACGCGTTCTTTAGCGGTAGAAGATTTAAATAATGATGGCCTTCTGGATATCATTACTGCCAACATTGGTGAATCGAACATTATATATTTTGGGAGTAATGACAAACCCTTCTCTCTATATCAAATCCTTGACTCCACCAAGATGAGAAGTTACGCTGTTCATATGGTTGACATGGATATGGATAATGACATGGATATAATCATCGGCAATTCAGAAAGTCCAAATGTTGTCTACCTCAATATGGGAAATGGTGAAAACTGGGAAAAACATCTCCTCTCTGAAGATACATTTCTCACTTATGACATTATCACCTCAGATTTAAACAACGATGGGCTTCCGGAAATTATTGAGGCCAACTCTGACGAAATTAACCGCTATTATTTTAATCAAACAAGTAATAAATAACTCGTATTATGAAAAAAATTAACACTATAACTAGCAAAAAGTTAGTCTTTGTTAAACTAGTCTTTGTTTTTGCTTTTATGATGCCTTTCAGAACAATGGCTCAATCTGATTCAATTAAGTTGAAGTATTTAGGAACAGCCGGATGGGAGATCACAGATGGACAGACTAAAATTCTGGTAGATCCATATATATCTAGGGTCAAACTTGGCACTGGGCCTAGCGTGAGTGCCAAAGACGATAGAGCCACAGTACAGCGCGATGATTACTTTGTTTCAGACACCGTTTTGATTGACCGTTTGATTTCCAATGTGGACTTTATCCTGGTGCATCATTCTCATTTCGATCACATTGCCGATGTTCCATACATTGCTAAGCAGACAGGTGCCAAAGTAAAAGCCTCCGAAACTGCCTGCAATATACTCCGAGCTTATGGTATTCCAGAGGAGCAATTATATGCTGTAAAAGGCGGAGAAGATTACCAGTTTGAAAACTTCTCTGTCAGGGTTCTTCCTACACTGCATTCTATCTTAAATAATAAGCATTACTTCGATTCCAGAAGGTATACTGAAGTGCCTAAGGCTCCACTTAAAGTATCGGAGTTTATTGAAGGGGGTTCTCTAATGTTTCTCGCCCGCTTCACTAACCATAGAGTATTGACTATGGGCTCTATGAATTTTATAGAAAGAGAACTTCAAGGAATTGAGACAGATATTCTACTTGCAGGAGTCAATCGATCACAGTTAGGACTGTACAAATACAACGAAAGGCTCCTTGCGGTTACAGATTACCCTAAAATAATCATCCCAACACATTGGGATAATTTTCGCATTCCTTACGGATACTCTCAAAAAGAAATGGCCGAGGAAAAATTATTCCCTTTTCGTGACCACGTAAAAGAACTTTCTCCTCAGACGAGAGTGATTATTCCAGAACATTTGAAAACAATCACCAGTAAATAAATCTAATTAATGTATGTTGCCGGCCCATCTGAAAGGAGAAAATATGGAAGACAATAAAATGCTCAATTATATTACGCATGTGTTAGAGAATATGCCAGCTGGCTGGTTGAGTTTAACAACACATCGATTAGATATTTATGATGAAAAATTGGCCAAGACTCAATTCTTAGACCAGTTTGAAACCTTATTTAATGACAATAATTCTGAAGTATCAGCATTAAGTGAATTACCCACTGCTTTCGATTATATTCGATTAGGTCATCCATTATCTTGTTTACTTGAATTGGCAATTGCTAACTTAAATAAGCTAAAACCAGAAAATGTAATTAGTTTTTCATCCAAGACGGTTCCTGCTTTGGCCATTCTTAGAAAGAACTTATTAGATCATAAAAACACCCAGATCATTTATACAGGTGAATTACCAAAGTCTTTTGATGCAGAAATACTAAGGCGTGTTTATGGCTATAAATTTAATTTACAGCACGTTGAGAAAGCAGAAGAAATTCCGGTGTTTAACGGATGTACGATTTTCATTTCACAACAAGATGAAATTTACAATATTGATCTCTCCACAAATATTGACTTCTTTATCAATGTTCATTCTCACTTGGGAAGTATTTTATTAGTGAATGGTGAACACAATGAAAGTTATATTTCAGAGATTCAGCATGTCCGAAGAAGAGAGACTATTGCAATGACTCCAGCTAATTCTCTTGCTGCCTTAAAGGTTTTGATAGACAAGTCTTCTTTCGAAAGCAAAAAAAGCAATGTCGAGACAAATAAAGCACTAGTATTAGATTCTATTAAAGAGATTACTGGTACAAATACAAAGCCACTGGTTGCCTCTAGTGGTCTATCTATTCAGTATGCCATATTAATGGGCCTAATCCACGATGCGCAAGAAAATCATAAAGGAAAAGCTATCAAAATTGTAGTTCCTCCAAATTGTTATGGTGGGACAAATGACCAAGCAAGAAGAGTTGCTGCTTGCATTGATAATGTTGAAATATTGGATTTGCCTGTTGATGGTGATAACGATATGGTTCAAAGTATTGATTTAGTTTTGGAGAAAATTGCTAAAGAAGATGCTATAGCCTACATCATCGCTGAAATTCCTACAAACCCAAGAGTCGAAGTTCCAGATCTTATACAGTTAAGAGATGTCTTAAGTACAGTCCGTAAAACTAGAACTGGTGAAATTGCTGTCGATCCAGTTTTCATTTTAGATCAAACATTTTGTCCTAACGTACACTTTTTAGGTGATGGTGAAATACTATCATCGGTTAGAACCATTTCATTTGCTAGTGGGTCGAAATTTCCGAGTGGTGGGCAGTGTACTGCCGGCTACTGTGTGGGCAATAAGAAAGCCGAAGACTTGATGGTCAACGTAGAAACGCACCTCAAGCTCTGTGACAACGAAGCTACAGATCTTCAAATTGAAATATTGGCAAAACAATTGCCGTCAATGAAACAAAGAATTCATGACGCTTATAAGAATACTCGTGAATTCGTAAACTTCATCAATGAGACTTTACCGGAAGCAAAAATCAATTTTGTTTCAGAAGAATTGGCACATCAAGGGTTTACCCCATCCGTCTTCTCATTAGATCTTCCCACCAAAGGAAATACTGATGAAGAACGAGAAGATTACAAAAGAGCGTTAAATCTTAAATTGATTAATTTAATGATTACAGAAATTCCAAATGAAAGCAAGTACTGTGTGAGTTATGGGCAGCTTAAGGGATGCTATTGGACTATCCCTGCTACATCTACTCAAGGGACTACCAAGGAAGGTGATAAAGATTATATTGCCCGTGTATCACTTTCTCCTGATATGGATCTTGACCTTCATAAAAAAGTCTTTCTAGATTTTGTTGGAAGTATTTGACCTCTGGGCGAAGGTGATGAGCGCCTCCTTCTAATCCTCATTTGCGACTAAGATTCAATTTCTTTATAATTCGTTTGGAGGCTCTGAGTAACCATGAAGAGAATAATTACTCAGATTTGTCATTCAGCATAGCAAATTGTAATTAGATGAGATCCTTTCCAGTCTAGAAGCTCAGACTCTGCTAAGTTCAAACTTCCTGAGTAGGAAGCTCAACACCCCTAAAATAGCCGTTATGCTACCTAACAGCAGTAAATATTCCACGGACGGATTTACCCCTCCAAAATAATCCGTGAAAGGAAGATTGTTGACATTGAGATAAGCTATGAAGAAAAATAGAATTTCGAACAAGCGCTTCCCACCTGTAGCGATACCAATAAAGGAAGTTAGAGCAATGATGAATATTGCCCCCATTATGATCGCTGCCATTGGTAGTAATTGCCCTAGTAACGCATAGCGTAAAACTATGGGAAGTGCCAACCCAATCGCCAGCGCTATAGCAGCCATCCACTGCGAAGTAAGTAGCCGCTGAACTGGTTTGAATGATGAAAATATAAAGTAATGCATCTGATGGCGCTTTTCTTTCGTAACCAAGTCAGCCCACCGGTGAACTTGTAAAAACCATAGGATGGGCAATACTATTTTATGAGCTGGCTCAATAGGAATAAATACTAGTAGAGTCATTCCTGCAAAATTTAACCCCCAAAGCCATTTCGACCCTTTACGCACCATCATTAAAAGTTCTGTTTTGAAAACAGGCCAAATACTCATGGATTTTTCCACTGATGGAAATAGCGAAAGGTCCATTTCCCGAAGCCCTGAGGGCTCAGTATCCAGATGCTCAGGCTTGTCTTTTTTAGCTCCAAGAGCTAATCGCTCTTTCAGTTCAAATCTGTGAAAAAATCTGCTTGCGATAAAAATCAATAGAAGCCCTAATAGTGCCCAAGAGGTACGAAAAAAAACATACGAGAAAGGCACGCTGACTCCCGTAAAATCAAATCGTTTCTCAAGTGATTTTCTTCCTATTATAAAACCGATGTTTAGCTCCTGCTTATCTGGACTGGTTTTTATTAGATCGACTTGCTTTTCCATTTCCGTAGTGGGGAAGTTGGTACCGAAAGCATCGCTATAGATCCCCATCCTGCTGCCCTGGGCCAGCATAATCATAAATAAAATAAAGAATACGCCATTTTGAAGTACAGACTTATTACCAAAAAAAACTTCTAGTATTACCGCCAAAGCAGAGATGAAGAAGATCGTAGGTATGGGTATCAGTAGATAGGCCAATAAAAAGTGTGTGATTTCGAATGGATATCCGCTGCTATACATGAAAAAGAGCACTATACTCATGAAGAAAATGAGTGCCACCACCGTAAGTAGGACCAGAAAATTGCCTAAGAACTTAGCAATCAAATAGTGGAAATTAGTAATACTTGTAGCAGCCACTATATGACCCACTCTGGTAGTTTGGTCGATTTTAATACTGTTATTGACGAGGTAGTATCCGATTAGGGTTACGAAAACACTAGACATGATGGCTGACACGTAGCCAATCCATGCCGTATTGTAATTCCCAAGATACTCACCAATCCGCACAGTAGAATAGATGTCGCCAGGAGCAGGTATAAGTGTATACGCAAAGGCCAGACTAGCACAGAGTATAATTAAGAATTGATAGCTGCGGACTCGTTGCAGATAATCGTACAGGACTAATGTGAAGATCCTTTTCATATCAGTTCTTTTCTGTGAGATATAAATAAGCGTCTTCCAATGTCGCTTCTTCTGACGAGTCCGCATGATCTCTTGCTTCATCTATGTAGCGCACTTGTATTTTGCCATTTTTACGTACTGTATTGACGACCGTGTGGTTTGATTTGAATTCGTTTAGTGCGTCTTTATCAATGGCTTTTTCCACTACTTTGCCCTTCACCGTTTCAATAATACCATCAAGATCATCAGTCATTAACAATCTTCCTTCTTTCATTATAGCCACCTTGTCAGCAATGGTGTCTATATCTGAAACGATATGTGAAGAGAGAATAACAATCGCATCATCCGCTAACTCTGCGATCAGATTCCTAAAGCGTACTCTTTCTTGAGGGTCTAAACCGACAGTGGGTTCATCAAACAAGATAACTTTTGGATTATTAAGTAAGGCCTGTGCTATCCCGACCCGTTGTTTCATCCCTCCCGAGTAGGTACCGATTGGCCTTTTAGCATTTTCGATAAGGTTTAATCCTTCCAAAAGTAATTCAATTCGATTTTTTAGGCTAGCGCCACCAACACCTTTCATAGCCGCCATATAGTTCAAAAATTCATAGGCGTTAAGGTTTGGATATACGCCAAAATCTTGTGGTAAATACCCCAACTGCTCACGCATAATATTGGGGTGTTTAGAGATGTCTTCCCCGTTGAGCTGGATACTCCCTTCTGTAGGTTTACTGATGGTTGCTATCATCTTTAGCAAAGTAGATTTCCCCGCTCCATTCGGACCCAATAGACCAAGGATTCCCTTCTCCAAAGAGAGCGAAAAGTCTTTCAACCCGTACTTTTCCTTGTTGTATTTTTTTGAAAGGTTTTGTATCTCTAGCTTCATAAGCCAATCTTAATTATTTATTTGATAAGAAGTGATTTATCATATCCTTGTTTCCAAAATATTAGACAGTAGGTCTTGAGCAAAGGTTGCAAGTTGCTTAGAACTAAGCAAAATGATCATTAAGCATCGAGGATTTATGTATGCAGGAAATATCGAAAGAAGAAAGTATATGAATAACGGAGGCTGTTTCCGTACTCCTGCAATCTTTACTATTTTCACTATGGAAGAAATCAACAAAAATAAACTGGTGGTGTTATTTAACACAAACCTAGAGATAGAATTGTTATTCACTTTGGCCTAACTCTCTGTATAATTAAATGTTCAAAAATAGTTTAAATAAAAAAAATTAAACTAAAATCAATAATTAGAGTTTAATTTTAAATTATTTATAATAATATCTATATCTTGTTGTTTAACAAAGCCTGATCCAGGCTAAACAATTATTGAATGTCAGGCAAAAAGAACTTCTCCTCCAAGCAACTCTTTCTATATGTGTTTGGATTTCTGACTTTGTTTGCGATTACACTTGGAACATGGATCTATCAAGATGTCAAACAAGAACGTATCAAAGATATTAAATACGCGAGTTCCGTAATCAAGAGATATTATGAACTAAGCTTCAACCAGTGGAGAAATTCACTTTTGAGTCTCGGACAAAGACTTTTAGAAATTAATGGTCATGATCAAGAACAGAGAAGACTAGATCTAGTTAACAAAACACTTAAAAATTATAAAGAGCTATTGGCTTTTGGTTTGGTTGATACTACCGGGCAAATAATGACCCTCACAGGCATGGATTTGACTGACTCAGTTCCTAATCTTACTGAATCAAAAAATACAAAAAGATCATTCCTTCTCTCAAAAAGAGCAAAAGAAATATCAATAGGAGAATCTTACTATTTTTCCAATGTTAATGATTGGGTACTCCCAATAAGAGTGCCTATTCGAGATGAAAACGGCATATTATTGGCAATAAATACCACAGCGATTCAATATAAAAGTCTTAATAAAGAGCTTGCTAGCTTTGGATTTGACCCAATGTACCGAATTCATCTAGTCAATAAGGATTTTAACACTACCCAACTATATTATCCTTTTACTTTAGACAGGTATTCTGAAATTCTCCAGAAAGATGCGGGAATATATGAAAGCACGAAATCTTTAACATCAAATGAAATTTCATATTTCGAGGCTACGAACTCTTTGGAAAACCACAAATCCATAGGACTCAAGAGTGATCTTGCAATGTTAAACCACCAATTAGTTGTTAGTGTGGACAGTGCTATCATATGGGACGAAGTACAATTATACGTACTCATCATATTTGTGCTTTACTTAATATTATCTGCGCTGCTTTATTTCTATTACCTATCTTCTTTGAAAAAAGAAAAAAATTATGTTAGTCAATTAGAATATAGAGAGGCCAACCTTAAGG
>JAWUWD010000044.1:0-43128 GCA_034112085.1 Cyclobacteriaceae bacterium
TGTTGCTAATACCTAGAACTGTGGCTTTGGGAGCATTACTTTATTTCCCAATTATTGTAAATATTTGGATACTCTCGTACGCAGTCCGTTTTGAAGGTTCTATTGTGACCTCACCCTTAATGGTTCTAGCAAATTTGTATCTTCTTACATGGAATTATGACAGGTTAAGATACATTTTGCCAATTAGACAGTTCTCAGATATTGGAATAATCCAGAAACCCAAAAAATACAGCACAAAATTTCCATTTCTATTTTTCACAGGAGTAGTTATTTCCGTGGTGCTAACGATTGGATTTGCCCGTTATGGATATGAAGTGATGCCAAGGAATTCATTAACAGATTGTAAAAAGCAATTTGCGAATACTAAAAATGAGGCTATAGGATTTGAATTTTGTGAATGCATTCATAATAAAGGAAAGCCCTTGAATACTTGCTTGATGGAGTTTGAAAACGCAAAAGAAAAAGAATAAAAACTACGCACAACAAACGCTATAAAAACATGCCCTTCGGGACACGTTTCATAGCGAGAACCGTTACTGTCAATCAAAAAAATAAATGATAAAATTATTTAATAGAAAAAAAGCGACTATAAATTCAATTTCAATTCCAAAGTCTGGTTGGATAATTGAACAAAACAATAGAAAAATCAAACAATGGATTAATCCTGAACAAACAATCGCTTTGTCTGTAAATTATTTTGATACAAATCCTGATTTACCTTCAATAACAAAAATAGATGTTATTAGAGATTTTTATAGAGATCAAATTTCCAAATACAATGGAGGTTTAATTCAAGTGGATGTAATTGAATTAGAAAATTATGAAGCTATAAAAACAATATTCAAAATTCCTCAAGAACCATCTGGAATGGTTTACTTAGCCTCATTGACTATTCCATTTCAAAATTGTAGTTATGTAATAAAAATACAAGCACCTGAAATCGAAATGATTGGGGAAAGAGATTCAATTATAGCAACGAGACTAGTTAAAGAAAAAAAAATATTTGTGGGAGGAAACGGATATGAAAATTGGCTTTCTGATCCTTATGATAACGCTTTTGATAAAGGAACCTTAATGAATAAATCCGAAGAAGTTATTTATGACATTGATTTCGAAAACCATCCATTAACACAAGCTCGAAAATTGATTTCTCAAATAGAGGAGGAGATTGAATTTAAACCCAAACTTGAAAAATTAAATAAGTTTGAAAAATAATTGCAACCTTGTATGGCAACATATTTTTTTACTCCTAATCAGTTATAAGTCTCCGTTTGTGTCCATACCAATATGAATGTCTTAATGATAAGTCCAAGCGGATGCTTGAACTTAAAGTGGCGCACTAAGTATTGGCACAGATCAACTAACTATATTCTAAACGTAAAAGTAAGCTAACTAAAAATCTAACTCAATCGTCTGCCCAATTCCAAAGCCTGAATCATCCTTTTTGTCATTGTTGGGTTTCTGTTCATCCTTAGGTTTCTCAGGTGTTGGTAAGTCATCTTGATCAGCTTTAGGAATATCAGCTGGTGGCGTAACTTCTTCCTTCGCTTCAGGAACTTCAATTACTGTCGCAGTATCAGGAATCTCTTTCTCCTCAGCTTCTGGTTTTTCCTCTAGCTCTGCTTCTTCAACCATATTATGCTCAGCGACAGGTGCCACCGGCTCAATCAACTTTACTTTTTTGACAACGTATTGAGAAATTTTATTGCCTAGTGCTTTCCATCCTTTGACATCAATTAAATAATTGAGATCGTAGATTGCCTCTTCCTTATCCTTTCCTTTGGCTTTGATGAACTCCACCTGTACTTGGGGATCATTATGAGTCGATATCAAAATTAACTTTGATCCTTTCTCTTCACTGATGAAAAAGTATTTCTTGTTTAAAGTGGTGGTTTCGATATTGAATCGCTTGACATAATAGTTCTTATTGGCACCGTCATAATGCACCGCACTTACAACAGCTTTGGGATCGAGACGCCTGATGTACATGATCTTCTCTGGCTCATAGCGATTAGTCAGCTCATAAGAGGTTAATTCGTATTGACCATCATTATAGATCACTAAGATGCTATCGTCTGCATTAAAGTTACCTATAAGCTCTCCAGTGCTATTTCGATTGAGTCTACCCACTGATTTGTCATACCAGATATCGAGTCCAGTGAGTGTCGATACTCCAGCGGATTTGAATTCTAGTTTTCTGACAGGGTACCTCGTCATGATATTTCCACCCGCTCCTCTTCCTTTGATTTCTAATTCTGCAAAATCAACATCAAATATCTTCTGCCTCGCTTTAGCCCCAGAGGTAAGTTTGACTGTAATAGTCTCAGCTTCTCCATTAGGGTTATCAGTTAAGTAAAGTATTTTAGAACCACTGGCTCCTTTGGTCAAGTCGTATTCTTTATCACGTGTAACGGCTGTTACGCTAAATCGCTTGATCATGGAACGTCCTGTTTTTCCATCTAGGTAGATCATGTTGTAGACCATCCGCTCATCCCCTTTCTTCCATACACCAGTATAGAGGATGTCTTTGCCCATAAATACCTTTTCAGCAATACGAGATACCATTACTTTACCGTCTCTTCGGATCGCTATGATATCGTCTATATCAGAACATTCGGTTACGAACTCATCTTTCTTTAATCCATAGCCTATAAACCCGTCTTTATAATTGACATATAGTTTTTGATTATTTGCAGCAACAACAGTAGCCTTGATCGTATCAAATGACTTAATCTCCGTCTTACGTTCTCTTCCTTTGCCGTATTTCTCTAACAAACGCTGATAGTACGCAGTAGTATAGTCAATGATATTCGCCAAGTGATGCTCTGTTTCTTTAAGCTCCTCTTGAAGCCTATTCATCAGTTCATCAGCCTTGAAAGTATCAAACCTAGATATACGCTTGATCTTGATCTCCGTCAATCGAACGATATCTTCTTCAGTGATTTCTCTGTAGAACTGTGGTTTGAATGGATCAAGCCCTTTGTCAATGGTTGCAATGACCGCTTCCCAAGTCTCACACTCTTCTATATCACGATATATTCGATTTTCTATAAAGATTTTTTCTAGTGAAGAAAAGAGGATCTTCTCCATCAATTCCTTCTTTCTGATCTCTAGCTCTTGTGTTAGCAGTTCTACTGTCTGATTTGTATTGACATTAAGAATATCTCTTACCTCTATAAATAGTGGCTTCTCTTTGACAATCACACAAGCATTGGGTGATATGGATACTTCACAGTCTGTAAAGGCATACAAGGCTCCTATAGTAATATCAGGTGATTGACCTGGAGCCAATGTCACGAGAACTTCTACATCCTTAGCCGTGTTATCAACAACATGTTTGATCTTGATCTTACCTTTATCATTGGCTTTGATAATTGATTCGATCAATCCAGTGGTCGTTGTGCCGAATGGTATGTCCTTGATCACCAGACTCTTCTTATCAAATTCTTCGATCTTAGCTCTGACCTTGACTTTTCCACCACGCATTCCCTGATTGTACTCAGAGAAATCAGCCATCCCTCCTGTTGGGAAATCTGGATATATTTTTGGGTTCTTACCCTTAAGGATATCCATCGATGCCTTAATTAGCTCACAGAAGTTATGAGGAAGTATTTTGGTCGATAAACCTACTGCAATTCCCTCTACTCCCTGAGCCAGCAGCAATGGAAATTTTACAGGGAGCGTTACCGGTGCCTTCTTTCTACCATCGTAAGACGACTGCCATTCGGTAGTTTGAGGATTGTAAACAACGTCAAGCGCAAACTTTGAAAGTCGAGCTTCAATATATCCAGGTGCAGCCGCTCCATCACCAGTTCGGACATCACCCCAGTTACCTTGGGTATCTATGAGCAATTCCTTTTGTCCTAGATTGACAATAGCATCTCCAATAGAAGCATCACCATGAGGGTGATATTGCATGGTGTTACCAATAACATTGGCGACTTTGTTATAACGACCATCGTCCAGTTCTTTGAGCGCATGCATGATTCTACGCTGAACAGGCTTAAACCCATCACCTATTGCAGGAACCGCCCGTTCTAGTATAACGTAAGAAGCATAATACAAAAACCAACTTGTGTACATCCCTGATACTGGAAGTACATCTTGGATTTGGTCTTCGTTTTCGTAATTTTCTTGGCTATCTTGCTCTTTATTTTCTTCACTCATGACTCTCTGGGTGATTATTCTTTATCAATAATCATGTATTAACATTTCTAATTAGATATTTGGATCCACGGCTGTAGTTTATGCCACTTCCTCTTCTACCATATCTTTCTCTACTTTTAAATTATCAATAATAAACTTTTGACGATCAGGAGTGTTTTTCCCCATGTAGAAGGTCAATATTTGATTGATACTTGTATCTTTTCTTAAGATGATCGGCTCTAGTCTTATATTTTCTCCTATGAAGTTGGCAAATTCATCGGGTGAAATCTCTCCTAATCCTTTAAATCTTGTGATCTCTGGCTTTGCACCCACTTTTATCATGGCTGCTTGTTTCTCCTCTTCACTATAACAGTAGAAAGTATCTTTCTTATTTCGAACCCTAAAAAGTGGTGTTTCCAAGATGAAAACATGCCCATGTCTGATCAAGTCAGGAAAGAACTGCAAAAAGAATGTCATTAATAATAAACGAATGTGCATCCCATCAACATCAGCATCTGTAGCAATTACGATTTTACGATATCGAAGTCCCTCTATCCCATCCTCTATATTCAAAGCATGTTGCAGTAAGTTGAACTCCTCATTCTCATAAACCACTTTCTTGGTCAAATTGTAACAGTTTAGGGGCTTTCCTCTCAAACTAAACACTGCTTGTGTCTGTACATCTCTAGACTTAGTAATTGATCCACTTGCCGAATCTCCCTCCGTGATGAAAACCATCGTCTCATCGATGCGGTCACCCTTTTTGTCACCCAAGTGAATTCGGCAATCTCTTAATTTCTTGTTGTGTAGATTCGCCTTCTTAGCCCTTTCATTGGCCATTTTCTTGATTCCAGCTATTTCTTTACGTTCTCGTTCAGATTGAAGAATACGTTTTAATAGCAAGTCTGCTGTAGCAGAATTCTTATGTAAATAATCATCCAATGCCTTTTTGATAAAGTCATTGATAAATGTTCTCATGGTTGGTCCATCAGGAGCTATATTTTGTGATCCAAGCTTGGTCTTAGTTTGAGACTCAAACACTGGTTCTTGTACCCTCACAGCCACTGATGCTATAATCGCTGATCTAATATCAGCTGCATCATAGTCTTTCTTATAGAAGTCTCTTATTGTTCGTACCAGTGCTTCTCTGAAAGCCGCTAAGTGCGTACCTCCTTGTGTGGTATACTGTCCATTGACAAACGAGTAATACTCCTCACCATATTGATTGGAGTGAGTAATCGCCAATTCTATATCTTCTCCCTTAAGCTGAATGATCGGGTAACGCAAACTATCTTCATCAGTCTTGCGCTTCAATAGATCTAGTAAGCCGTTCTCTGCATGAAATTTTTGACCATTAAAGTTGATTGTCAATCCCGCATTTAGGAAACAATAGTTCCATATTAAATCATTCAGGTACTCTGGGATGAATTTGAAATTCTTAAAGACTGTCCCATCTGGCTCGAATGAAATCGCAGTGCCATTACGTCCACTTGATGTAGCTATATTGGCATCAGAAGATACTTCTCCTCTAGCAAACTCAGCTACCTTGGTTTGCCCATCTCGATAAGATTGTACTTTGAAGTATTGAGAGAGTGCATTTACCGCTTTAGTACCTACACCATTTAGTCCAACTGACTTTTGAAAAGCACCAGAGTCATATTTCCCTCCAGTATTGATTTTAGATACACAATCAACCACCTTTCCCAGAGGAATCCCTCTTCCATAATCCCTGATCTCTACCCTATGATCGGTGATCTTGACATCAATAGTCTTTCCATTCCCCATCATGTGCTCATCAATAGAGTTATCTATGACTTCCTTCACAAGCACATAAATACCATCATCCTGAGCTGACCCATCTCCCAACTTACCAATATACATCCCTGGACGAAGTCTTATATGCTCCTTCCAATCAAGAGATTTGATACTATCTTCGTTATATATTACTGTTTTTTCCTCTGCCATTTGCGCGCTCTAAAAAGTTGGGTTGCCACTATCCACCAATAAACATCAAATAATAGATTTATTCAAATCTAGCAAAGTGCCTTTCGTCCTCATTTTTCAAAGAAGCTATTTAACTACAGGTTTTTAACCACCTGTATATCAATTAGATAACGAAATTTATTCGGGGAATTATTTTTTAATATTTTTCACAAAAATGACCGGAAGTGCTATAATGCAAGCAATCAAAAATGCCAAACAGATATAAAGAAAATATAAATAATAAGTGTAGTTAACCTTCTCAGAGCTGTTGAATAAATTAATATACTGTAGTACGATGAAAAGAAATCCATTCAAAATAGTCGCCAGCGTATAAATCCAACCATAAAGGGCCTGAGATAGTGCTTCTTCATTTTTGAATTTTCGACTTATCGTATACAGAGGGAAATTTGCAAATACAATAATAGCCAAGGCTATGTAAAAGAAAGTATCACGGTCTAAGGATGATGTAGCGGAGTAATATACGGTCTCTGGAAGACTCGCAAAAACATACATAAGTATACCAAAAACCAACATTAAGGTCACAAACCAGAATCCTTTAATAACTCTTCCCATATCCATAATTATTTGAGCGCAATTTAGATTTTAGATTCTAGATCAGACACACTTCTTTCACTTTTTTCAACTAATTTTCTTCTTCTTGTAATATTATCACTGGTATGTACTACTAAGGTGTATACCAATAATCTAATGAACGAATCAGAACAAAGTAATGTTTTCGAGAAATGGCTAAAAGATCACAGCGCCTTATTATTTAAGGTTACTCGTTCTTTTGCTTTTACTATTGGTGATCAGGATGACCTCTTTCAAGAGGTCAGTATTCAGGTATGGCGATCAGTACCAAAGTTTAAGGAGCAATCTGCAGTGAGCACCTGGCTTTATCGAATCGCTCTCAATACAGCCATAACTTGGTCTAGGAAGGAAAAAAAACATCAAGATGGCCGCCAAGATATCGAGGCTTTGAACAATATACTTCAAGAAAATGAGAAGCATGTTGATGAAAGGCTGACTTGGCTGTACCATGAAATTGGTAAACTCAATAAAATCGATCGTTCACTAGCGTTATTGATACTTGATGGATTCAATTATAAAGAGATGGCGGAGATACTAGGTGTTTCTGAAACCAACCTTGGCGTGAAAGTTCATCGCATAAAAAAACACTTAATAGAAAAGTCAAAAACATACAATCATGGAATTTGAAGAAATGAGAAAAATATGGGATGTTCAAAATAATGAACCAATGTATGTAGTCAACGAGACTGCAATGCATAAAAATATAATGTCAAAGAAGAATCGAATTAACTGGCTCGCAAACGTCAATGAATTAGGAATGATCATTATCGCAGTAGCCACTAGTACGTTTCTATTCTTTAAAACTGCTGGCACAGGTAATGTGTATGCATATCTACCCGCTATAGCCCTACTTTTGACGGGTGTATATGTCACTGTCTTAAGATTAAAAAGAAAGAATAAGGTTAATCAATTTGATCAATCAATTCTTGGGACTATCGATCATGCTATATCCAATGCAGATTACTTGGTGAATTTTTCCAAAACATTCTTTTGGTGGTATATACTGCCTATCGCGATTCCAGTTTTTGTAAATATGATTTTGAAGGGCGATGTCCCTATTTGGATTTGGGTATTTGTACCTACTTCATTTATAATAAGTTTTATTTTGGTAAGATGGGAACTTAATAGATGTCATTTGCCTAGAAAAAAGACACTAGAGTCTTTGAGAGATAAGTTGGTGCAGGAAGTGACTTCTGAAACTACCTCCTAAACACCAAACTGCCTCAAATGATGGTCAAGATGCTTGTACATACCAATTGACCATTGTTGAGGTGTAAATTTACCAAAAAATGGGTGAGGATACGAGGTGCATTGCTCCTCACCGGCTTTGTGAAAATAATCTAGCTTAACAATTAGCTCTTTTTTCTCTGTATCGAACTCTCGTTGATTGGCCACTTTCACCATTGGATCAGTTGGTGCGTTTTTAGAAAATGGTCTCTCATTATAGTAAAATTGCTTCACCAAAGGACCTAACACCCGACCTAGCAAGATTCTAGGAGGGTTTATTTCACATGAAGCCATATCAAGAGCATACTTACAATGTGAAAGCATCTGAGCTACATTCATCTCCCCCCATAGTGGTTCAGCTTTATTCTCTAATTGATTGATTCGGTTTTTGATTAGATTGACAGACTCTTGTAGATAAAGATTATTCATATGACTTACTGGACTCTTAACTAACAATCAAATTACTTTAAATCAAATCTAAAATAGATTGAAAAGTGCTATTTTTGTTTTGTCGTCATGCATAACAGAGTGAAACTACATTTATGAACCTTAATCCAGTTGTTCTATCTATTCCATTATACTTTGTACTAATCGGGATAGAACTACTTATAAATCAATTTCAAAAGAAGAATCTCTACAGGCTGAATGATGCAGTTACTAATATAAGTTGTGGTATCACACAGCAATTAACCGGTATTTTCCTAAAAGTAATCGGAGTAGGTGTTTTTCAGTTTGTTTATGAAAAATTTGCTGTTTTCGCAATACCATCCAACTGGGTGACCATCATAGTCCTATTTATTGCTGCAGACTTTTTCTATTATTGGGCACATAGAATGTCTCATCAAGTCAACCTTTTTTGGGGAGGTCATGTAGTTCATCACCAAAGTGAAGAATATAATCTATCAGTCGCTTTGCGGCAAAGTACATTTCAAGTCATCTGGACTTTTATGTTCTATTTACCACTTGCATTTATCGGTTTCAATGCCATCGACTTTGTTTTAGTTATGGGGTTGAACCTAATTTATCAATTTTGGATCCATACAGAGACCATTGGCAAGATGGGCTGGTTCGAATACATCTTCAATACACCCTCGCACCACAGGGTACACCATGGGCGCAATCCAAAATACATTGATAAAAATCACGCAGGTGTATTTATCATCTGGGATAAGATGTTTGGAACATTCCAAGTAGAAGAAGAGCGCCCCATTTATGGCATCACCACCCCTATCGATAGTTGGAATCCAGTCTGGGTCAATTTTGAGCACTATGTACAAATGTGGAGCACGATGAAAACCATAGATGGTATCGGTAATAAAATCAAATTCACATTTAATAAGCCGGGTTGGATGCCCGAATCGATGGGCGGATATCAGTCTGCACCGGATATTGATAAGATTAATTATCAAAAGTTTGATACCCTTTCTCCAATGAGTCTCAACTTTTATGTCTTATTTCAGTATACAGTCGCACTTGCTATCACCGCATTTTTCTTATTTAATGAGACTCAATTCGAATTAGAAATCAAAGCTCTTATGGCCGGTGGAATTATCGTAACAGTCATGAACTGTGGCCTTCTTTTTGAAAATAAGAATTGGGTTAAATACACTGAATATTTGAGAATTTTGCTTGTGGCTATAGCTGGTGTCTATCTGTCCAATATAAATGATTGGAATGTATATTTTCTGGCTGCTGGAATTAGTTATAGCTTGGTTTCATCTCTTTGGTTATTATCTTTGGGTAACTTAAAAAAGTAATATGACCGTACGATTTTCTATCCTGTGTTTACTCTCCCTATGTATGTATTCTTGCTCGCAGAAAGATGCTATTGACTTATCCAACTTTGATGAGGTAGCATGGCAATCAGATAAGGATGGTTGCGCTGGTATCAGAACTGAATTACGAAACGATCTGATCAATGTGAAAGAAGAACTTAAAGGTCTGAATGGAGATCAGGTCATAAGTGCATTAGGCAAACCTAATAAAACTGACCTTGCCAGCCGTAACCAGAAATACTTTATCTACAATATATCATGTAATACCAATTCTAATGATGCTTCTACACTCTCAATTAGATTTAATGCAGTCGGTTTGTCTTATGTGGTAATCGTTTACTGAGCTTTCTTGCAAAGGCTAGGATCATTTATTAAATTTCTGTGAATAACTAATACTCTTATGAAGATACTAGCTACGACATCCCTCATTCTGTTATCATTATTTAGTGCTACAGCACAAAGTATTCCTAGTAAAGAAATACAAATAGCCAGTGCCCTATCAGCGGCTCCAGAAGAAGATAGACTGAATGCTACCGTCAAAGGGTATGATCAATCGGGCATTTTAATAACACTTCAACAAGGAAGCAACAAATTAATCTGTCTTACTGACAATCCAAAACAAGAAGGTTTCAATGCTGCTTGCTACCATGAAGGTTTAGAAGTGTTTATGGCACGAGGTAGAGAGCTTAAAGCACAAGGACAAGATCGTGGTCAAATCTTCCAAATGAGAGAAGATGAAGCTAAATCAGGAAAACTTAAAATGCCTGATCATCCATCTGCCTTGCATATAAGGTCTGGGCCAAACGGACAATATAATCCGTCTACCAAGAAAGTAGAAAACACAACGTTGCGCTATGTAGTGTATATTCCTTGGGCGACTTCAGAATCTACAGGACTTCCTATAAGACCGCTGGTGCCCGGAGGACCATGGATCATGGATCCAGGAACTCACCGTGCTCACATCATGATCTCCCCTCCTAAGGAATTACAGAAGTAAGATTGGCTGATAACATATGAGTGAAAGAATTACTCTTACAATTTGACTGATATTATTCAATCTAATCATCAGAATATTGCCTTAAATGAAAAATAAAATATTCGCTCTCTTTTGTCAATTAGGCCTCAATCTGACACACAAGAAGTAAAAGTCGTGCGAATTTTGAGAAAGCTTCAACCAAATGCCAATTTAATCAACATTGAAGGTGGATTAAATCAGTTAATGAACTATGAATATTGAAACGCTTCTGCTTCTATTTTTTGCCTTTTTTCTTATAGCTACTTTTTATTCTTCAGTCGGTTTTGGAGGAGGTTCAAGCTATTTGGCGCTATTGTATCTTTTTGCTTTTAGTTTTTTCTTTATTCGCTCTAATGCGCTTTTATGTAACCTGTTAGTTGTTTCTGGAAGCACCTATTTATTTTATAGAAACGGTCATTTTTCTATTAAAGATTTCTTGCCTTTTATTATTACCAGTATCCCAATGGCATTTATTGGGGCATTATTCAAACTTGATGATAAAATTTTCTTTATATTATTGGGAGTTACACTCATTCTTTCTGCGGTTTCTTTATTGTACCAAGCCCTTGGCAAAAACATACCCAAATCTAAAGTATACCCAAAATACATGAGCTATGTTCTAGGGGCTGGAATTGGTTTGCTATCTGGATTGGTCGGTATAGGCGGAGGGATATTTTTAGCTCCTTTATTAAATCACTTACGCTGGGGGAATCCAGTAAAAATTGCTGCATTGTCAGCATTTTTTATTTTAGTAAACTCGCTTTCGGGGCTAGCTGGGTTATACGTAAGTGGCACGCTTGATTTTTCTTGGTTGACAAGCTTGGTGTTGTTACTTGCTGTCCTATTGGGCGGGCAATTAGGAGTTCGTTTCAGTCTTAAGAAAGCCTCTCCTAAGGCTATCCGTATAGGAACAGCTGTTCTTGTTATGTTGGTGGGTCTTCGTATATTAATTATTAAGGGGGTTTTGTAAATAGAAAATCATACTGTCATAAAAAGTGTGTCCTCTTTAGTAAAAAAGATTTCCTTCAACCAACTTCAAGTGTGAATTTCCTTCTCTAATCATAGTGGCATACTGTTATCAGTCCAAACCAACGATGCTCTGATTGACAGAAGAGAAAAGCCTCATTGCATAACTAATATTATCATTTGTCAACAATGATTTTTGTACTAACATATGAAATGTTTAAACTATTTCTTCGTACTCAACCCCTGCACAATTTCATGTACTGCTGGACAGACTTGTGTATTCTTCAATGTCAGGTTTAGA
Organism: Cyclobacteriaceae bacterium; assembly: GCA_034112085.1. Taxonomy (GTDB): domain Bacteria; phylum Bacteroidota; class Bacteroidia; order Cytophagales; family Cyclobacteriaceae; genus JAWUWD01. The sequence goes on from JAWUWD010000044.1 coordinate 12,005, forward strand.
ATTTGATGCATTCTCTTACGATTAGTATGCGGATATTCTCTACACGCTCTTGGTCTACTATCATAAACCATACATTCATTATTAAACCCTAAAAATGGGCAAGGTGATGAGTTCAATATATAGTCATTATCTTCATCTTTATGCAAATATGTCATGATGAATATGCCTGTTTTCATTTTAAGTGATTTGGAGACTCTGTCTATATCCGCTTCGTAAAATATTGGGCTAGTCGTTTTACAGCAATTCGCACAATCTAAGCAGTTAATCTTCTCAAATACTTCATCATGAAGATCATGAAACTGATCATCTAAGTTTTTGGGCTTTACTTTTTTTAGCTTAGCTATTGTTTTCTGATGTTCTGAAAATAACTTCTTCGCTTCTACTTTATATTTATCTAAATCCATAACATAAAAAAAGGACCACGTTAGTAGTCCTTCAAATTAATATTTCAGAGAGTAATATTACTCAGTAGCATTAGCTTCATCCAATTTTGCTTGCATAGCTTCTGCCTTGTCATACATCTTCAATTGAACATAAATATACTTCAAGGTCTCCATAGGAGTTGTATCTTTATCATTCATAGCATGTACTTTTTCCCAGTTAGGAATTACTTTCTTAAGTAATACATTAATCTCTACATCCATTTTTTCAGATTTTTTTAAGTCTGCAGCTGAAATCCCCAGGTCATTCCTTTGCTTTACCATCTCAATAACATCATTGTATCTAAGTACAGCAAGGTTGAAATGTGCATTATAGTATTCTGAGTCAGCCTTTATTGAACCTTCATAAGCTGCAATAGCCTCATCCTTCTTCTTCAAGTTATCGTACATTACTCCCAAAGAGAAATATAACTGTGCATTATTAGGTTCTGCTTGAATAGCTTTTTCCAATCCAGCTACTGCCTCATCCACTTTGTCCAATTTGATCAAAATATCAATTTCTTGCTTTGGAAATAGTTGATTTGTTGGAAATGCAGTTTTAGCCTTTTTAATAAGAGCAAGTGCTCCTTCATTATCTTTCCTTTCTGTACCCAGTATATAAATCATAGATCCATATACATCAGCACTTTCACCACCTACTTCAAAGTACTTCTCAAAGTTTTTCATGGCAATCTCATATTTTTTTGAGTTTTGAGCCGCAAGTCCAGCATATAAATAGCCAGTAGTATCTGCTGGCGAAATAAGACTACTTTTTTCGAAAGCAATTACAGCTGCTTCATTATCATCATTCTGAAAAGCTTCAACACCTTGATTCAAATATACTCCCCATAGTGTCTGAATTTGTTGGGTTTTGAGAACTGGCAGTCCATTGGCATCAGCAGTATAGTACTCACTACCTCCTTTAGCTAACTCATCAGCTTTGGCAAATGATTCCATAGAAGTCTTTAGGGCATTATCTACAGATGTGGTCGAAGAAGTATCTATACTTGCGTATATCAATCCCCGGTAGTACCAAGTCTTTCCGTTAGCCATCAACTTCTCATCAATTGATGCTCTATCAATTTCTGTTTGTGCATTGACAAAGTCACCCTCTTGCATCATTTTCAATGCTTTATTAATATTAGGCTTCTTCTGTTTTTTCTGTGCAATAACAGAACCAGTAGCAAAACTCGCTACCAATAAAATTAAAATTATCTTTTTCATCTTATTATATTCAAGGTTAGGTTTAGATTTATTCTTTAGTTGTTTCATCTGACTCAGATGATTCGGAGTTACTCTCTTCTTCAGAAGAAGATTCCGGCTCGTCATTATCATTTTCAGATGCTTCAACATCCAATTCTTCAATCTCTATAGCTTCTATTTTCTCCACAGAAGATATTTCATCATCATCACTAAGTTTAATCAGTCTTACACCTTGAGTAGCACGCCCCATCACTCTGAGCTTTTCTACTGCCATTCTAATTGTTATTCCTGACTTGTTTATTATCATTAAGTCATCACTGTCGACAACTTCCTTGATTGCAACAAGCTTGCCAGTTTTTTCAGTGACGTTGATAGTCTTTACACCTTTACCACCTCTTTTCGTGATACGATAATCATCAATAGCAGATCTTTTACCATATCCTTTTTCAGAAACGACAAGTAAATTTGAATCTTCTCTTGAAACACAAACCATACCTACTACCCTATCTTTATCACTCTCAAGAGTCACTCCTTTCACACCAGCAGCCATACGTCCCATAGATCGCACATCAGACTCTTTGAAGTGTACTACTTTGCCTTCCTTCTTAGCTATAATGATTTTATTATTACCGTTGGTAAGGCTTACGTCTAATAATCTATCTCCTTCTCTTATAGTGATCGCATTGATACCATTCTGACGGGGTCTAGAATAAGCTTCCAATGTGGTTTTCTTAATAACACCGTTCTCAGTACACATTACTAAGAAATTGTTATTAATATAATCTTCATCTTTCAATGTCTTCACATTGATTACGGCTCTTACTTTATCACCTGGCTCAATATTAATTAGATTTTGAATAGCCCGACCTTTAGAAGTCTTTCCTCCTTCAGGGATTTCCCAAACTTTCTTCCAGAACACCTTACCAAACTCAGTAAAGATCAATAGATAGTTGTGTGCTGAAGCCACAAACAAGTGTTCTGTGAAATCACTGTCTTTGGTAGTTACACCTCTAGAACCTACACCACCTCTTCCTTGTGTCCTATATTCAACCAATGGCGTCCGTTTCATATATCCTTCGTGAGAAATAGTAATTACCATTTCTTCATCAGGAATCATATCTTCTACCGTGAAATCATCTGCGGCATGTATGATGTCCGTTCTACGCTCATCACCATACTTTTCTTTGACCTCAAGAAGTTCATCTTTGATAATTGTCATTCTCAAGCCTTCATCGTTCAAGATGGAAGTCAAATGTTCGATCAGTTTCTTAATCTCATCGTACTCATGCTGGATTTTGTCTCTTTCAAGACCAGTCAATCGCTGTAGACGCATTTCCAGAATTGCCTTGGCTTGAATTTCTGAAAGATTGAAGTTTTCTATTAAGCCAGCTTTAGCTTGATCTGGATCTTTCGATTTTCTAATCAGATCAATTACAGCATCAAGATTATCTAGTGCTATGATATATCCTTCTAGGATGTGTGCTCTTTTTTCTGCTTCGTTGAGTTCATACTGAGTTCTTCTTACGACCACTTCATGCCTGTGATCTATATAATGAACTATCATATCCTTCAAGTTCAATGTCTCAGGCCTACCTTTTACCAAGGCAATGTTATTGACACTAAATGAAGTTTGAAGTTGTGTGTATTTATAAAGATTATTCAATACGATATTTGGTATTGCATCTCTTTTCAAGTCATAAACTATACGCAGTCCATCTCTATCTGACTCATCACGTATATCCGAAATTCCTTCTAGCTTCTTATCATTGATGAGGCCAGCAGTCTTTTCAATCATATTGGCCTTATTGACCATGAATGGTATTTCTGTTACGATAATTTGCTCTTTACCAGTACTCGTAGTGTCAAAATCAGCAGTAGCACGCATCATTACACGACCTCTACCCGTCTCAAAAGCAGATTTCACTCCTTGGTACCCATATATAGACGCACCGGTTGGGAAATCAGGAGCTGTAATATGCTCCATCAACTCTGCAATAGTAATATCTCTATTGTCAATATATGCTACTGTTCCATTGATGACTTCAGTCAAATTGTGTGGAGCCATATTAGTGGCCATACCTACAGCAATTCCAGAAGCTCCATTCAAAAGAAGGTTAGGAAGTTTAGCAGGAAGAACCGTTGGTTCCTTAAGTGAATCATCAAAATTAGGTTGAAAGTCAACTGTATTCTTATTGATATCTGTCAACATTTCATCAGCGATCTTCTTCAATCTCGCTTCAGTATAACGCATTGCTGCAGGCGAATCTCCATCAATCGACCCGAAGTTACCCTGGCCGTCAACCAGTGGATAGCGCAAAGACCATTCTTGAGCCATACGGACCATCGAATCGTATACAGCTGTATCTCCATGTGGATGATACTTACCTAATACTTCACCTACGATTCTTGCAGATTTTTTATGTGCTTTGTTGAAATGAACACCCAAATCCAGCATACCATATAGAATTCTTCGGTGAACTGGCTTAAGCCCATCCCTAACATCTGGTAAGGCCCTAGATATAATAACTGACATCGAATAATCGATGTAAGCTGTTCGCATTTCATCTTCTATATTGATTGGAATAATCCCTTGTCTATCTAAAGGCTTATCCTCATTTGTCTCTTCTGCCATGTATGTTTATACGTAGTATGCTTGAAAAATTCAATGCGCAATTTAGTTAAAAAAACGGACTGAATATCATTATAGATCAGATAAAAATGAGGCATCCGATTGTGTTGAAATGGAAGAGATACTAAAAGATCATTACATATGCATTAACACTCTCAAAGTCCCTTTATAAATAAAAATTTCACCTAAACGATATTACCTCTGGAGCTTGGAAATTGAAGTCTCTGATTCTTAATCTAGTTGAGGTAGAAAAGCCAAGAAAATTGCTTGAGCTATTGTCAGGTGTTTTTGGATAATAACCAAAGCGCAACTGAATAGTAGAGAAGGCCAAATTATCATTTCTAAGTCTTATACCACCACCAAACCCCATAAAATCTTGCGTTTTGAAAAAGTCATTCTTATGATTAGAAACTACCGTATAATCCATAAATCCAAATACCGCCATTTTAAATCCAATTACACTTACTGGAGTGAATAGAAGCGATTCTAGATTAATATTTAGCTTTGAAGTAGCCAACAAGTACGCGCCTCCAATTCCCCTGACTCCAATGTCATTTTGTGATCTCAAAATAACTTCTTCGCTTGGGTCTATAGTCTGAGCAAAGCTCAACTTCACAAATTGTCGAAACTTATATTGATTGAGCGTGAATAATTTTGTGAAGTAATCAGCCCCTACTTTGAATACTCCATCACTGAAACCATCTTTGTTGAAAAAGCTACCTATCGAGTATATCGTATTGAGATAGCCAAATTTATTGAGGTAGCCACCACGTGCATAATTGAATCCGATATAACTTCTATTAACAAACTGGCGTAACTGACGCCCCATAACCATCCATAATGTACTTCCGGTGGGCACATCCTCTGTTCTACCATATTGTAAGATGAATTTATCTTTATAATAAGTTCGTGATGACAATCCTAACCCAAATAGAACATTGGTTCTATCATGGAGTCTGTAATTCTGTTCAGCTGATACTACGGGCGTATTTTCAAAATCGTAATACTGAAGTCTTCCTGAAATCACAACTTGCGTCTGATCGCCAAAACCTAGTTTGGAAGAGACTATTGAGGTCTCAGAGGCTTTAGCCAGCCATAAATCACGATAGTGAAGTTCATACTTGAATGCACTAGATTCTTCGTTGATGTAATTGTAATCAACTTCACCATATTCATATTCATTGATAGTCAGTCCTCCGGCAAATTTAGTATCATCCGTTACAAAATCTTTGGATAGTGACACTCCTATGCCTGATTTTCTAAAATGATTTGAAAAATTTATTTCACTATCAATGAAGGTTTTTTCTATGTTTCTAATTCGGTAGAAAAATTCAGAACCACCATCTTCTATGTAGTCATACTCTAGTTCATGCCCTATACCTCCAATATTGATGTTACTTATACCAAACAAAGCACCGTTATCATTATTTGGTTTCCAGAGTACGTTATATGGGAATACATCTCTTGTAGCCACAATAACATCTGAACCCTGTCCTTTCTTACTTTCATCAATGAAAATCCGTGCATCTTTGATATAATCCAATCTCCTTAAAATACGTTCACTGTCCACCATAGACTCACCATCCACTTTGTTGTTGATTTCGAACTGCAAATTTTTCTTGATTACCCACTTTCTAGTATTGATGTGAGATCTGTTAAATGGTTTTGTCCACTTATTCTCTTTATTCTTAGTAGTATCATTAATACTTGAGCCGAATACATTAAGTGACTTATACTTTATTTGATCGATTCTTTCATTGTCATAGGGCGTAAATCGTTGTGCACTCGATGTTTCTTTGTGAGGCTTAGAATCATTTGTGCCCTTGAAGAGTAAGTCATACATAAGGCTAGAAGCTCTACTTTTGGACATTTTCGTTTCAATATTTTTATAGAAACTATCCGTACGATCCATGTTATTCCTCCTTACGTGAAACTCTATAGTATCAGGCACTATGAAGATTGTGTCAGAAGTTATGTAATAAACATCTTCACCAATAAATGCGAAACGATTTCCTTTGACTTTTATGGTGTCATATGAACTATGAGCATTGTGTCCAAATCGCTGAGCAGCAAGGTCTAGAGTCAGCCATATTATGGCTAGAACTGTTAAAGTTATTTTGAGGTATTTTTTCAATTTAATTCTATTGCTTCAAATATAGTAATGGAAACAACACCCTAGTTATTTACAAATATCATTTTCTTAATCTTATTAAGAATTAATCTATATTCACAACAATGAAGAAAGGTATTCACAAAGATTTATTTGATCAAAACATTATAGATCAAGAAGAATTTCGATTTCTTGATTTAGTAAGTCAACGTAAAGTCATTTCAGTTTATTATGAACTGAGATTATTACTCTATTTGGGTATTATGCTATTTACCTGTGGTATCGGTTATATCGTGTATCAGAACATGGGTGAGATGCTGCATATTGTATTGATGTCATTACTCGGTGTAAGTATCGTGGCGAGTAGCTATTACATCAATTTTAAATCGAAGCTCTACAATCATCAAAGTGTTAACGTAGAACATTTCTATTTTGACTACATAGTAGTGCTTACTGCCTTATTACTAATCTCGTTATTTACCTACGTACAGGTCTATTTCGATTTAGTTGAACTATTAATCAAATGGACGTCATTAATAAGCGGTGTTGTGTTCATGATGGTAGCGTATAGATACGACAACAAAATGGTGTTGTCTTTGGGCATCACAGCCTTAGCCGCTGCTTTAGGACTATCAATATCACCTGTTGGCTGGACTTCAGGAAGTAATTTTGATGAATTAAATATCTATGTTTTAAGCGTGATCTTTGGTACAGTTCTTCTAGGAATGGGTTATCTGTCAACCTCAAAAGACATCAAAAAGCACTTCACGTTCACCTATCAAAATTTTGGATTACTGTTGGTGTACTTTGGATTATTGGCTTTGATGTTTGATACAAACAATGAAGTATTAATGGCTTTTGTAACACTCCTTATATCTGGCACTTTGGGTTGGTATACTTGGAAACATAAATTATTCCTATTCTTCCTCTATTCCTGTATCACTGGCTATATAGCTTTCACGTTCCTATTCATAAAATTAGATATAGAATGGGAATTTTACATCTTTTACTTCCCAATAAGTTGTATCACTGCTGTAGTTCTATTGATCAAACATAAATCCCACTTCTCCAATGATTGATTCTTTAGTTACTTACGATTTAGAGGATATTGAGAAAAAATTTGCGTTAACTAAAATCAAATCTTGGTATAAAGGTGGGCTCATTAACGAAGAACAATGGGCTAAAGTGCAAGATTCTTTTTCTTCAGGATTGTACTCACCGACCGTTATCATGCGGGTATTGTTGTTTATAGCAACATATTTTGGATTATCTTCTGTACTTGGTCCACTCTTTATGATATTCGAAGGTATAGGAGAAGTAGCTATTAGAATCATCGTTGTGATATCAGGAGTTGCGATGTTAGCATTTACAGATAGAGTATTGATCAAGAATAAGAATCACTTCAAATCTGGCGTCACAGAAGCTAGTTCCTATGCAGGAATATCATTTGTGTATTTTGGAATACTAGGTTTTGATATAGATGAGCCGTTAATATACTTATCAGTAGCGCTAGTTATCCTTATTGGTTTTTCGATAAGGTATTTAGACTTAATATCTCTCGTTTGCTCCATAGGCTGCTTTATCGCAATGCTATTTGTGTTGCTGGAAGACTTCATGGCATTGTTACCCTTTATCATAATGGTAGTCTTTACCTTGTTATATCTTGCTAGTCAATCAATTCAGAAGAAAGCCCGTCAATTGATATGGGAAGATCATTTCATTGTATTTGACACATTAGCTTTATTACTTATTTACCTTAGTGGTAATTACTTCGTGGTAAGAGAGTTAAGTGTTGAGATGATGAACCTTAATTTATCAGACGGTCAAGATATTCCATTTGCCTATTTGTTTTATGCTTTCACTTTACTTTTGCCCATATTTTATTTGACCTGGGGTATTTTAAAGAAGTCTATACTGTTTATTAGAGTAAGTTTGCTTGTCTTGACATTATCTGTTGTGACACTCAAGTATTACTATATTCATGTAAATACTGAAGTTGTCATAACCTTTGCTGGGGCATTTCTATTATTGATTTCTTTAGCTCTAATTAAGTACCTGAAGATCAGTCGCAAAGGATTTATCCGCGAACAAATATTCCAAGGCAAATGGGACAATGCTGACTTAACAGCATTCATAGCTTCTCAGACCCTGGGAGGAAATCAAGTTGATAACACAAACACCACCATTACCGGACAAGGTGGTCAGTTCGGTGGTGGCGGTGCTAGTGGAGATTTTTGATTATATAACACCTCCATATCTTCATATTCATCTTCTATTAACTCACAAATATGCAGGTAAGTCAATTAACATAGTGAATTATGAGACTCTATGATCCATTCACGGAGATGATGCTGTAAAATTGGCCATTCGAATTGGTGTTCTTATGTTGAACAAGAAAGGACAAAAAAGACTATTTTGACCACCAAATGACTAAATGTAAACTGCAAACATCTTATTAGATTTAAGCATTATCATCTTCAACAACTTCTTTCTTTTCTTTCTGAGGAGAGATATATTCAACACCCTTTTCTTTTAATAACTTATTGAAAGCGGGAATGTCATTATTTAGAATTTTTTCCAACTCATTTTTCTGATCGCCCCATGACTCTTTCAACTCTTTATACAGCTCTTTTTCTCCACTAGTTAATGGTGGAACGCTTCCATCTATCGTTTGCATCAATTGATAAAATTGTACATCCAACTTATTTCTATAATTAATGATGTCTTGAAAAGTTTCTTGTTTAGGCGATATTAATTCTTCCTCAACCTCACCTACTTTCTTATTAATCTGATCACCACTCTCTTTGATTTCAGCATCATTTTGTTCTCTATCAATCATTTGATTTACCTGTTCTCTTACTTGTTTCAATTTTGATAGAGACTTATTCAAATCTTGCAAATCTTCGTAAAGGTTACTTAGTGTTTTCTGTTGATCGTTTATTTGAGATATAGTGACTTCATCTCTTGGATCTTTTACCACCTCAAATGACTGCTCTTGAATATACGCACCGTAGGTTAACTTTACTGTATAAATGCCAGGCCCTACCTGGTATCCTTGATAACCTGAGTTGTCAAATGAGGCTACAAACGCTCCTTTCGTTGGCTCGATATTGGCTCTCCTTAAGTCCCATCTACCTACATTCATTCCTGCCTTTTTCCCAATTTTATTCCATTTTTTATCTGAATCAGAAGATAATATTCTTAATACCTCCTTGGAATTATTCAATATTTCTAGGGTAAGAGGAATTGTGTCATTTTCAGCAACTTCCTTAAGATAGTATTTAATACTAGCTCCTGGAAAAGGATTTTTACCTGCACCAACCACTGGGACATCTATAAAAAACGCCCCTGTTTTTATCACTACTGCAGGCTCGTATAAATGGACTCTGGCGTTCTTAATCTCAACACTCAACTGATGCAATGGTGTCAAATCATCCAAAATCCAAAAGGCTCTTCCAGAAGTTGCTACAAGCAAGTCTTTACCATGAACCATTAAATCCAAAATAGGAGCTTTCGGGAGATTTAGTTTAAAAGGTGACCATTGAACACCACCATCGAAACTTATATAAATCCCCAATTCTGTTCCTGCATAAAGAAGGTCTTTTCGATTTGGATCCTCTCGTACTACTCTCGCATATGCTCTATTTGGAATCCCATTAGTTATCAATAACCAGTTCGTTCCAAAATTTGTGCTCTTGTATATATAAGGAACAAAATCATTGAATTTGTACTTCATTAACGTAATGTAAACTGTTCCTTTATCGTGTGGAGAAACATCAATAGAATTTATTATGCCTTCACCTGCAGGAGTTATTTTCTCCCAACTCTTTCCTCCATCTTTTGTGATATGCATCAATCCATCATCCGCTCCTGCGTAAATTACATCAGGGTCATGAGGGGATTCTGCCAATGCCATGAGTGTATGATATGTCTCCCCACCAGCGGCTTCATTTGTGATAGGCCCACCCATCAATCCTAGTTTTGTTGTATCATTTCTGGTTAAGTCTTGAGAAATATCAATCCACTTTTGCCCCCTGTTTGATGACTTTTGAAGCACATTACTACCGTAATAAATGACATCTGGATTATGTTTGGATACGATTACGGGAGGGTTCCAGTTATAGCGATATTTCATTTCATCAGAAGGTTCGCCTAGGTCAAATACTGGGTATGGCTTTATGGGTTTCGACTTACCTGTTTCCATATTGTACTCATCAATAAACCCTGTAATATTTGAAGAATAGATAAACTTTGGGTTTTTAGGATCAAAGGCAATATGGGCAGCTTCTCCACCTCCAACACCTGCTAGCCAATCTTTCCATCCTATTGAAAACCCGTCAGTCCTACTTTTGATTGCTACAGTAGTATTATCTTGCTGCCCTCCGTAAACCCAATATGGAAAACGTTGATCAGCATTGATACGATAAAATTGCGCTGTAGGCTGATTCGTTTGTGTAGACCAACTTTTCCCGTTGTTAAAACTAATATTTGCACCTCCATCATTGGAGTTGATCATATTTTCTGGGTTATTAGGGTTGATCCATAAATCGTGATTATCCCCATGAGGTACTGCTACGGGATTAAATGTAACTCCACCGTCAATCGACTTTAAAAATGGAGCATTAAGTACATAAACCACATTTTCATTAGCAGGATCGGCAAAAACATGCATATAGTACCAAGATCTGGTTCTCAGCATTCTCTGACTATTAACTAGCGTCCACTTAGCACCACCATCATCTGAACGATAAAGTCCTCCTTTTTCTGATTCTATAATAGCAAATACTCTGTTTGAATTTGCCCTGCTCACTGAAACGCCTATTTTACCTGTTACACCTTCTGGTAAACCTTCAGATAATTTATTCCAAGTATCACCTCCATCTGTAGTTTTATAAATCCCACTCCCTTCTCCACCACTTCTTACAAACCAAGGCTTGCGCTGATGATCCCAATACGCAGCATAAAGAATTCGAGGATTGTTCATATCCATGGTGAGGTTATTTACACCACTATTTTTATCTACAAAATGAACTTTCTTCCATTTTTTTCCGCCATCTATAGTTTTATAAATTCCTCTTTCATTTGTAGCAGTATACGGACTGCCCTGTGCTGCCACGTATGCTATATCTGGGTTCTTTGGATGTATACGAATCTCAGAAATTTGAGAGGTGCCATCTAAGCCAATGTGACTCCATGTTTTACCTGCATCTGTTGATTTGTAAACTCCGTCTCCGTGCGAGGTCATCACCCCTCTGACACATGCTTCACCAGTTCCAGCATACACTACATTTGGATCGGACTCTGCTACAGAGATAGCTCCAATAGAAGTTGCATTAAAGAAAGTATCGGAGGTATTTCTCCAATTGATTCCCGCATCATCCGTTTTCCATACCCCACCACCTACGGATCCAAAATAATAGGTCATTGGATCACCTACTACCCCGGAAGAGGTTGTAGACCTGCCACCTCTAAATGGACCAATATTTCTCCAAGACATGCCATTGTATAATGAATCATCATATATCGTAGCCTTGACATTTGCTTTTTTGTTTTTTTGGGCAATGGTTGGTTGTGCAACTATTAATAAAAGGACAAGGAATAAGTTCAGATTGATTTTCATAAGATTACTTTTAAGTTATAGCGTCAAAACGATATTCTATTTAATTAACTTCACTTGCCACTTCCAATACTTTATTCCAAACTCTAAATACATTTCCTGAACATATTTTCTCTAAATCTTCTTCGCTATATCCCCTATTCAAAAGTTCTTCTATAAGGTTAGGGAACCCTGAGACATCTTTTAGACCTTTAGGCAATGAATTGCCAACACCATCATAGTCAGAACCAAATCCAACGTGATCAATTCCAGCAATACTGACTACATGATCAATATGATCAGCAACAGTATTAACATCTGCAAAAGCATCATTATCAATAAGCCATTGGCCCTTATATGCTGTCAAAGATGAATCGTTCATATCTGGTGAATCAGCTTTCATCTTCTTTGCAACTATATCGAGTTCTTTCCATTTATCAGCAGATGCCTTCGTAAGAAAAGTTGAGCCAAAGTTAATTTGTATCACTCCGCCATTTTCAGCCAATACTTTAATCATGTCATCACTCATATTTCGTTCGAAATCAGGAGTGAAGTGTCTACAAGACGAATGAGAAGCAATACTTGGAACATCAGTCATAGCCATCACTTGGTAAAATGTACTATCTGAAACATGCGAAATATCTACCATAATTCCCGTTCGGTTCATTTCTTTGACTACATCTCTACCAAATAGACTCAATCCATTCCAGGTACGTGTGGTGTCATATGAAGAATCACAAATCAAGTTATCTTTGGAATGAGTGAGTGTAATATACCTAATGCCACGATCTGAAAAGTACTTCACATTTTCAATCTTATCTTCGATACCTGAGCCATTTTCCATTCCCATAGGCAATGATATTAAGCCTTTCTTAAAATTGACCCTCACCTCTTCTGGTGAATTTGCGAGTGCAAAGTGCTCTGGAAAGTCTGTGGTAATTCTTTCTACCATATTGATTAGTGAATCAGCGAGTTCTTTTGACCCTCCAGTTTCTTGCAATCGCGCAGGTAGGTATATTGACATAAATGGTGCATTCACACCACCAATGCTTGCTCTAGAGAAATCAAAATCACCATCAGTACTACTTCTTAGATCCAACATCTTTTCAGCTCCCATATGACCATCATTCTTAAGACGGTAAGGCAAATCAACATGTCCATCAGTAATAATGAACTTTTGAGCAAGTTCTTTAGCCAGTGTCCCATTGTTTTTTTCCATGGTGGACTCTGTGTTTTGTTCCGGTTTCGTGGCACAGCTTGATATGAGTACACCAATGACTATGAGATTATAGATTGTTCGCATAACTATTTTTTAAGATGAATTCGAAGTTAAGAATTTTTAAGAAAGAAGGATTAGAGAGTGACGAGTAGTTTTTATTTTTTGTAGATTGCTATACTCAACGATAATTAATTCACCGAATGAATAATAAAAAGACATTGAACACAGGATCATTTAAATTTAATTTTCTTGTAATATATCTGTATTCTGCCTTCATAGGAGTAGCAATGGTGGTGGCTCTTAGCTTTTATCTCAAAGATATTATTTCAACCAATAATTTTTATCAATCGGTAGCTCAGCCCATAGTCTATCAATCGCAATCCAGCAATACTGACATAAATAGACATTCTAGCTATTTACAATCATACCTCAGGTCTGGTAATATTGACCATAAAAAAGAAGCTGAGAGAATGCTTTATAATAAGCTTCCTAAACGGATCAAGGCAATGGTAGAATTGTCAAAAAAATGGGATAGCGATCCGCAATTTTTAATAAGGGCTAATGACCTCATGTTACAGTTCGAGGCGATTAACGAAACTTATTTACTATTTGAGAATTCAGGCACCAGTGGTGATCAATTATTGAACGAAACCTATCTTCCCATGCTTATCAAGTATGGAATAGACATGAAAGGTTTCAATGATTATCAGTACAATAACTATGGTCAAGACTTAGTAAATATTTTTGATCAGGCTGATAAATACAAGTACTTGGCTTTATTCATATTACTATTGCTTTTTGGTATATTAGGTCTTTTTATCAACAATACTTCAAAGAAAATTAAAAATGGGATTGATAAATTAAAAGAAGATATAGGAACAATCTCTTTAGGAAATTTTCCGGAAAGAATCGAAAAGTCAGACAATGAGTTGATAACCATAGAAGATGGACTTATCTCGTTGGTGGGTAATTTGAAAAATGTTGAACAATTTGCTAATGAAGTAGGCAAAGGTTCTTTTGATTCTGAACTATCAGTGTTTAACAATGAAGGGAACCTCGGTCGTTCTTTGGCATCCATGAGATCGAGTCTAAAGCAAGTTTCAGCTGATGGCGTAATTAGGGATTGGAATAATACGGGATTAGCAAAATTCGGCTCCATAATTCAAGAAAACACTGGTGATATTGGAGAGTTAATTGATCTATTAATCAGAGAGTTAGTTAAATATACAGATTCACTTCAAGGTGGAATTTTCATTGTCAATAATGAAGACGAGAATGATGTGCATTTGGAATTGCTTGGCTGTTATGCCTATGAAAGAAAGAAGTTTCTGGAAAGAAAAGTGAAACCTGGTCAGGGATATATCGGTCAGACTTATCTTGAAGGTGAGCCCGTCTATCTTCGTGATATTCCTCAAAATTATATGAGTATAACTTCAGGGCTAGGCAAAACCAACCCCACAAGCCTTCTAATACAGCCATTGATTGCCAATGACAAAATAGAAGGGGTACTGGAGATCGCTTCCTTGAAAGAATACCCAGAACACGTTCAGAAATTTGTATCTCAAGTATGTGAAAATATAGCTTCTTCGATATCCGTAGCTAAAACGAATACCAATATGGGTAAGATGATCAAAGACTCAACGGAGCTAACGGAACAACTTCAAGCCCAAGAAGAAGAACTCAGACAAAACACAGAGGAGCTCCAAGCTACACAAGAAGATATGGAGCGTAGAATTGGTGAACTTGAAAAGGAAAACAACGAATTAAAAGGTGAATTGAATAACCTTCAAACCACCTAAAACACTTACTAAAAGCTTAGTCGATATCTGGCAATATCACTTTGTCAAAAGGACTTGGTTCTGCCATGAGTTTTTCTATTTCATCACTTGTTCTTGGAGCCAAATTAGACAATAGTTCATAACCATCTTTGGTGATCAAGAAGTCATCTTCAATCCTCACGGCAATATTCCACCACTTCTTATCACATGGGCTTCCTTCTGGAATATAAACCCCTGGTTCAATGGTGATTACCATATTCTCCATCAACACATCATACTCACCTTTATCATGTACATCTAGTCCTATATGGTGACAACAGCCGTGAGGGTTATATCTTTTCCTACCTGTATCAGGGTTGATGACATCTTTGTCTTGGGTACTTTCATATATACCAAGTTCAGCAAGTCTATTATTGACAATATCATTAATGACTTGATTAAGTTCTGAAAACTTTACCCCAGGTTTACTAATAGCCATAGCAGCTTCTTGTGCCTCATAAACCAGGTCATATATGATTTTTTGTTCTTTGCTAAACTTGCCATTGACTGGTATCGTACGTGTAACATCAGCCGTATATCCGTGATACTCTGCGCCTAAGTCCATCAATATCATTTCTCCATCCTCGATCTTTGGCTTATAGTTATCAATATAATGTAATACACATCCATTATGTCCAGCACCAACGATGCTCGGGTAGCCCTCGTATTCGGCTTGATATTTTTTATAAATATATTCGTGCATACCCTGTATCTCAGTTTCAGACATTCCCGGATGCATGGCTTTCATTACTTCCTTCTGCCCTATTGTGGAGATATTTACAGCCTTCCTCAGTAATATCAACTCTTCTTTCTGTTTGATTCCTCTTAGTTTGGTCATGAGTTGATTCAATGTCGCCAAATCAATATTATTTGATTTTGGTTCTATTGAAAGGTCATTGGAAGAATAGCCTACCTTCTGCTTGAACTCTATGATAAGGTCGTACAGATCTCCCTTTTCATTCGTATCTCTTACATCGTCATAAAAGTCGTAGAACATAACTTTGTCAAAAGCAGAAAAATCCAAATTGAAATTTTCAAAATCAGGACCTTCAAATGCCTGGGCCAACTCCATTTGACGCACTGCTCCTTCCTTCCCCAATCGCGCACCATCATAGAGTTCCTTTAAGGCATCATGTGCTCTAACAAAAATAGTTTCATCTGTAGATTCACCATCGATATTTTGGGACTCCTTGAATATCAGTAATATGGAATGTGGTTCTCTGTGGCCTGTTAAATAATGAAAGTCAGGATCTTGATGGTACATATACTGTACATCATTGGCGCGATTACGCACAGGATTGGAGAAAAAAACGGCAACAGAATTGTCAGGCATCTTCTCCCGTAATGCTTGCCTTCTTCCTTTGTGAAACTCAGGAAGTAGATAATCTGTTGGTCTCTTCTCTACTTGAGCCATTATACTCGAGATGGCAAACATCATCAAAATTGAAAAAATTGTTCTTTTCATAGTATTTATGTAGTCATTATAAATCATAATAAAATTATTAATATATGATAAAGATGCCCGCTTAAATTAAAAGGTCTAGATACCACACGAGGTGTGAATCAGTTTGAAGGACTCTTAACCAATTCACCATTCTTCATCACAAACTTCACTTCTCTCATGGCAGTGATGTCCTTTATTGGGTCACCCTTCACAGCCACTAAATCAGCCAATAGTCCTTCTTTGATGCTTCCCCTATCCATCAAGTGAAATATTCGTGCATTGATAGAGGTCGCACATTTAAGAGCATCTAGAGGCGACATCCCATAATCTACCATTAATTCTAATTCTTTGAAGTTCTCACCATGACTAAATACACCCACATCTCCACCAAACACAATGTCTACTCCTGATTGTAATGCCAACTTGATGGATTCTCGCTTTCTGACTATTTTTGCCGGTTCTGGATCATTTTGCCTATTCCAACCACCATATTCCATAATTGCATCACCAGCGGCTATGGTCGGACAAAGCGCTACTCCATGTTCCTTCATAAGTTTGAAAATCTCTGCTGTGCCACCATCTCCATGCTCAATCGTTTCCACACCACCGAGTATAGCTCTTCGCATGCCTTCTGGTGTACTCGCATGTGCCACAACATATCGTCCAGCACTCTCTGCAGTCTCAACCATAGCTTTAATCTCCTCAAGTGAAAAAGTGGGCTGAGAGGACTCTCCTGATCTCCAACGATAGTCCGCATAAATTTTGATAAAATCTGCTCCATTTCCCAGTTGTCTCCTGACTGTTTTGATACATTCATCCCCACTTGCTTCTTCAGCACCCAGTGGCACTTGTACGCCATCATGAAAACCTTTGGGGCCATAGGCTCCAGTAGCCACTATAGCTGGTCCTGCTACTAATAATCTGGGTCCGTCTATTATCCCCTTGTCTATCGCTTGTTTCAAATAAACATCCGAGTATCCAGCTCCCTCACTACCCAAATCTCTCATGGTAGTAATTCCTGCCATTAGAGATTTTTCTGCACTGACTCCCCCCCTAATCCCTCGCTCCACTGGAGATTCTTTGAGAACTTGATCATTCCATCCAGTCTCATTATATGGATGTAACAACAAGTGTGAATGCCCCTCAATTAGGCCAGGCATTAAAGTCATATCTTCCAATACTAATACTTTGCTATTAGCTGCAGTTTTAGCCTTCGATTCTGGTCCTGCATAGGTAATGAGATTATCTTCAACATGCACTACCCAATTTTGATGCATAGTCTCACCGTCAAATACCCGGGCTGGTTTGAGAGTTATTTGTGCCTGAAGTGACAAAGAGAATAATACAAAAGTGAAGAGATAAATGAATTTCATGGAAATTAATTAACAGATGAAGTTGATGTGATAATATTGCTAAAATTGCATCAATACCCTAACACTTTGAGTATATCCTCACTATATCAATCGCTACATATCAACATTCTCATTACTTCCGGGATTAACCTCTATTCCTTATAGTTATTAAAAGTCTATTAATAAATGGTGTATCTTATTTGATTTACAAAAATAGATGTAATACATTTGATCTATGTTTGTAAATATAATATTATGAAAGGAAATCATATAGGAGAACTCGAGGAACTAGTCTTACTCACAGTGGGTATACTTCACAATGAAGCTTATGGAGTATCTGTATTGCAGGAGATCAAAGAGCAAACTGGACGTGATGTCAATATTAGTGCAGTACATGCAGTAATGAATAGACTAGAAGAAAAAGGTCTTTTGGATTCTAATATTGGTGGGGCCACGAATATTCGTGGTGGAAGAAGGAAGAAGTATTACGCACTATCTTCTGGAGGGCGATCCATTGTTGAAGAGCTAAAAACTCAGAGAGACAAGTTGTACAATCAATTACCTCCCCTCTCTTACAATTTTTCTATATGAAAGGAGAAAATATTTCATCACCTCCAAAATGGGCTGACCGCTTTCTGGAGTGGTATTGTAATCCTAAAATTCTAGAACAAATTCAAGGAGACGTACATGAGCTTTACCATTGGCGTGTTGAGAAAAAAGGAAACAAAAATGCAAATACTGCTTTTATCTGGGATGTAATGAGATTCTTTAGATGGAGAAATATCAAAAATTCAAATACTCAAAAACAACAATTTAATAATACAGCTATGTTCAAAAACTACATGAAAATCGGTTGGAGAAATCTAACGAATCAGAAGGTACCCTCACTCATAAACATATTTGGTCTCTCTTGTGCCATTGCATGCTGCTTAGTAGCTTATCTCTTTATAGAAGGTATCTGGTTTAAAGGCATGTACCATGAAAATAAGGAAGAAATTTACATGGTGACACATACTGGTGGAGGCAACGATGCGATCCAACGATATGGCTATACTTCATCTCCTATGGCAAATATTATTGAAAGTGAATTTCCTGCTGTCAAGAGCGCTGTGAGGGTAGAACGTATTACAGGAATAGTTAAATATAAGAATGAGACTTTTTCTGAAAGAATTTACTATGTGGACACTGATTTTAAGGACATGTTTACCTATCCAATTGTATATGGATCACTCGAAACCCTAAAGGATTTGGATAAGGTGGTAATCACTGAGAACGTGTCTCAAAAGCTTTTTGGTACTACTCATCCGATAGGTCAAGAGGTCACAATGTCCATAAATGGTGAACAAAAGATCATGACTATTGGCTGTGTGGTAGAAACGCTTCCGTCAACAGCGATGTTTCGGTTTGGTGTCTTGTTAAACTACCAACATCTAGCACTTGCAGCCGCCAAATATTCGCTGAACGATAAGTGGAAAGAACAACCTTGGCTATTCCTACAAGTTCAGGACAAAGAACAACTCTCAAATGTCATTGCTGGTTTTGACCGATTGATAAGTCTTCAAAATGAAGCAAGACCTGATAGAAAATATCTTGAATTACAGTTGGAACCCTTCACAACAATTGTACAGAATTCAAGTGAGATAGAGGGTGGACTTGGCACTTTTGGCGGACTGGCGCCACAAATACTATTAAGTATGATTGCAATCTTCATGCTTACTCTAGCAATATTTAATTATGTCAATATTGCTATTCTCATGGCAAAAAAACGTATAAAAGAAATTGGTGTTAGAAAAGCAATTGGAGGAAGAAGAGGTCAACTAATCTTTCAATTCTTAAGCGAAAACTTAATAACCTGCTTTCTAGCCATCGTTTTAGGAGGAATCATCGCTTCTACCCTGTTCTTACCATGGTTCAATGAACTAGCTAGAAAAAATCTTGCAATAGATCTTCTTAACAATACGAATTTATGGATGTTCTTCGGGACGTTATTGATATTCATCACCGTTGCCTCCGGTGCTTATCCGGCATTCTATATTTCATCTTTTAAGCCCAGTGTTATTTTCAGAGGTACTGAGGGGTTGGGCAACAAAAGTAGGTTCACAGGCGGACTGTTAGTATTTCAATTTGCCTTGGCCATGATCACTATCGTAGCCGGTCTTTCCATTATCCAAACCAATACAGACAATTTCAAAAGGGACTGGGGGTATAATAAGGAATCGAAAATATTTGTAAATACTCCATCGAAAGAAAGCTATTTCCGAATTAAGGATGTGTTATCACAACAGTCAAATATTATAGAAATGACAGGAAGTCGTCATCACGTAGGACAGAACATCGCAGATGACATAGCGACTGTTGCTGGTGAGGATTATGATGTGATCACCATATATGCTGAGGCCAACTATGGAGAGGTGATGGACCTCAGACTTATGAAAGGACGCCTTTTCAATACTGATCTTGCGGGTGATAATATTGCCAGTATTGTGGTCAATCAAACATTCATAGATCAACTGGATCTTAGCTTCCCTACCGAAGAGTTAATAACCATGGATAGCATAAAATACAATATCATAGGGCTGGTAGAAGATTTCCATTACAGTAATTTTGCCTTTTCTATCAACCCCGTTGCTATATTGACCATGCCCGATTCAAATTACAATTACTTGACTGTAAAAGTTGAGCCTGGTAGTACCGCTGAAATGGCTGAAGTAGTAAAAGAAATTTGGCATGAAGAAATTGAAGGAGAATTATATTATGGTGGAGCTCAATCTGATGTTTTTGAAATGTACTTCAGCGATATGATCGGATTGCGAAACGTACTCCTGTTTACTGCCATACTAGCGGTCATTCTTTCCGCCATGGGGTTGTTTGGATTGGTTTCATTGAACTTATCATCCAAAATGAAAGACTTTGGGATACAAAAGATCCTTGGTGCGAATATGGTCCAACTCTCCAAAAATGTGTACAAGCGTTTTCTCATACTTCTTGTTATCGGATGTTTGATTGGAGGTGGTGGCGCACTTTTTGTAATCTCAGCGCTATTAGATTCAATATATGCCTTCCACTCTTCTATTGGTGCATTATCATTGATAATGGGAGTCTTTATATTGCTAGTGGTCATGATTATAACCATTACCTCACAATTTGTGAAAGTCAAGAAAGCCAATCCAGTTGACACCTTAAGAATGGAGTGATTATAAATCACTTAGATATGGGGATTAATATCCTAATATCTTCAACATATCCTCGCTCTTTTGCTGATCGCTAAAGACTTTGGTGGTCAGCTGACCATCCGAGTCCTTATCGATGAGAATATGCCTAGGTTGGGGAATCAAACAGTGCTGGAGTCCTCCAAATCCTCCAATACTCTCCTGATATGCACCAGTATTGAAAAAACCTATAAAAAGTGGCTTATCCTTATCAAATACTGGCATATGAATGGTATTCATATGCTGTTCAGAATTGTAATAATCATCACTGTCGCAGGTTAGCCCACCTAGTAGTACGCGCTCATACTTATCATTCCAGCGGTTTATAGCCAGCATCACAAATCGCTTATTGATTGCCCAGGTATCTGGTAAAGTAGTGATAAAAGAAGAGTTGATCATATTCCACTTCTCTTTATCATTCTGCTGTTTTTGATAGAGCACTTCATAGATCGCTCCCCCACTCTCTCCTACTGTAAAGCTCCCAAACTCGGTAAAGATATTCGGGACATCTATATCTGCCTCTTGGCACTCTTGATTGATCTGATTGATTATCGAATTGACCATATATTGGTAGTCAAATTCAAAGGCTAGCGAATTCTTAATAGGAAATCCCCCACCAATATTAAGACTATCGAGAGAAGGACATACTTTCTTGAGCTTGACGTATACTTTCAAACATTTCAATAACTCATTCCAATAATATGCTGTGTCATTAATACCTGTGTTGATAAAGAAATGAAGCATCTTAAGTTCAACCTTATCATTTCCCTCGATTTGGTCATGATAGAATGGAAGGATGTTTTTATACCCAATACCAAGACGAGAAGTATAGAACTCAAATTTAGGCTCCTCCTCTGAGGCTATGCGAATTCCTACTTGATACCTGCCATCAATTTGTTCAGAGAGCAACCCTATCTCTTCATAGTTATCGATAATCGGTAAGCAGTTTCGATGGCCATCATTAATCAATCGAGCAATATTATCGATATACTCCTGCCTCTTAAAGCCGTTGCAGATCACATAAGTATCATCTGTTATCTTCCCGGAAGCCTTAAGTTGTTCAACAATATTGATATCAAAAGCTGATGATGTTTCAATATGTATATCATTTTTAAGCGCTTCACTCATCACATGTTCAAAATGAGAACTCTTGGTACAATAGCAGTATTGGTACTTTCCTTTATAATTATGTTCACGAATTGCATTCGCAAACCAGATTTTAGCACGCTGTATGTTTTGTGAAATCTTGGGCAAATAGGTGAACTTCAAAGGAGCTCCATACTCTTTCACTAGATTCATCAAATCGATGTCATGAAATTTTAATTGTTCTTCTTCAACTAAAAATTCTTCCTGAGGAAATTCAAATGTTTGATCAATTAGATCTATGTATTTAGTATTCAATTCAGTATTCTTAATAAATTAGACTAATATTATTATTTAATTTTTGCCTTGACAAATATGCGAATTTTGGTAGAATTGTCTGCTGTCGGCATTCTATTAAATATAGATTCTTGATATTGTATAACATGGAACAATTACTCTCTGACATACGTCAATGCACGATCTGTACCGACTCACTTGAGCTAGGGCCAAGGCCTATCCTTGCGGCTCACAGACAAAGTAAAATTGCCATCATCGGCCAAGCACCGGGCTCAGTGGTACATCGTTCGGGTATTGCGTGGGATGATCTGAGTGGTAAAAACCTACGAGCATGGATGGGGATAGACAATAGCACTTTTTATGATGAAAAACAGATTGCACTGATCCCTATGGGGTTTTGCTATCCAGGAAAAGGGAAATCTGGAGATCTACCACCCAGAAAAGAATGTGCTCCGCAATGGCATAGGCAAGTCTTCGAGCAAATGAAAGAGCTAGAATTGATACTGCTCATTGGGAAATATGCTCAAGATGAGTATTTAAAAAAGCCTCAAAAGACACTAACAGCAACAGTGAAAAATTTCAAAGAGTATCTACCCCTACATTTTGTATTACCACATCCTTCTCCAAGAAATAATATTTGGCAGGCTAAAAATGAGTGGTTTAAGACCGATATCTTACCTGAATTAAAGTCATTCGTGAAATCTGTCTTGTAGATACTGCAGCTTTGCCAAAATTGACCCAACACTTGGAACAGTCTTGCAATATTTAAACTAGATTATCTGAGAAATTTGGCAAACTTACTTCCAATATAGCTACTCCAGCTTCATGCCTTTCCCACTGACAGAAGACACATTGAAGAAGCCAGCAACCTGTTCCTCTGTACTATCAGAGTTGATATTAGTCGTCACATTCTCGAAAGGAGCGGCAAAGATCTCACCAAACCCACCATCCCGCTGTGTCTGAATCTTCACTTGTTCCAAGAAGTAAAATGCCTCATTAGTGATCGATAATATCTCTACATACAATGAATCGCCCGGTTGATAGAGAACTGTCGCCAATTCCTCGTCCAATTCCTGCACACCACTTTGAATTGGCTGTATGAATACCACACCGTCCACATTTCCTCCTGCACTAAAACCTGCATCAAATGCCGTGTTAAGCTCAAATGGTTTGTTCAGAAACTGACCATTCTTATACGCTTTGATCCAGTAAGTATCTCCAGATCCCTCTAAATCGGTCGCTAAAAACTCCCCTTCATAACCTTCATCTTGAAAGGCATCTTCCTCAAAGAATGTAAACTTGATCTCTTCTACCTCTGGTACTCGATTGATCTGTGACACAGCAGTATATACTCTACCGTCCACCAGTGTGACGTTCAGGCTATAACGCTCTCCTATTGTAGCAAAGAAATCTGTATTTGTTGCTGGATCCCAGTCATAAGTACCTGCCTGACTAGACGCTGTGAAGTCGATGACTTCGTTAGCTGAATTAAACACCCTCACAGATGCACCAGCGATTCCCGTTGGCGTATTATTGTCAAAATAGGGCTTAGTCTCTGAGATGATGATTTTCTGTAAACCTGGTTGATCAGTAATCCAAGCATCAACCACTACAATGGCGGGAGCATCTTTGAGATCAATATCAATAACTTCTTCACAACTATTGAATCCGAGGATCAATAGGAATAATGCAATATATGTAGTGTTCTTCATCTTTTTAAAAATTGAAATTGTAGGAAATAGAAGGAACAAAACTTCCTATGATTGAAAATTGTGTGGCTTGCGTATTCGGTGATTCTGTAATTATTGGTCTTCCTTGCTCTTGTGCAAAGAATATTGAGAATGGATTCTTACGTGCATACACATTATATACTGAGATCACCAATTCGTCCATATTCTTACGCTTCTCACCATTTTTGACTCTTCTGAGTTTTCTGGTAAAAGATAAATCCAATCGATGCGTAGCTGGCGTCTTGAGCCCATTCCTAGAATCGTAATAGTCAAATGGAATAACATATCCTTGTTGTTCGAATCTAGAAGTTGGGGCTGTTACCGGAGCACCTGTCACATAGGTAAAGTTTGCTGAAAGAGAACTTCGATCGTTGAAATCATAGTTTCCAAAAACCGTCAGGTTATGCAGTTGATCAAATCGTGCAGCATACCATTCATCATCATTGATTCCATCAGTTAATAGCTCAGATTTAGAGAGCGTGTAACTCACCCATCCGTTGACCTTACCGGTGTTTTTCTTCAAACTCAATTCAAGTCCATATGCTCGACCTATTCCTGAAATCAAGTCCCCTTCTATGAGTTCATTGATCAATAGATCAGCGCCATTTACATATTCTACTTGATTTTTCGTATTTCTATAATATACCTCAGAGGAGAACTCTAGTCCCCTCTCTCCTATACGATTGTTGAAATAACCAAATGCATATTGATCACCCTGCTGTGGTTTGATATTGTTAGTACTTGGTGTCCAAACATCAATAGGCGTAGAAGCTGCCGTATTAGAGATCAAATGCACGTACTGATTAGTTCGCGTATAACTCGCTTTGATTGAACTCTTATCATCAAGACTATAACTTATGGAAGCTCTTGGTTCGAAGTTACTGTAAGACTGAATAGATTCTCTTGGACCTACTTCCGTAATACTCGTCACGGTTTTTCGCTCTCCTGGTTCAGTATCTTGGTATTCGTACTTGTTACCCGGTCCGTAGTATTGGAAGGCTGACCAGCGTACTCCATACCTCAGTGTGATTTTATCTCCAATTTTTTGCTTGTTGTCGATATACAGTGCATTCTCTAAAGCAAATTTATCATCTAGGCTAATATCTGTAGAGATACCGTCAGATACTCCAATAGACTCTGCCGGTCTGAAACCGTAATAGATCGCCTCCCCACCGAAAGTCAATTCGTTGTTGGCATTGACATAATAGTCAAAAGTAGGTTTGACGGTATAGGTCAGTATCCTGGACTTCCAGTCAAACTTATCCAGGTCATTATCACCGAAGCTAAAACCGTAATCATACTTACTGATGAAAAAAGAGGTGTTAGAAAACAATCGATCGCTGAACAAATGATTCCATCTCAAAGTAGTCGTTGTACTCCCCCAGTCAAAACCCTGTCTTTCATCGAACTTGAATACATCACGCCCAAAGTATCCAGAGAGATACAATCTGTTATTCTCATTGATGTTGTAGTTTATTTTGGTAGTCAAATCATAGAAATATAAACTCGCATCTCCTGTGAATGGCTTAGCGAGTATATCAATATAAGATCTACGCCCTGCGATTATGAACGAGGACTTATCCTTCTTGATTGGACCTTGAACAGCCAGTCGACTGAAGACCGTTCCTATACCTCCAGATACTTCCAGTTCTTTAGCATTACCCTCTTTCAGCCTAACATCTAGTATAGACGAAAGACGTCCGCCATAATTTGCTGGAATTCCTCCCTTGATCAGTTTGACATCTTTGACCGCATCAGGATTGAATACCGAAAAGAAACCGAAAAGGTGAGATGAATTATATACTGGGGCATCATCTAATAAGACTAGATTTTGTCCTACACCACCCCCACGTACGTTGAAACCCGATGTTCCCTCACCAACAGAACTAACTCCTGGTAGCAGTTGAATACTTTTCAAAACGTCCACTTCTCCAAATAGAGCTGGTATCTTCTTTATCGTACTGATTTGCAGTTTCTCAGTACTCATCTGAACACCCTGCACATCAAAATCTTCCGTGCTGGTCACGATTACTTCATCCAGTTGTTCGGCATCCGAAGACAACTCGACCGTGATGGTCTGATTTTGATCGAACATCACAGTTTTCGAGATCGTGGTAAATCCTATATAGCGGTAATCTAGCTCATATTCCCCTTCCTCTAAGCTGAGTGAATAGAATCCATAAACATTGGAAGTAGTCCCTGTAGTGGTTCCTTTAACCAAAATAGTGGCACCAATTAAAGTCTCACCATTTTGAGCGTCTTTAATATATCCACTTACCGTTCTTTTTACTTGACCTACCGCAAATATTGAGGTGAAAATAAAGCATATTAATAATATTTGTCTTTTCATTGAGTGTGTTTAGCATAGGACATCTCCATTAAACTAAATACACTCAAAATTGTTTAGCCAAATCAATAATAATATGAGAAAACTATTTTGTTCAAAAACTACACTAACTTGAAGCATGGCAGAAATAAGTAGAAAAAAGCCCGTCTTCTCTATCAATGATGAATTGTGGTCTTATTTAAAAAAGTATGATCGAGAAGTAGATTTACCCATCACCTATTCAGAGTTGTTACGCTATGACAATTCTATTCCATTGCTAGATCGTGACGATGAAGATACACTTTGGGAATCCGTATTCTATGCGCAAAGTGAAATGGAAGAGATCAACAATAACTTAAAAAAAATATACGCCATATTAAGAGCCAATGGAGATCTTTCGGTAATGGAGCATCTGTACATAGAGCGTATTGATTTATGCGTTTATGGAAATACTAAGCCTTTTCGTATCAGAGTAGTGAACAATATCAATGACAACTTTGACTACTTCTATGTGAAAAATGCAGATGCATCACGGATCTATGGCCTTGAACTAGAACACCTGCTGTCTCCCAATCGCATGAGTTTCTTTGTCTGTGATAAAACATTGATAGAAGAACATATTATAGGTATTCCTGGAGATATGTTTATCAATAAACATCTTGACAAGGGCTATATTAATGAAATCAGACTTGCCAAGGAGTTTGTGAAGTTCAATGAGCGATGCTTTCTAAGACTTTTGGGAGACATGCACTCCAGCAATTTCGTAATAGATGTTACCCCGGATTTTGACGATGTTAGTTACCGAATAAGAGCAATTGATTTTGATCAGCAATCTTATGAAGGTCGAAAGACGATCTATATGCCGAAGTACTTTAAGCAGAATAACCCGCTAATAGATCTCGGTATGCGAAATATGACTGTGGAGACTATGAAGCAATATCAGAAGGAAGAAAGATCCCTACTCGCCATCAGACTTAGGGCTTCTTATGAACAGATCAATGAGTTATTGCGGTCCATGGAGAATGATGTTATATCTTCCTCAAAAAACATCAACCAACTCAAAAAAGATTTGGCTAACCACTATAAGGATGATAATTTTCTAAAATTCACCAAAATGGGAGAACTCGTAAAGGCTAGCCTGGAGACGGTGTTAAGATAGTTTCGTAAATATTAAAACTCAGTTTAACTTGTATAAAACCCAACCGCCTCATCAAAGATTTCGTGAATAGTCTCCACAGATATGTCTTCATTGGGATTAATAGACATGACTTTCATCTTC
Source organism: Cyclobacteriaceae bacterium (assembly GCA_034112085.1). GTDB lineage: Bacteria > Bacteroidota > Bacteroidia > Cytophagales > Cyclobacteriaceae > JAWUWD01. The sequence continues at coordinate 39,718 of JAWUWD010000044.1, forward strand.
TTGCGGTCACCTTGATCAAGAGATGGGTGATCAATGGATAGTCCCTTTACGATGCCGATGTAAGGGTGCTGTGTTTTCTTATCCATCCAGAGATAGCAGAAGGGCTTGTTCCTATAATAGAAGAAAGGTAAGCCGTATTTGCGATGCTCAGTGAGATCATCGCTGTAACTGGATATTATCACACGAAGAGCCTGAAAGGTACTCCTCACAGGCTCTTCGTATTGAATATAGAATTTTTCTAATGGGCTTATTTTTTGTTCCTCTTCCATCTTATCAAGGTAGTCTTCTAATATCGTGATTTGCTTTGAGTATTTGAAATCAGTAGAACTTCTTATTAGCTTGGATCTTTTACAATCATAGAAATACGATCAACAGCACTGGTCTGAAAATAACCTAGGGCACCACCTGTCAGATTGGTTCTAGGATTGGAAGGCACTGCCCCGAACATGCCACCATCATTATTCAATACATTGAACAAATCAGTATAATAAACATAGCCTTGTCTCGTCAAACTATAAAACTCGACAGTAGCTGTGTCATTTTCAGCAAAATACCCGGCAGTCGCTATATCATGAATATCCTCCCCTACAAACGTATCCTCTGCAAAGTACATGTCTGATTCAAAGTCTTTAAGTATTATTCCGTTCTTGTAGTATTTGAATAGATAAAAATCTTTTGTTTCTTGAGGTTCTTGGGCAAAGAAAAATACTTCTAGAAATTCATCAAAATCCAATCCTGGAATTTCATCATTAGGGTCTCTGTCTCTTAGATCTTCATCTACTTTGACCGTCAGTGAATCCACGCTCGTAACTCTCAGTAAAACATCGCTTCCTGTATAGCTCTTACCTCCATGAGACACGGTCATGGTATAGGCATTGCCTACTTGTCCTGCAAATTCGTTCTCAGAGAAGTAATATCCATCAGCGGCTATATCATCAGTGTCATTATGAATAAAGTTATAAGTATTGCCTTGGTTATCAGAGACTTCTACCTGGGCATCTTTCACGACCGGTGCAGCTCCGGGGATTCCATAGTTTTTGGTCTGGGTTACCAGAATGAAGTGCCTTGACATTTCGTTGGTCACCAGTCCTTCGATCACCAGCTGGGTAGGTGCTTGCTCTGCATCAAGCTCAAATGGACTGTCACACGCTATTATCAACATAGTTGATAATGCGACAAGTGTATATTTTATATTTTTAAGCATCTTGATCTAAATTAGAATTTAACATTGTATGTCACTGATGGAAGTATTGGAAACAAGGAGATCTTTCGGGTCTCTTTCTGATTAGTATCGGTTACTTGACCGTCACTATCCTCTACTTGTCTGGTATATACAGAGAATATGTTTTTACGATTATAGGCGTTGTAGATGGAGAAGTTCCATGAGCCTTTCCACCTTCGACCTTCATTCTTTCTTGGGGTCAAAGTAGCCGATAAGTCCAATCTATGGAATGAGGGAAGGGTAAACCCATTTCTCTCAGTATAGTAGTCCGCCAAATAATTATCACCAAACTGATAATTTGCTGATGGCACGGTCAATGGTCTTCCTGTGCTATAGGTGAAATTAGCTCCAAATGTCCACTTTTCATTGTGCTCAAAAGTACCTACCGCGTTGAAACTATTTCTACGATCATAGTTGGCTAAGAATGCTTTTCCCTGATTGACATCGGGAACAGTTCGTTGCGTTTTTGACCAAGTATAGCTGGCAAATCCAGTGAGCTTCCCTTCTTTTTTATTGACCATCAACTCGAGACCATACGAATCCGATTCACCTTGTCTAAACTCGGTAGCTAAGTCTTCATTAAAGAAAATTTGCGCATTGTCGGCAAAGTCTGTCACATTTTGCATCTCTTTGTAATAAACTTCAGTAGAGAATTCATATTGATTGTCATTCATATTCTTGAAGTACCCAAGTGCCACTTGATCAGCCAGTTGTGGCTTCAAGTAATACCCGCTAGGTGCCCAGGTGTTGAAAGGAACGGGTACTGTACCACTCGAAATCAAGTGTGTATTCTGCACCATCCTGTTATAAGAAGCCTTAATAGAACTACTCGCATCCAACATATATCTAATAGAGAATCTAGGTTCAAAGTTGACATACGTTTTGATTTTCTCCCATTGATCGAATTGTAAAGTATCCGTACGAATGATCTGCTGATTGTTAGTTCGGTCCAAGTAATCATAGACACTTCCCTTGCCGACTGCTTGGAAAATGGAGAGTCGGGCTCCATACTTTAGAGTGATCTTATCTGAGAGTCTCTGTTGATTACCGACATAAAGGGCATGATCCAGTGCGTATTCTTCTTGCAATTCCAACCCAATATTGATTGACCCTTCCTGTGGCTTTATTTTGCCTGGGCTAAATTTTCTCAAAGTGAAATGATAGCCAAAAGAAAGCTCATTTTGTGGATTGAGAAAGTAAGTCAAATCTTCCTTAAAAGAATACTCTTGAAGCTGAGAGGTCCAAAGAAATCCACTTGCTTCATCCTTCAATTCAAGTCCATAGTCAAAAGTACTGGCTATCAAGCTTGTGTTAGAGAATAGCCGATCATTAAATAAGTGGTTCCAACGAAAAGTAGCGGTTCGATTTCCCCAGTCAAAACCAAAAGTATTGTCAAAGCTAAAATCATCACGACCTGCATAAAGTGATACAAAGAACCTATTCTTGTTGTTAATGCGCCAGTTCATTTTTGCATTGACATCATAAAAGTATACTGAACTCTTCTCTCCAGCCGCTTTCAAGAACAAGTCGACATACGACCTCCTAGCCGATACTATAAATGAACTCTTATCCTTTTTGATAGGGCCTTCGATCATCAAGCGACTTGCCAGCATCCCCAATCCAGCAGAACCGCTTAGTTTTTGATTATTTCCATCTTTAGTTCTCACATCTAGTATCGATGACAATCGACCACCATATTGGGAAGGGATTCCTCCTTTGTATAATTCAGAATCTTTGATGACGTCTGCATTGAAGACCGAGAATAGCCCAAATAAGTGGGATGGATCATATATCGGTGCTTCGTCAATCAATATAAGATTCTGATCAGCACTACCCCCTCTCACAAAAAACGCTGAAGTACCTTCACCTGCACTCAATACTCCTGGAAGCATCTGTATGGTCTTGATGATATCGGGCTCTCCGAATAACGCAGGCAGCTTCTTTACTTGTTTTATATCTAACGAATTGCGACTCATATTGATGTCAGTAACATTAGCATCCAAGGGATCTCCAGTGATCACAACTTCATCAATCTGTCTTGCTGACTCCACCAGATTGATATTCATAGAAAGATTACTTGACAGGTTTATGGTTTCGAAGCTATGTTCAAATCCAATATAACTGTACTGAATATTGTATTCTCCTTCAGGAAGAGTCACCGAGTAAAACCCATAGGGGTTAGTTACGAC
>JAWUWD010000045.1:0-12669 GCA_034112085.1 Cyclobacteriaceae bacterium
TCAACATTCAATGGTTCTATACGCGTCAGACTAGGTGCACCCCTGTCTCGATCTACCTTTCCAGTCACCGATACTGCCTCTAAATATTAGGTTTAATACGCCATTTTAATATCAAAAGTTTGAGTTGACTTACTATACCCAAATTTTCTTTCTAACCGTTTATAGGCTATATGTTGAAAGATAATTATACTATCAACTTCCCTAATATTAAGGCGAAAGTAACCTGAATTACTGGTGACTGTTCCTGTAGTTCTACCTTTCACATAGACACTAACTCCTTCAATTGGCTTATTTGTTTCATTGCGCACATATCCAGATAGCTCTTGAGCCGTAATATTTGAGCAAAATAGTATTCCGATAAAGAATAATAGAAAGTAGCGTATCACTAAGATTAAACGTTCTTAAGCTGATGAATAGTATGCGATGGGTTATCAGATTTGAACACAAAACTACCTGCAACTAATACATCTGCTCCCGCTTCAACTAATAATGGGGCATTTTCTATATTGACACCTCCATCTATTTCAATCATTGTTGACGCCTGATTATCGGCTATAATTTTTCGTAGTTGTCGCACCTTTTTATAAGTATTCTCAATAAAAGACTGCCCTCCAAATCCTGGGTTGACTGACATAAGACATACCAAATCTATGTCTCCAATGGTATCGATGAGTAAATCCACATTGGTATGAGGATTGATCGCTACGCCAGTTTTACATCCCAAATCTCTGATTTGCTGTAGATTACGATGCAAGTGTGGGCATGCTTCGTAATGAACGGATATGATTTCGGCACCAGCATCACGAAATTGACTCACATAATTTTCGGGTTTTTCGATCATCAAATGCACATCCAATGGCTTGGTTGCATGCTTATTGATCGCTTTAGTCACTGGGATACCGAAAGAAATATTGGGAACAAAAACGCCATCCATAATATCAATATGAATCCACTCTGCTTCGCTACTATTGAGCATCTCTACATCTCGTTGTATATTAGCAAAGTCTGCTGCGAGTACTGAAGGTGCGATAATTGGCTGTTTTCTATCCATATTACTTGGTGGTTTTGGCAAATATAGAAGTTATCTATTGACTATAAAATGTGAACTCATTGTTTCACAACACGGGAGGTTATTATTTCCTCATCAGAGAATATCTTCATGATATAAATACCCTTTGATAGACTGCCAACTGGTATCTCAACAGGATTATCAGCCCAAGTCAGTTCCTTGGTACACGTCAACACTTTTTTACCATCCATGGTAAAAACAATCACCCCAATCTTGTCAATCAAATCAGGATTTGCTTTTATCCTCAATACATCATCAGTAATTGGATTGGTCGTGATCTGCATTGAACTCAGCGAAAGAATATTTTTTTGTTGTTCATAGTAATTCACAAAGCCCAAATAACTGGGTATTCCATTTCCATATTGATTATCAGGGCTGCTAGCACGGTCGGCTGATGCTCTTATAATATCAATCAATTCGATATTTGATAGTTCTGGATATTTCTGATGTATGCCTGCAATCAGACCAGCGACTTGCGGTGCAGCGAAAGAGGTGCCACTTCCAGAGGAAATAATACCAGATTCACCTATAATTAAAGCTCTACTGCCCATTGCCATTAGATCAGGCTTCGTCCAATCTTCAACTACTGGGCCAATAGAACTCGTTCTGTCTCTCTGCTGATTTTCACCAACTGATCCGATAGCCAATATGTTTTCGCCATCTGCCGGAGGAGTCACTTTCTGCCATGTCCGATTACCCGAATTTCCAGCACTTGACACAACCACTATACCGCGCTCAAAAGCCTTTTCTGCAGCAATGGTCACAATAGCTGTCTTACCATCCAGGTCATCATGTGCATAATCCATGCTAGCATCATCGAAGTATGAATACCCCACGGAAGTAGTTATTATATCTACTCCTATACTATCTGCTCTCTCGGCTGCCATCAACCAGTTATATTCTTCTATCCGATATTCACCTGAAGCTTCTGTTACATAGAGTAAATAGTCGGCACCTGTAGCGATACCCACGTAATCACTCCCTGAAGCTGCAATGGTAGAAAATACCCTAGTGCCATGATCTGAGTAGTCATAAATATCTTTTCCTGTGGTTACAAAGTTGTGCACATCCACAATTTGTCCCGACTCATATAAGTGAGAGAAATAGGCTATTTCATCGACATTGGTGAAGCCGCCATCAAGAACTGCCACGAGTTGGCTACCACCATCAAATCCATCCTGATTCATCATATCAGTATTCAACATACTTTGTTGAACGAGAACCTCACCATATACTTCAATATCACCTTCAGAATAGTCAGAACTAACTCTACCGCCAACTGATGGTTTAGTCCCAGGAGCTACATATTCGATTCGACTGACAAATGATAGGTCATTGATTTCAGATAAATCTACCTCATTGATAATGGCCAATGCACCATTTAGCCACTTTGTCGTACCAATAATCGTTGCATTGTTAGTACTCAACTGATCGAGGTAATCTTTGGTTACAGGAAGATCTTCTTCGGATATACTTCGCCCAATTCTAAGAATCGCCCTAGAGGTCAAGAATTCTTGTGGGTGTGTCATTGAATAATTATTGTCAGCTTTGTCTTTAAAGAATACCATATACCGATTGGTGTTTTGAGCGACCCCATTCAAAGAGGTAATCAATATCATCAATATCGCTATGAAATGTCTATTCATCACCAAAAGCTATTATTGCTTGCTTGTATTTAAGACCTGAGTCTATGATTTGTTGCCCTAAACAGTCGTTAGAAGAAGTACAGTATTCTAGATTGAGTATTTCCTTATATATCAAACCTATGTGAGGAGCATATTTCTCAATTCGATAGTCTGTTTCAACAATTCTGTCCTGATTATTGCTCTGAACGATTGTGATTGAATTGTCTATTGTTGATTGAGCATCTATGTCATAGGGGAAGGCAACACTATCGGTTCTATAATTTGCAACTGCCATGTTGTTGTATAAGTTACCATCCCATTCTTGATCTATCCTAAGAGGGAATTTTAATTTAAAAAATGGTGTATTTCCCTCCATGATTACTGCTTCTGTTTCAGTAGTTCGTGCGGACCACACTTCAAAATTTTCCCATTGTTCTTCAACCTCGTTCCATAATTCCCTTTGAAGCAAATATATATAACCTCCTGCATTGTTAGCAAAAGAATCTACCACTGACTCCTTGAGTTGATAGCTAGAGCTAACGGGATTACCCAATTCATATAAGGTCTGATCTACTTGATAGATAACATAGTTACCTGTAATCAAAGGAAAATATTCCTCACCTAACGTTTCAAATGGTCCAATTTTATCAGCTGAACAGCTCAATAAAAGAATAGTCGAACATATGATTATTAACAGTCTCATCATTTCTTTTTCTATACAAACACAAAAAGAACGATCAAATCGTTCTTTCATATTCAAATATCTCATCAAAACTTTAATTAAGCAACCATTGTATCCTTACTTTTGTATCTTTCATAGATTGCCCATTCATTATATTGTTTGCGACTGCATCTACGAGTTCGTCAGATTTCGCTTCTTTATATCCAAATTTCCTAGCAAACACTCCACAAAGCCTAATTTCTTCTCGGTCAGTAAGTTCATCAGCAACCATCATGTTTACTAAATCAAAAAGCTGCTCAAACTTGTGATCCTCATTTTTTGGCACTTCAAACTGTATAGCAGAAGGATCATCATGTATAGATTTCAGTTCTGATGCTGATACACCATATTTTTTCGCAATACTATCAAGCAAAGTTTTTTCGGATTCGTCAAAATGTCCATCAACCATGGCTACTTCTATCAGGTTTTTCATATGGCTTTTCACACCGACTTTACCTTCTTTAAACAATCCTAAAAACTTAGATAATTTCATAAAATTTAGATTTAAGCCAACACAATATTTCTATTATTAACCAATAAGTTAGACATAATATTTGTAAGAATCAATGTTAAATCAACCGTTTTTAATCCGTTAGTTTTAATAAAAATACTAGCTTTGTCTCACCTACTTTTAATATGAACACAATATAATATTTAATCTCAAATGTCACTAAAAACTAAAGTAATAATCAATGAAATCACTAATCTAAGCGATGCAAGATACTGTGCGGGAATGGGAGTTGATTATATTGGATTTAGGATAGATCCCGGTCATAGCAAGTATGTAGACCTGGCTAATTTCACTGATATTACTAATTGGATTACCGGAATTAATTTCATTGGAGAATCGTCTATTGTAATAAATAAGGATAAAATAGACTACAATGTAAGTCAACTGTTGATAGACGATATTTCGCTATTAAGTGAATATGAAGGAAAACCAACCATGTGGTCTATCGATATTGATCAAGTTATTGAGGTACAACAATCTATAATAGAATACTCAAGTAAGATCTCTGAATTGATCCTTTCTGGAAATGAGGAAGAATTAACTACTGAGAATAAAAAGATAATTACAGAGCTGTCGAATGACTTTGATGTATATTTATCCTTTGGTATATCAAGTGAAACCGTATCTCACATGATACAAGAATTGCCCATCAAAGGAATAGCTTTAAAAGGAAGTGACGAAATAAGACCTGGGTTTAAGGACTATGATGAGCTCGCTGACATTTTAGAAGCGCTTGAAGAGGACTATTAATTTAGAAATTATTATGAGAATCAATCGAACCGTACTTTTATCAATTATATTATTGATAACAAACTTAGCTCTAGCGCAAACTCCCTGTGAAGATGGTATGGCAGGTAACTATCCTTGCCAAGGTATAGATTTACTTTCTCATATAAGCGCTAAGGGTCTCAAGGCTCAAGAGCACCAGGGTATCTGGTTAAATGATATATGGGGATGGACAGATCCCGACACAAACAAAGAATATGCAGTTATAGGTATGTCAAATGGGACTTCATTTGTTGATGTGACTGATCCAGTCAACCCAGTATTCTTGGGTATACTTAATGAACATAACTTCTCAGGAAAATCTTCAGAAAGCAAACTCCTTCACGATGGCGCCAAATCTGTTTGGAGAGATATCAAAGTCTATCAAAATCATGCTTTCATTGTTAGTGAAGATACTAATCACGGCATGCAAGTATTTGACCTTACAGAACTCAGAGGAGTTACAACTCCTCAAACTTTCAATGAGACTGCTATTTACAAAGGGGTGGGGCGAGCTCATAATATTGTGATTAACGAAGAAACTGGCTTTGCATATATAGTTGGGGCTGCCACGCAAAATAAGACTTGCACAGAAGGTGGATTACACATTGTTGATATTAGTACACCTGCTTCACCTGTATATCGTGCATGTTTTGACACTGATGGTTATACTCATGATTCACAGTGCGTGATATACAATGGACCAGATACAGACTATCAAGGATTGGAGATCTGCTTTAATCTAAATGAAAACTCAATAACTTTAGTGAATGTCAGTGATAAGGACAACATCACTATGATTTCCAAAAAAGGTTATACTAATTCTGAATATGCACATCAAGGATGGTTAACCGAAGATCAAAAATATTTTTTAACGAATGATGAACTTGATGAGAGAAATCTAAACACCAACACAAAAACGCTTATTTGGGATGTTCAAGACCTTGATAACCCACTGCTAATTGGCACTTATGAACATGAAGGCAAATCCATCGACCATAATCTATACATAGTTGATAACTTAGTATATCAGTCAAATTACACCAGTGGGCTACGTGTGTTGAAGTTAAATGATGTTTCAAGCGGTACGCTAACTCCAATGGCTTTTTTTGACAGCTATCCAGCATCAGACGCCACCTCATTTGATGGTAACTGGAGCAACTACCCGTTTTTCAAAAGTGGTACTATTATTTTGAGTGACATATCCAATGGACTTTTCGTCTTAAAATTGAGTGCCGCCACTGCGCCTGATGCCGAATTTACATTCTTAGTGGATGGAAATCAGGTTCAATTCACTAATGAAACATTATCGAGCCAAGAATTATCTTACGAATGGGACTTTGGTGATGGTTCAACTACTAATAATGAAAAGAATCCGACTCACATATATACCAAAGGAGGAAGTTATGAGGTCAAATTGAAATCGACTAATGATATAGGTACTACTGAAATCACAAAAACTGTAACTTTCGTTTATACTGCGATCCATTCAGATTCAGAATTCAAAGATCTAAAGATCTACCCTAACCCTAGTTCTGCACAATTAAGTATTGATCTTGGAAAACCTAGTTTCTCATCGACCGTGACGATCACGGATCTTAAAGGAAAATCAGTTATTACACAATTAATTGGTGAAGGAAGCAATATCGTTACTATAGATGTGAATGATCTTCCACATGGGATGTATTATTTGACGATAGTTTCGGATAACAGTCAAATTACTAAGAAGCTGGTAATCAATTAGACCAATCCATCAATGGACTATCTGGTAACAACTAAGTGGAGTATTACAATATTCCACTTTTACGATATATTGGCCCATGTCTAAATCCAATTACGCACTATTTATTATACCAGCACTCATCTGGGGATCTACTTGGTATGTGATTACTTATCAACTTGGTGTTGTTGATCCTTTGGTGTCAGTATCTTATAGATTTGGGATTGCTGGATTAATGCTATTGGGCTATGCCAAACTCAAAAAACTCCCTCTTAAGTATTCCCAAGAGCAACACCTATTTATAGCCCTTCAAGGCCTATTACTTTTCGGAGTCAACTATTGGTTTGTATATGTATCGGAAACTTACCTAAGTAGTGGATTAGTTGCTGTTGCCTTCTCAACCCTTATTTTTCTGAACATATTCTTTGGCGCTATATTTCTCGGAAATATAGTTAAAGGACGCGTGATACTCGGAGCCGTAGCCGGTCTTTGTGGTACAGTTCTCATCTATCAATCGGAATTTAATAAACTTGACTTAGCCCACGATCAAGTCAAAGGTTTATTATTTTGTATTGGTTCAATTGTATTCGCTTCGCTAGGTAACATCACCTCAGCCTATAATCAGCGAAAATATAAGCTCCCTGTCATCCAAACGAATGCATTTGGGATGATATATGGATCTATCATCATGCTAGGAATAGCAATAGCAACTGGTAAAACGATAAATTTTGATGCATCACTAAGTTACGTATTATCATTGGGGTATTTGGCTCTATTTGGATCTGTTATCGCATTTACAGGTTACCTGACTTTAATAGGTAGAATTGGGGCAGATAAAGCGGCTTATACCATTGTGTTTGTTCCCGTAATCGCATTGACGATATCAACTTTCTACGAAGGCTATGAGCCTGATAATTATGCCTATCTAGGGATAGGCCTAATCTTATCTGGTAACGTACTCGCACTGAGGAGCAAAAAACCGAGTTGATTTATCATACCAATGATTAGTAACAACTTGCATAAGTTACACCTTTCTACTATTATACTTTCAATGCTACTTTAGAGATTTGAATTTCTCCTGCATTACTTGCTGAACTGGGCGATTTTCAATCTTACTTTTCAACCAAGATAGTATGTCTAAATATAAAAATGGTCTTCGCTCATAAATGTCTTCTTTATAGGCAGAAAGTCTTTCATAGAGCATTTTGAATTCATTTTTTAGTTCATTGGGTTTGATCTTACCTGATTTTCTCAAAAATTGAAAGATCTCTTTCTGCACCGCTTGTTGATCATCTATCTTACCAATAAACTGAAAAGTTGATTTGATCTGATATTCCAATTGATGATCCTCTCCAGCATCAAAGTGAGCGATTAAGTTCAGTATTCTGGCAAAACAATGGATATCTTCACGCAAATTCATTTCCTTGAAACTCACTATTTGGTTTAGATATTGAATGGCTTTATGATTATCCCCATTACCAAAATACAGTGTTGCAATCTTATAATAAAAAAGTAGAAAGCGCTCAGGGTCAATCTTAGAAGAGTACTCTTGAAGTTTCTCTAATAATTCTGGGATAAGCTTCACTCCTTCGTTAAAACTTCCTTCCATGAAATGCTTATTCACTTTCGATGAAAATAGAAACTTAAACACCAAAACTTCTGTATTCAAGTCTTTGACAATTTGATCATCATCCTGCAAGGCTTCCAGCTCACTTAGCACCTCACAAAATCGGGTATAATATTGCAGTTGAAAAAGCGCAGACAATAGGCTGTGATATCCCTTAATATATTGCACAGGCTGCCTCCTAGCCATTTCTGTATTGTTTTTATACAAATCAACCAGCGAGTTCGCGTGCCTATAACAACTGGGGAAATTTTGGACAATCGTATTAAACCAAATATGGCATTGATGGAAATAGACTTGCTCATGGAAATTAAGAGCCTCTACCTCTATCGTAGGCATATTATCATTGAAATATTGCTCTGTTAGTCGGATATCAGCTTCACTTTTGGCATATCCATTCTTAAGATAAAGACTGTAAAGATTGAGTGATAAATTAGATAGTTGATTAGAAGAGGCGATTATCTTAGTTACCTCATTTACTTCAGCGGTAAGCTCTTCTGCACGCGTATCAATACTCCGTGTGATATATTGAGATTCGATCAATTTTTCGAATTCCATGATCTCCAATCCTATGGTATAGTATTTAGATTCCTTTGCTAAGTTCTTGGACTTGTCGAGAACTTTAAGTGCCTGTTTATAGAGCCCTTTATTGTACAATATCTTCGCATGATCTAAGCTTTCTCGCAGCTGAATATCAATATTCTGTCCGCTATGGTAATGTCTCAGACTAGAAAGTACTTGCTTGTATAAGTGCGCCTTTTGATTTGAAAATTGTACCTTTTTAATACTCGGTACTTTGTCCAAAATCGCATGATCATCATAAACTTTCATAGACTCCATGGCGTCAAAAAGTTTAATGAATTTTACATCATCTGTATTTCCACTACGATTTACAAAAAGTCTGAAATGCCTTTTCTCAGTCTTAGTCAATGACTTTATCAAGTCAAAAAGTGGGTCAATTCTATGGTTTGCCATCGTAATTCGTATTCTTATAAAATGCTAATAATCAGATAATTAACTATAAAAAATTACATATTTGAAATAGTATAAATACGAGCATATCAACTTGTCTATTTTTTCGGTTACACTATATTTAACATATCCTATTAATGGTAAAAGAGAACAAAAGAGATCAAATAAACAATGGATCAACAAAAAATAGAAATTTTTGATACGACCCTTCGAGATGGTGAACAAGTCCCCGGTTGTAAGCTCAATACTCCGGAAAAAGTGGCAGTTGCCAAAAGACTTGAGGCAATAGGTGTTGATGTGATCGAAGCTGGTTTTCCGATTTCCAGTCCAGGAGATTTTGAATCAGTAGCTGCATTAGCGTCAGTGGTCAAGAATGCCACAGTCTGCGCACTGAGTAGAGCTGTTGATAAAGACATTATCACAGCGGCAGAATCTCTTAAAGGGGCTAAACGGCCTAGGATTCATACTGGAATTGGAACTTCGGATTCGCACATCTTTGACAAACTCCAGACCACACGAGAAAAAATTGTTGAACGCGCTATTTCTGCTGTAACATTGGCGAAAAAACATGTAGAAGATGTTGAGTTTTATGCTGAAGATGCTGGTAGAACAGACAATGCATTTTTGGCCTATATCTGTGAACAAGCAATAAAAGCAGGTGCGACTGTGCTCAATATTCCTGATACCACAGGCTATTGTCTGCCAGAAGAATATGGTGCTAAAATCAAATTCTTAAAAGAAAATGTGAAGGGCATTGAAAACGTGACGCTATCAACACATTGCCACAATGATCTCGGTATGGCTACTGCCAATTCTATCGCTGGTGTCATCAATGGCGCTACACAGATAGAATGTACAATCAATGGGATTGGGGAAAGAGCGGGAAATACGGCACTTGAAGAAGTAGTAATGGTAATGCGTCAACATCCTCATCTTAACAAATACACTAACATAGATAGTACGCAGCTCAATGAGCTGTCCAGATATGTCTCAGACACGATGCGTGTACCGGTTCAACCCAACAAGGCCATCGTTGGTGCAAATGCATTTGCGCACTCCTCTGGGATACATCAAGATGGAGTGATCAAAAACCGAGAGACCTACGAGATTATTAATCCAAAAGACGTAGGGGTAGATCATTCATCAATAATTCTTACTGCTAGAAGTGGAAGGGCCGCCCTCGCCTATCGTCTGAAAAATATTGGTCACGAATTGACCAGAGATGAATTAGATGATTTCTATATAGGTTTCTTAAAAGTAGCCGATGAAAAGAAAGAAGTATGCGATGATGATTTACATCGCTTAGCTGAGACCAAATCAAGAATAGCTGTATAAATCCATGGGAAAGACATTATTTGACAAAGTTTGGGATGCTCATGTTGTTAAGCGACTTGAAGGTGACAATGAGGTACTTTACATTGATCGACACTTGATTCATGAAGTGACCAGTCCACAGGCATTTGAAGAATTACGCACTAGAAAATTGCCTTTATTTAGAAAAGCGCAAATGGTCGCCACACCAGACCACAATATTCCTACAGAGAATCAACATCTACCCATCAAAGAAGCTCTTTCTAAGCACCAAGTCGACACATTGGTTCAGAATTGTGAGGAATTCAATGTTGAGCTATTTGGATTGGGACACCCCAACCAAGGCATTGTCCATGTAATAGGACCAGAATTGGGTATTACATTACCAGGTCGTACAATGGTCTGTGGTGATAGCCATACTTCCACTCATGGGGCATTCGGTGCGATCGCATTTGGAATCGGCACTAGCCAAGTCGCACAAGTGATGGCCAGTCAGTGCCTGCTTCAAACCAGACCAAAAACCATGAAAATCACCGTTGAAGGTGATCTGAACAAAGGTGTATTGGCTAAAGACATCATTCTCTACATCATTGCTGAACTCACCGCTGCAGGTGGCACAGGCTATTTTGTAGAATATGCTGGTAGCGCGATTACTTCGCTCTCCATGGAGGCAAGGATGACTATCTGTAACATGAGTATAGAAATGGGTGCTAGAGGTGGGATGATCGCCCCTGACCAAACGACATACGATTACATCAAAGGCCGTGAATATGCGCCTAATGAACAAGATTTTGATAAAGCAGTATCCTATTGGAAGACCTTACAATCTGATGCAGACGCACCATTTGATAAAGAATACCACTTCGAAGCGAAGGACATCACTCCCATGCTCACTTATGGCACTAATCCTGGAATGGGTGTGAAAATCACTGATAACATTCCAGTCAGTATTGGAGAAGGAAGTCAAGATAGTTTCAACAAGTCACTAAACTACATGGGCTTTGAAGCTGGTGAATCACTTATCGGTAAATCCATCAGTCATGTATTTATAGGCAGCTGCACCAATTCTCGCATAGAGGATCTCCGAGTAGTGGCTGATTATGTCAAAGGAAAAAAGAAGTCAGCTTCAGTGAATGCGCTGATTGTTCCTGGATCGAAACAAGTGGAGAAACAGGCCAAGGAAGAAGGAATAGATAAGATACTGGAAGCAGCAGGCTTTGTTCTAAGAGAACCGGGCTGCTCAGCGTGTCTGGCTATGAATGAAGACAAAGTACCTGCCGGTGCCTATTGTGTCTCCACTTCCAATCGAAATTTCGAAGGAAGGCAGGGACCTGGATCGAGAACATTGCTCGCAAGTCCACTAGTAGCGGCTGTGACTGCTATCGAAGGAAAGATTGTGGATATTACCAAACACTTGAACTAAGATGGAAAAATTTAACAAAGTAATCTCAACGGCTATTCCACTTCCCAATCAGGATGTGGATACTGATCAGATTATTCCAGCACGCTTCCTAAAAGCCACTACTAGAGATGGATTTGATGGTAACCTATTTAGAGACTGGAGATACAATAGTGATAATTCTCCAAAGAAAGATTTTGTCCTCAATGACCCTACTTACTCAGGGAAAATACTGGTCGCAGGTAGGAATTTTGGCTGTGGTTCTTCAAGAGAACACGCTGCATGGTCCCTGTTCGACTTTGGCTTCAAAGTAGTCGTATCAAGCTTCTTTGCGGATATATTCAAAGGCAATGCCCTCAACAATGGCTTGCTTCCTGTACAGGTTAATGATGAGTTCTTGAGCGATTTGCTACAGGAGATACAAAACAATCCAACTACAGAGATTACAGTTGATCTAGTGAAGCAAACTATTTCTTATAATGATCAATCGGCCGATTTTGAAGTCAATTCTTATAAGAAGGAATGTCTCTTGAATGGCTATGATGATATAGATTATTTGGTAAATATTAAAAGTGAAATCGAGGCTTATGAAGCCTCTTCAATAACAGTATAATGGGTGTACACAAAAAAATAGGAATGCTTCCAGGAGATGGAGTGGGTCCAGAAGTAGTTGCAGAAGGCAGAAAAGTATTAGATGCTATCGCAGAAAAATATGATCATCAATTCGAATATGCTTACGGTGATGTAGGAGCTATCGCTATTGATAAAACAGGGAATCCCCTACCCGATGATACGCTCGCAATTTGTAAGCAATCAGATGCTTTCCTATTTGGAGCCATCGGTCACCCAAAGTATGACAATGACCCATCTGCCAAAGTACGTCCTGAGCAAGGTTTGTTGAAACTTCGTAAGACGCTCGGTCTATACGCCAACATCAGACCTGTATCGGCTT
>JAWUWD010000046.1:0-33939 GCA_034112085.1 Cyclobacteriaceae bacterium
ATGCCATAGGTAAAAGCGCTGATCAGTGTTTGGCAATCAATCCGGCTTCCTGTGCAACGTCACCAGCCACTCCGGGAGCTATTGATGGACTGGACGAGGTGTGTTCGGAAGAACCAGGTGTTGTTTATAGTATAGCTGCAGTGTCCACTGCAGCTATATATAACTGGAAAGTGCCAGCAGGAGCAACAATTGTTTCCGGAAACGGAACCACCAGTATAACGGTAGACTTTGGAGCCGGTGTGGGTGATGTTTGTGTGAATGCAGAGAACCCCATAGGTGTTAGTGCTGATCAGTGTTTGGCAATCAATTCGGCATCCTGTGCAACAGCACCCGCAACTCCTGGAACCATTAATGGACTGGTCGAGGTTTGTTCGGAAGAAGCAGGAGTGGTTTATAGTATTGATGCAGTATCCACCGCTGTAGGATACAACTGGACGGTGCCAACAGGAGCAACGATTGTTTCTGGGGATGGAACCACCAGTATAACGGTCGATTTTGGAACGGATATTGGGGAGGTTTGTGTGAATGCTGAGAATCCGATTGGTGTGAGTGCTGATCAATGTTTGGCAATAAGTGCAGCATCTTGTGGATCAGCACCAGACTCTCCATCTTCAATAGATGGGTTAACAGAGGTTTGTGCAGACGACACTGGAATATCCTATACCATTGCTGCGGTAGCAACCGCAACTACTTATAATTGGACTGTACCTGCAGGCGCAACAATAACGTCTGGTGTTGGTACGACAAGTATTACCGTAGACTTTGGAGCCGGTGTGGGTGATGTTTGTGTGAATGCAGAAAATTCCATAGGAGTAAGTGCTGATCAATGTTTAGTGATATCAGCTTCTAATTCGTGTGGAAGTGCACCTTCCTCGCCAGGTAATATCGAAGGGTTAACTGAAATTTGCGCCTCTCAAACTGCAGTTGCTTTTAGTATTTCAGATGTGGCAGGAGCTACAACCTATAATTGGAAAGTACCCGTTGGAGCAACGATTACGTCTGGTCAGGGAACTACTAGCGTTAATGTTGATTTCGGAGTGTCCGCGGGTAAGGTCTGCGTAAATGCAGGTAATGAGTTTGGGTCTAGCGCTGATCAATGTTTGATGACAACCTTATGTGAAGTTACTGGTGTTCGGAAATTCACAGAAAGTAGTAGCCAGCTTAAGATATACCCTAATCCTGTTTTTAATGGTAAACTCACCATACTGGGTGGATTTGACTGGTATGCTATATTTGATATCAACGGTGCGAAAGTGATGCAATCTGATGTTCCTGTTATCAAGGTTGAGACTGTTATTTCACTTGATGATTTTGACAAAGGTGTCTATTTTATCAATGTGCAAAGGGGCGAAGTCATTTTATACGAACGCATAATTGTTGAATAATGGGCAGTAATTTGATGAAAGAAATAGTTTTAGTTTGTTGTATGGTGATGGGCTTGTGCATGGGAACTGCACAAGCCCATGATCCTTCTTTATATTCCAGTGTCATCGTGAAAACTGATCAAGACTGGCGCTTAAAAATGACATTTGGATCAGGAGGTCTTTTGACTGCAATGCAAACTTATTTCAACGATGAAAATATTGAAATTAGCGAGACTGCTGCTTTTCGTGAAAAAATGTATGAGTATCTACATGCACATATTCAGATAAAGGTTAATAAACATTTTGACATTGAATTAACGGATTTACATTCTGTAATTACTGCACATGCGACTGAAATTAATTTTTCATTAAATATACCACCGCAACCTAAGTATTGGGATATCATAATTTCCGCATGCAAAGAAAATAGCCGAGCGACCAACATGCTGCGGGTGATAATTGACGAAGAATCAGATCTTTTTAAGTTGTCCAAAAAAGAGAATCTATCAATAGTTTTGGCCAGTGGTAAGGATGGAAGGTTGAAGCAAGTACAGCAGGCACAGTAAGAATAAGTTCTAAATATTGTTAACATTAATATAACCTACACTCAACTCCATAATTATGACCAACTATCAATATTTCACAACCTATTATAACATGAAAATAAGTAAAGCATTGACTTTATTACTCTTCGTTGGCTTGGCATTTGGTGCATGCGAGGAGGATAAAGCAATAGAAGACGGTTTTGAAGCTATCCTATCTGTAGAAACCACTACAATAAGTGTCAAGGAAGGTGATGTAGCTGAAGTCAGCTTCGATTTTAGTATTGATAAAAAAAATAGTTCTGGATCAGCGATATCGTTGAATTATTCTATTGAGGGTACCGCTTCATCAGGTTCTGATTATCAGGTTCTGAGCGGTGTGGCTGTAATCGAGGAAGAAAGTAGTACTGTTAACGTTCAAGTTCAATTGATTGATGATGTTGAATTGGAAGGGGAAGAAACAATTGTTCTAACACTTAGCTCGACTGAGCTTATTGAAGGATTAACATTGTCAAATGATAAAGTTGTCACTATAACTATTAGTGATAATGATCAAAGAGTTGTGAGTATTGCATCCACTGATGCGACTGCTCTTGAAGGATCTGATAACGGTGAGTTCACTGTGAGTATCAATGATATTCTGTCACATAACATAGCAATCGATTATACGATAGCTGGCACTGCTCAAAATGGCAGCGATTATACTACATTGACTGGAGGAATTGAGATTCTTGCGGGAAATACATCTGCGATAATATTAATTGACGTAGCAGATGATGCTGAGGTAGAATCTGATGAAACAGTAATATTAGCACTTAGTAGCACTCAATTGCCAGGTGTTGATGTAGCTGCAGCCAATGAGGCGACTGTCACTATTTCGGATAATGATGAAATGTCTTTTTCAGCTAGTGTTACTGTTCAAGCATCTGATAATACCGCATTAGAGGGAGATAACGATGGAGCTTTCACCATAGAGTTTGATCAAACTAATAATTCTGGTTCGGCAATTTCAATTCCTTATACAATTTCAGGGACTGCCACTAGCGATGTCGACTTTTCCCCATTGTCAGGTACCGCAACTATAGCTGACGGAAGTAATTCAGTTACGGTTGATGTCACGGTAATTAATGATGAAGATGTGGAGTCAGATGAAACAGTTATTTTAACGCTTGATGCAAGTCAGCCAAGTGGAATTACTTTGGGGAATACAACTTCCGCTACTGTTACGATATCCGATAATGATAGTGCATCTGCTGCTTATGTGGCAACCATTTCAACTTCAGCATCATCAGTAGGTGAAGCTGAGGCCGGAACGGGATTTAAAGTGGTTTTAGATAAAACAAATGAGAGTGGCGCTGATATTAATGTATTATATCAATTAAGTGGTACAGCTACAGAAGGGGTAGACTATACCGCTCCATCTGGCACTGCTATTATAGCCAATGGTTCGATTGAAGCTGTAATCAATATGCCTCTTATAGATGATAGTGATGATGAAGGGGATGAAACTATTGTTATAACATTGGCTTCCACAGGGCACACTGAAGGAGTTACTGTGGGGACGTCATCTACAATCACCATTACTATTACAGATGATGATGCTGCTGAGAGTTGTGCAAATGATAATTCAATAGATCAGAACAATTGGACATGTGATGAAACACCAGCAACGGCTAATTCCTATGCAGAATCTATTACTGGAGATGTTAGAACTATAGTTACCAATGGAGTGCCTGATCATGACTACAGAAACCAAATCCCACAAATTATAGCGAGCATAAATACTACTACAAAAACTTATACTGTTGACGTTACGCCTAATTTGGCCAACTCAGTAAGTGACTTAACCAATGGAGGATCACCGGTGTGGAAATTTGGAGTGGCAACGAACGGAGTTCCCATTGATCCTGCGCCAGGGCAGCCATTTATATTCGAGAACACAACTACGGGAGAGTATAATTGGGATTGGGTAATGGAGCCGAATAATAATATGGAAGCAGTTGGGTTAGATTGTTCCGTGTCTCATTTTCAGCCTGATGGTCAGTTACACTATCACGGTAATATGGCACTTTATGCCGATCAACTTTTGTCAGGGCTTGGCTCAGGATCAACAACACCTTCTGACCCAATACAAATAGGATGGGCTTCAGATGGATTCCCCATTGTGTATGAGTATGGACCGAATACGTCTGGCGTATTAAGCCACATGCAATCAAGTTATCAACTGAAGTCAGGAGAACGATCAGGAGATGGTATTTCTGAACCTTGTGGTGAGTACAATGGGAAATATACAAACGACTATGAGTTTGTAAACGGTTTGGGCGATTTGGATGAATGTAATGGCATTGCTCAAAGCATTACAATTGGTGGAGAAACATTTAGCTATTTCTATGTAATCACTGATTCATTCCCCTACATATCACGTTGTATTTCTGGAACCCCAGATCACTCATTTAGCGTTGGAGGTTAATTAATGGTAATAGGAATATGAAAAAGCTAACAGCTACTATGTTTATTGTATTTGTTTGGATATCGAGTCACGCCCATGAATTCAAAATGGGCATGTTCGAATTCTATCAGACAAAAAATGGGTATCAGTTAGATATGAAATTCGATAAAGTAGATTTGCTAACTGGTATTAGGGTAAATTTTTCGGAGTACTCTTCGGAAACTTCTTCTTTACAATTTGAAAGTTACGTCAGCGATTACATTAACTCCAACTTAGGAATTACTATAAACCAGACATGTATTGAATTTACTATTGATACAGTTGAATTTGAAGATGACTTTATTGTAGTCTATGCTGATCTTAATTATACTATAGATAATATAGAAGAGATCACTATTTATAACACATGCTTACTTGATGTTGTCGATGGACACAGTAATGTGATGAATTTTCTCATTAAGGATAGAAGACGTACGTTTCGTTTGGATGAAGACCGCGTACGAACAATCGTGTCGTACAATTAATTTTAGTGCCAATTTGTTTTACAGTTTGTTTTACTCTTTTTATGTAAGTATTTGATAGTCAGTATTCTAGAGAGCCTTGCCGAGGCCACTTTTAAAATTTACCATTTTTAAGCCATTGAAAATCAACAACATACAGTTGGTTCATTGGCTGAAAATGGAATAGAACCAAATATAAAATCCCACATTTAGAGTACGTCTGAAAGGTGTTTTGAAATTGTTTATCAATTTGTTTTACTATAAATCTATAGAGGTATTGTAACGAATTGATTACTGATTTTATATAAAACACCTCATTTTTCACTCTCACATTGCTAAGGTTCATTAAAATTTAATGATTTGGGCATTGAAGATTCTGATTCGGCTGGTATTTGTCAATGTGCTAAAAACATTAATCCAAATCATTTGGATGCACTTTTGAAAAAACGGGTACAAAAAGGGTAAAAAATTTGATAGGATTTGAACTGTTTTGGTTGTTATTTTCTACCGATTAGGCCTTATACAATAGACTATTCAAAATCAATCAATTCAATGTTGTGAAAGCAAGTAAATCCACTATCCAATGAAGTAGTAAAGGCATCTATCACTATAAGTTATCAATGAAATATTAATAACTATTTCAAAAGATAAAGGCTTTTAGAAGTCTTTATCTCAGAATTGATCTTATGTTCAAAAGCCCCAAATTTGGGACAGCTAATTATGAAATTGTTATGTAATTTGCAGCGTGTATATTTGGTGCTGTAAAAAAAAATAAGCTGCTAGATATTCATCTAACAGCTTATTTTAATTATAAATGTGATGCGGTTGGTATTTCATAGAGTATATAAAATTTTACCGAAATAGTTTAAATGTACTTATGGAAAACGGGCGCAATTAAAGTGTTGAAATTTCGGTGCTGTTTACGTTGGTTCCCTAGTTTTTGACTCTGTTTTTAAATGGTTTCAATTCTTATCTTTTAAGAACGCTTTTATTTGACTATTTCCTTACAAATCTTATATACCTCGTTTTATCCTGCTCAATTATTTTGAGAAAATAAACCCCCTTTTTTAAGTTGCTGACATCGATCTCATTGTAATAGAAAGTTGCATTTTTTGTCTGATCCGAACCGTTCAAATTGATAATTGTTAGCTGACTGCTATTTAAATTCATTGCATAAGGATTTGATAAGTATAATGTTCGTTCCGTTGGATTAGGAAATACACTCAACTTACTGAACTCTTCTTCAATACCCGTAACGACATCTACTTCAACTCTGATAGTATCACTGGCAGTTAATCCACCCATGTCAGATGCCGTCAATACTATATCGAAGGAAGGAATTTCGATGAGAGAATTAATGGAGACAATATTGGCCACATCATCAAATTCAAGGCCACCAGGCAGATTTTCTCTTCCTAATACACTTATCGACAGCATCAATTCATCGTCTTTATCAACATCTTCAAAATAGCTGGCAACATACAACTCCGTATTGGTGTTTTGCTCAATGTTGATATCCGCTAAAGCACTGACCACAGTAGGGGCCTCATTTACATCAGAGACTTCTATAGTAAATCGATTGACGATCGATTGATTGTCAATATCTGTTGCAAGAACATCAATAAGAAGTTCATCTTGCAATTCAAAATCGAATGACCCAACAGTTATAAGTTGAGTGCCATCCAATGCGAAATAACCATTGTCGTTTTGTCCAGTAATGAATGTATATGTCATTGTAGTTGGGTCTGTATCCACTACGGTGAGTTCTCCTACCACAAATCCATCTGCTTGATTTTCTGGAACCAGTATGTTCGAAAGCAAAAAATCTATTGGAGAATCGTTTGCGTCCAAAATTTCGATTAAAAATTCTTGCTCAAAAGAATCAGTAGTGGCATCCTCCACCTTCAGTCTGATGGCCATTGTGTTATTGGTTTCAAAGTCAATAGTGGAATTCAACAATAATCGATTGCCAGCTACGATAACAAGTGAATTGTCTGTATCTCCCGTTCCTGCAGCTAATGAAAATATTTGCACATCATCGGCATCTTGATCTGCTGCTGTCAAGTTGCCTATCACCGTACCAAACGAAACATTTTCATACACACTTTCACTATCCAAACTGATCGATGTCGGTGCATCATTTTCATCCGAGATATCGATAGTGAATGTTTTAGCGTATGTGTTTTCCCCAATATCGGTCACGATAAGTTCTACAGAATATGATGCCTGCGTTTCATAATCTAAGGATTGAGCGAGTTCTAGGTTATTACCCGAAACGGAAAAGAAACTATCATCGGTTGATGATCCAATCGAATAGCTAAAAATATCACCAGCATCTGGATCAGATGATGATAGTACACCCACAACTATACCGGCTAAAGAATGCTCTCCAACAGTACCCATCTCCAATGCAATATCGGTCGGGCTTTCATTGATATCATTCACGTTGATTGAAAATGATTTTTCCAGTGTTTGACTGGCGCTATCTGTAACTGCCACTCGAATGGAATAACTACTCCTGTCTTCAAAATCCAATATTTGCATAGAGATTAATTCGTCATTTAAGATGTCGAATAGGCCATTATCCTCGCTCCCTTCTCCATTTACCATGGAAAAGTCATGATTGACCTCATCATCATCGACAGTAAATGCTCCGATGACCGCATTTACTTCATTATTTTCATTAATAGCCAATGCACTAAGGGCCAAATCAGCTGGTGGATTATTGATTATAGAAACCATGACAGTGTATATAGTAGAATTATCTCCATTCTCTGAGGTCACAGTATATACTACTGGATCAGTGAAATCATTGGTAGTAATGCCCGATGTTTGAGCAGTATTATCTACGGTTACTCTCGCACCTTCAGATACTCTAAAAGTAGCCACCAAGTCTGTTATATCAT
This sequence comes from Cyclobacteriaceae bacterium, assembly GCA_034112085.1. Taxonomy (GTDB): domain Bacteria; phylum Bacteroidota; class Bacteroidia; order Cytophagales; family Cyclobacteriaceae; genus JAWUWD01. Next base: position 7,762 of record JAWUWD010000046.1, read on the forward strand.
CCGCTATACCGATCGCAATATTTATGGTCTGAGAATCAATATCGACCTCATCAACGATCTCGAGAATTCCGAAAGTGGTTATTTCACTGCCAGTATTTAAAAAGACATCAGACCAAATATGTGGGCTAGCAACGTTCCCTATAAGACCATTAATCGTAAAGTTGGTCGTGTTCTGCAGATCAAGTGCTACATCTTGATCTGCATCGTACATTTTGAAGGTGATGTCACCACTGCTTTCATTGCTATAAATAAGCATATAGGCCAGATAACGATTGGCTACTGCCTCAAACTTGATGTTGGCAACTCCACGAACTTCCCCATCTATAAATGCGGCTATCATGTCGTTTTCATCAACCGATTCTACTCCATCTAGGTTAATAGTTCCTACCATAACCATGGAATTGCTATAATCCGATGGATTGACTGTCCAGGAAGGCACTCCAGCAAAAAGCTGGAGGCCCAAGGATAAAACAATTAGCGCTATTGAGATTAACTTTTTCATATTAGTTCTGCTTAATAACTTTGAAAGACTTGACTACACCACCTGAATATATTTTCACCAGATACATGCCGTTATTCAATCGAACCTGAGAACTTTCGATATTGGCATTCCATGCACCACCATTTGCGGAGTGCACTTCAAATTCCGTAATCACTTTCCCGATCATATTTGTCAGCACCATTTTCGGGGCTACATCAGAAGTTCTTGGGATCACTACAGCCAGTTCATTGGTGAATGGATTTGGATAGATATTGATTTGTTTCAATAACTCATCTATCTCTGACGAACTTAATCCAGTCAACTGAAAGGGTGATTTTAGACTCCCAGCTGGCTTATTAGAATTGAATACAATTTTCTGATCCAGCAAGGTTTCCTCGTTGCTATCCATATCAATTGCCCGGATTGTCAATTCGTCCTGATCACTATCTCCATAAATTGTCAGGAAATAAAGGACTTGATCTTCAGCCATAATTGTCGGCTCCATGACTCCCCGAATCTCTTCCCCATCATAAACAGCGATTTCATAATTATCAACATTAGGCAGGTCCAACTCAGCAACTATGGACATAGTATGCGGATATTTATGCCTATCGATCCCCTTAAAATTAGAAATAGCATTTTCAGAATTCTCGGATCTTCCAGAAGTCAATGAGGAAGACTCAGGGTATTGAAAAGTACCATCTATGGCAGAATTATATAAGTATCCCTTTCCTGGTTCAAGATTATTCAGACTTCCTGTCCATCCGAGTGTTTCATCATAAACAGCGAAAGCAAACTGACTTTTTATAATATCCCCAGAAGTTGGATTGAAGAAAGCAAATGCTTCATCCAATTTCATGTTAAATCTAGGAATGAATCCTAGCCAATTCCAGCCACTATTAATATCGACCGTTGTAGCTGGATCAGCTCTTGTCCCAATAACCTCAATATCTCCTGGATTACTCAGTTTGAACAAATACATGGCGCCATTTTCTATTCCTCCTGCACCACTTAATGTTCCAGACCAGCCAAACCCATCTGTGTAGATATCGAATTTATCAATACCCTTAATCTGATCTCCAGTGTGTGCAGTCACCTCACTCATCAAGGCATTGATATCAGTAAGTGAGCTTGATGCCACGTTGACAGATGTCCAGTTCCATCCCTTTGTGAATTGAACTTCCTGAACTATAACATCTCCTGCAACAATTTTCTCAGGACTTACCGGTGTTCCAATAATGGTATTGGATGAGAATGAGATTGCGGGTAGCGCATGTCTATATTCTATCCCTTTATCAGCATCCCAAACCCTCAGTTCTACAACCTCGCCAGATTCCACATTACTATAGATATCAAGGAATACTTCATACAAATCCAATTCCTTAAGATAAATCAGGTTAGCGTTTCCTCGAATAGTATCGTTCACAAAAGCGGCAACTCGATCATTCAAATCCGATGAAATCACGTCTGCTATTTCTAACTGTGCCACTAGATTCATCGAAAACTGAAAGTCACTAGGATTCGTAGCCCATTTTGGAGCAGGTGAGAATACCTGCAAGTCGATACTTAGCTTCTCATCATAGCCAAAATTGGAGCTTAGGTAAATATCCTCAAGATAATTACCGGTATTCAAGCCTGCGTCTACCGTGAACGTAATCGTTTCGGAAGAAACTGGTGCCAGAGCGCCACTGGCTGGTGAAGCCTGAAGCCAAAGCGGTAAATTATCAATCGTATAGTTCGCTTCTGTTCCACCATGATTTACTACATCTACAGTGAACGTATAGTCCTCATAAACTTGCTTTTTCGCAGTGATTTGATCGGTATTCCACTTCAACTGGTTGCGGTCAATGAATGCCGTCCAAGTCACTGGAGATGCTAGTCGGTTTTCGAACAAGTCTTCAACATTCTGTACTGTTATTTCCAGTACCGTTTGCTCTATGAGCGCGGTAAATGTACTTGCCGGTGTGATGATAATTTTATCATCATTCACCACCCAATCAAAATCCACTTTATCTACTGGACGTGCATCCTTTATATTCGGAGTGTCGTCCGAAAAGTCAGCCCCTCCTGCAGATGTAGCAGTTCCAGCATTCGCTCCATAAGGATTCTGCCATTGATCTTCGATGGTAGGATTCATTATTTTGATCCCTGTTACGGTCTCATAATATTCGAACGGATAGTAGCCGATCAATCCAATCTCATCACCAATCAATCTAGAATTTCTATCGAGGTTAATCTCTGTAGATTTCTTGCCAAGATTCCATACCCTGAATTCATCGATATTACCAGCAAAATGTTGATCGAATACGGTAGTCCCAGAAGATACTTTAAATCCTCTGGCCCCAATCCACATATTCGCACCTGACAATCCACCAAAATCAGCACTTGTTATGGTGACCTTTTGCTCTCCATCCACCAATAGGTTGGCGTTGGATTGTCGCAATAGAGTAAAGGCTATATGGTGCCAATTGTCATCCAAATAATTGGCATCATCGACTTCCATTTTCACCCCATTGTTGATGTAATAAAGTGTTCCTGATCCGTCAAAACCAATGCTCAAACTATTGACTGGATCATTGAATACGTCTGTCCCATCGCCTTTTCCACTAGAGAACAATACGGCATTGGTCTGATTGGGAGTTCCTTTGAACCAGAACTCAATTGTATAGTCCATTTCTGGAGTCACGATTATGGTACTGCCTGTATTTAGTTCCAGATAGTCATCCACTCCATCAAAGGCATACGCCTTTCCTTTTGGAGATACTTCCCAATCTGCGAATAGCGTAGCATGTCTAAATCGGGCAAGATCAAATGCCTTCGTTCCGAAAGCCTCATCCATAGGCCAGTATCCTGTCAGCCCTACTTCTGAACCAGAAAGTGTTTGGCTCATTTTGGTAAAAATATCATCCAGTTTTCGGGCCTTTGTCCAAATGCGGAAGTCATGGATATTTCCTTCTAAACTACGGTCATTGGTAATCTGGGATTTCCCAAGTACAATACTTCCTTCTCCTGTAAAAGGGGTCGTAATATCCAGCTGCTCCAATACATATTCATCATTTTTATAGACATGTACTTGATTTACTGCTGCATCGTAAACCACCGCATAATGTCCCCAAGCAATATCTTCATAGGTGTTCACTGAAGTAGTGATCTCTCCTCCTGTATTGATAAAGAAGTTGTTATTGGACGTAAAACCAAACTCAAAAATATTGCCCGCAGCATAGCCCTTGGAATACAATACTTGCTCTTTGGTGAAATTTTCTCTTTTCAACCACATTTCAATTGTAAATGAGCGATTACTCAAATTCAAACCATCTTCAATTCTGACATAGTCATTGATGCCGTCAAAATTGACACTTGCACTGTGACGAATGTCCGCTGAATTCAATACGGCTCGAACCGAAAAGTTGAAAGGAGTAAGCAATCCTGCCTCTATGGTTTCATCGAATTGAATCATGATCTCATCGTTGGCTGATAAAATGCCATCCGCTGGCTGTGGCGCACCAAAAGCAATTGGTCTGTTGGTGTCCTTCATGCCAGAGTGTGTTTCACTTGGTGTTTCTGCGGTCTCACTTGCATTGATTTGGCAAACAGACACCACTTGCACATCGTAGGCTCTATCAGGAAGACCACTCATATCCCAAGGGAAAGTAGTCGAACCCGTTTCCGCAAGCCAAGCTTTAGGCTCATCCAAACCGTCATATTCAACTTGTGTGACCAACAAAGGATTGTAAAAGAGCATGTTGGTCAACCACTGAGAACTACTGGACGCCTTGTATTGAAATTTGACGTATCGGAATTGACTATTTTGCAAATCGTAGTTATCAAAAATAATGTTCTGCGTCTTTTCCGGTACGCTATTCGTATTGACTACCCATTGATCAACGGGTGATGTCAAACTAATATCAGAGCATCCAGGCTGGAAAAACACGGAGAAAGATTGTGTATCACTAATCTTGTTATCACACCTTGAAGACAACTTCAACTCAATATTTTCATAATCATTGACATCTTCAGAGCCTTTTGATATACGAAGGATCTTAGATACAGAAGTACCCGCTGGCACTAAAAACCCTCGACCATCACCCGTCAATACCGAACCATCAATGGCTAGTATCGCTCCGCTAAAGTTCGATTGATCATTTACATTTAAGTTGTAAATAATATCTGCATCACTTTCTGTATTGTTTTTAAGTTCCAGCGTGATTTCTGCCTGACGATTGGAAGGCACATTGGCCACCAATGGGTTCACTATCGTGATTTCAGGTTTTTCAACTTGAACAGTAGCGAAGTTTAACACATGCTGACCTGGCTCAAAATATTTAGTAACATCCTGCCCTTCATAAGGGCAACTGCTTACACCTGCACGGGTCACAAATACCGGCCCGTAGCCATCAGTTGGTGTTTTTACATCCACGGTGTAGTAATCAGCATTGCTGCCCGCATTGGAGCCATCTGCCAACGTATAACCGTAAGTAGTAGAATTGGTTTCTCCAAAACCTCCACCCGCGTTTCCACCCATTTTTATTGATTGAGAAGTATTCACTTCAACACCCATCCCCAAAGCTGAAACGCCAATATCGGTGGCGATACTTGCTGTGATTCCTACATTGAAATCAAAGGCATAGGTGGATGAAGATTCGACCTGTTCCGAACTAACAAAATTGGTTCCTCCATCAAACGAGATGTTTTCAGAGAGTTGCGCGTTGACTTTTACGCGCTCATTGTGTTCCAATATTTTCACCCACCCTTCTATCTGTTTATTGAAATAACCGATAGTATCGGTTACCATAGTGGGATCAAAGCTAGCTGGGATCAGTATGTTATAACTTGGTCCAATCCCCATATCCGTACTAGCAGCATCACCCCAATGGGTCATGCTATAATTTGCACTACCAAATCGCTCATCATCTGTAGCCACCAAAGAAAGGTAGATAACCTCGGTGTCCGCGACTACACTTCCTGGGTCGGAGGAGTAGGATAATAAACTGTTTCGTATCTCAACGAGATTAGGGATCAGCACATTTTCAATATGTGACTGTGTGTATATGAACATGGTGCCAAATTCTGGGTTCAGTCGAAGCCCTGTTCTTGGCCCCAATTGAAAGTCCCCATTTTGGAGGCCATCGCAATCGCCCGTAGCACATTCTATATCGGTTATAGGAATGGGCTGAAGTGATACAGCGGCTCCATACACAATGTTTGTAGAGTGTCCCACAAATACATCGCCAGAAGCATTCACAAAATTAGGGTCCCTACTCGTACTCCACGCTTTGGTATTGGTCACTGTATTTACTATTTCTCCATTGGCTGTAAACGATGACGAAAGTTCCAATCCCAGATCAATATCGTTGATTAACTCCGTTTCCACGATAGTTCCACCACCAACTCCTGCCCAGGCAGTTACTTTTGCTCCCAAATCTACTGAAGCGGTCACGGATGATGTACTAGTAATCTCGGTCCCCCAACTCACCGTACTTGTGGTGGATCTGCCTTCTTCCAGAGTCGCAAAACTATTGGACCCTGGTGGGTCACGAAGGATCGTCACAATCTGATTAGGTCCTGTAGTTACGAAGTTATTGCCCTCAGGTACACCACCGAATACGATACCCCGCAATGGGTCAGACTCACGCCAAGTCGTACGGATATCAGCACTTTGACCAGTAATGGCGGTCAAAGAAAATGGCCTTGTAAAACTCAGTGTACCATCAACCACATTTTTGTTCAACTCAGGAAATCCTGCTCCAAATGAATATGTTGCCTTGCCCTTATCATTTAGCGGAAGCGTTTCGATCTCTTTGTTGATGCCAAAATCATTGACAATTTCGATGTTGCCATCTTTTACCGCCACTTGATCAGTTTCCGATGTATAGCTATTGGTGTATTCCTCAAACACACTGATAAACATGTTATATCGACTCTGTTGGAAAAATACTGGTTGACCAAACGTATAGTTGTTGCCCGCATCTATAAGTGTTATTTCATCTTCACGCAACTCATCTTCATAGAAGTAAGTGCTTTCGCCAAAAAGTTCTAATCCCTCCTGATTTAGCACGGCTATGTCAGGTTGTACACGCAGGATGAAATCCTTTTCCTTCTCAAAAGTGAAATCTCTACCACCATAAACATACGTGGTATCAAGAATGGTTTCTATTGTAAAGTAATCGTACAATGTGGAATCAACTGGATTGTATCCTGGCACAGGTTCACCATTTTCTAGCATCTCCATGACCAATTCGTCATGTGAATCAGTTTGCTCAAAGGAATTTTCCATATTGAGCGATACGTTGTGTTCTGTACCAAATACATAATCGCCAGCTGTGACACCAGTGATCACATATTTTTCTGGTGGCAAGTAGGTCACAAATTCTCCGGTCAATGTATCTGGATACACCGTGACAAACTTTGTGGAAAATTTGGTTCCACTTACAATATTGCGTTCATCATATACTATGGTACTATCAGAGGTGGTGATGTCATATCCTTTTTCTGAAGAGATATTGATTTGAGCGACACCAATATTATTGGTTGATAAACCGAATCCTCTTGGTTTCTCGGCCTCTATAGGGCCTCCGACTACTTTTCCGACAAATTTGACTACCGAGTTATCAATAAACGTTAACCCTGGCAATGGCTGTTGAAAATTATAAGTAGGGATTTCCACAGCTACCGTAGCGGGTGGAAACCTACCGTCATCTTCAAAATTATGTCCAGTCTTACTCAATTTCAAACTATGCGCCCCAATAGGCACATCGATGGCAAACTGCCCAAGATTATCGGAGAGTATTAGGCCACCTTCTTGATTGATGGCAGGATTACCATCTATCAGAATAGAAACGCCTTCAACGGGGAAGGCTGAATGGTGATAGGCAATCGTTCCTGTAACAGGAAAGGATGAAACATCATCAAAATCGATCCCGTTGTGGATGCTTGATCCATCTCCAACAAAGCGAAGTTGCTGTACAGGCTCAAAGGAATGTACCCCAAAAATGGGCGTGAACGTATATTGTGAGCCTGCCGTGCCATAAGGGAATCCTCGCACGACATAATTACCATTGGCGTCAGTCACCCCTCTATAGGCCAACTGGCTTTGATAAGGTATGACAGTACTCCACGCTCCGCGAAATACTTCACCATGATTTTCGTGAAAACTGAAGCCTTCACGCGAGAAGTCGAAAAATCCTTCACCGATACCTGAATTCAATTTCCAGTACCCTGATAAGTTCGCTTCCGAACCGGTGAGGTAGCTGGAATAATTCGCTTTCGCTTGCTCAAAGGTGAGTGGTGCATTCCAAAGTCTGAGTTCATCCAAGTACCCGTCATAATAATTCACATCATCATTTCTTTTACCAAAGTAAATGGACTCCGTACTTGCCACTGGCAGCGCTGTTGAATTGGCAACGCTAGCTGAATCAATGGCTAAATCATTCTCTCGTACATAAAGGCTCAACCCATTAATTGCATCAAAGACTGCAGTGACATGGAAAAAGCTATCTACTGGGTGGGTGTAGGGCATCGTCAATATAGTACCGCCAACTGTAAAAATTAAATTACCCTGTTCATAAGCCAATTCGTATTGGCTGCCCTTACTGAACAGCGTGCCTTTGGTAGTACCCTTGTACTGGGTCCACATCTGAAGTGAAAACCCTGTGCTCAATTCTAATTCAGTGGCTGTGGCTTGATGATTCAGTGACAGATAAGCGTCTGTCCCATTTAGTAATAAACTTTTACCACCAAGGTCGCCATCCGCTTCTGCCAATATTTGGACATCTTGTACCGCAGTACCGCCTTCGTAGGTAATACGACCTGCAGCAGTCCCGAAAGGAAAGGCAAAACCTACGCCTTCGATATAATTAATGAAAGGCAATCGAAGTTCGTCTGCGATACCTGATGCGAATACCGTGTATTTATACAACACACTTTTTTCGGCAAACTCATCTCGGTAACTAAAATTATCAGCAGATATGGTCGCGATCAGGACAGAATCTCCTTCAGAAGCCAATGGCTTTCTAAAAATTTTAATAATGGAAATACGGTCTTGCTGAGAAAGGATATTCCATTGTAGCTGAACGTAGTCCGAGAAATATCCTTTCGAAATAGACGGGTCTTGTGCAAAGACTGTGGGGAAATACGGGATCATGGATGGAAAACCGACCATGGCTTGCGCTTCATCCAATAACAACGTATTAAATTGATCTGAGGCGATTACATTACCCCCAGAGTAATTGAAGTTTATGGATTGCTCGGCACTGAGTACCGCATCCGTTTGCCCACCGAGATAGCCAAAACTATGTGTGGAGTAGGTCTGCGCCATTGCCATGGCACTGAGCACCATGAGCGAGAATACTAGGTATATTTTTTTCATGAGGATGCTTGTTTAGATAAAGAAATAAGTCCTGAAGTGGAGACCACTCAGTACTTGATCATGAAAAGGACATAGGCGTTTTTTGGTCGGGTTTCGTTACCCCCTGTGGATGTGATTGATACAGTGTTCTCTTTATTCGAAGAAGCCTTTCCCACTTGGTTCCAAACACCATTCGGAGCAGCTACAGTAATAGCATTTGTTGTTCCACCCTCTGTGTATAATCCATGAACATGGCCTGACAGTTCATCGTCTTGATAAGAACCCACGACATCACCCACTACATTTCCATCAATATCCTTACGAGCCGCAACATCAGGATCTACTCCAGCACCGCTGTCCTGACCTCTTAAGAATTGTCCTCTCAGATCAGGTAAATTGAAGTTGGTTGCATTACCTCCCCAAGTTGTACCGATCGCAGCATACAGCTCTGGATAAGTAGTAGAAGATACCGCACTACCATCGCAAACAAGATATCCAACAGGGACATTCGATCCAGCAAAAGAAATCACAGTCCCTGCAGGGTTGCCATTGCTCGCTTTTTCAGTGGCCTTGGCATAGGGAACTGCCAGTAACTCGGTGTCCGTGATTTCCACAAAATCGCCACCAGTCACTTTCACTTCCACTTTCATGAAGTACTTCTTGGCAGAAAAATCAATCGCAGCGAAATTTACAGGAGTCACCGTACCTATGGTAGCATGAAATACGCCAAAGGCATCAGTGCTCAATGATTGTTGCTCGGTATACTCTATAGACTCGCCTTCTGGGTAAACAAAAAACTGAGCAGTAATCGTTTGACTACTATAAGCAGCACCACTAAAGTCGCGGGCATAGCCTTGAAAACTAAAACCTTTTTGCTCATTTTGAGCAATGGCTGTGGTGAACAATCCCAGCAATAGTATTGCTGATAATAGTGCGTTGAGTAAAATTCCTTTGTTCGTCATGGTCGTATTTATTTTTAGGTATCGATTACTTTATTGATAGGGTCAAAGGTCAGTATCCGCCACTCTTTTATTATAAGACAGGTTCGCCAATGTTTATTCATTTTCGCCAAAAGAGGAGGATTGATCTGTTATAGGCGGTATGTTTATCAATACGCACTAATAAGTCATCCCGTTAGGGATCCTTACCGACAAAAAAAATTGGATTACTGTTGTGGTAAGTATTTCTACACTTCGTTCCGAAATGACTTCATAGTGAAGAGGGCAATCACCGTTGAGATATCTTTGGATAACTCCTCGAAACCAGCGTTTGAAAAAAACAGTGTAGGATGATGAAAGCGTGCTTCTCAATACCCACTTATTAGCCATCCTGTTAAGGATCCTTATCGACAAAAAAAAATGGACTACTGTTGTGGTAAATATTTCTACACTTCGTTCCGAAATGACTTCGTAGTGAAGATGGCAATCACCGTTGAGATATTCTTGGATAACTCTTCGAAAGCAGGGTTTGAAAAACCAGTGTAGTGACATTTCATAGGAAGTATTTACCATCTTTCAAGAATTGTAGACCTTGTCCATTAGTAATTTGTTGCTACCTTGTTTCTTCTATATATGGCTAAAATCTACCTCACATTTCAGATAGTGTTCTTGAGCACATCATTGCTTCTCACGCAACACATTCAAGCCCAGACATCTACAATCAAATCAATTGGTCTTCCATTGATGACTAGTTATAGTCAATCAGACTATGACTTCAGTAGCCATAATTATGATGTAATAGTCGGAGATGATCAAAAAATTTACTTTGCTAATAATAGTGGGATACTTGTTTTTGATGGGATCAACTGGACACAACTTCGACTACCTAATGAAACCCCTGTCTATACTCTTGCGAAATCTGATGACGGAACTATCTACGTTGGAGCAATTAATGAATTTGGCTACCTCATATCTGACAAATTAGGTGCACTAAAATATGTTTCTCTAACAGACGTGATTAAGGATAAGGAATTAGGAACTTTCACAGCCAAAGTTTATTTGGTGGATGATAAGATAGCTGCATCATTCAATAATCTAACCGTAATTATTGATCCAGAAACCAAAAAAATGGACATTCTGAATAATCCAGGATCCAACTGCCATCTTCTGCCTTTGGCAGGAGAATTATTTATTTTTTGTGAAAATCAGTTCTATCAGTTAAAGGATAACCAATGGCAATTCACTAAATCATCACAACTTTCTGAGGACATCTTAACCGGAAAGTGGCATTTATATAAATCTCAAGAGGGCAAAAGACTCATTATTACTCAAAATGGTTTTTTTGATTTTGAAACAGAAGAAAAAACCAAGGTCAGTGATGAAGTAGAAAAATTTCTTAAAGAGTCTACCATTTATAGAGTTAGTGAAGTATCTGAAAACTATACAGCTCTCAGCACCTGGAGTGGTTTACTCATTATTGATACCGAGGGCAATCCCATTCGATTCATTGATAAGAAACGGGGACTTCCAAATAACTATTTATTCAATGTCGCACTGGATCAATCAGGAATGCTTTGGGCAGCCACCTACAATGGTATTTCTAAAATTGATCTCTTTTCTTCTTTTTCATTATTTGATAAGCGAATGGATGTCGAAGGGATTATTAAGGATGTGCAGCTGCATAAAGGGAGTCTCTATTATAGCGTTGTGGCAGGAGTGTATAAAGAAGATTGGAATTCGTTACAAAATCCATTCTTTATCCCCTCATTCGAAAGTGTCAGTTCATCTGTCTGTCATCAGATGATCAATACTGGTGAGGATCTTTTTGTCTACACCGAGCGACAAAACAATCAGGTTCTAAAAAATGGTCGATTTGTTGAAATTGAAGGAACTGAGGATAAAATTTTCTGGGCAGGATTTAAATACAAAGATTCAGATGACCTTCTACTGGCTTCACATGATGGATACTTGGTTCATATTGTTAAGTCAAATGATAAGTGGATATTTAAGAAGCAATTTGATCCTCAATTTCTTGGGGTTTATTTCTTGATTGAAGGAGAGGAAAATGATATCTGGTTGAGTAACATTGGTGAGGGAGTCTATCGTATGCAGTATGATAAACAGAAATTCGAAATACTCGAAGATAGAAAATATGACTCAGCGGATGGTCTTCCTGACTTAAATACGCATGTATATGAGATAGGATCCAAACCTTGTTTTACTACTTCTAAAGGCATTTATCGCTATGATAAGGCGACTGACTCATTTATAGCTGATGAACGATTTATTGATCTTATTGGAGAAGTCCCTGTTTCGATGATCTCTGAAGACGAAAGCGGTAATATTTATTACTTCTCTGACGAGCTGGTGATGTTGAAGAAAACAATCGTTGGGTACGAAAAAATTAGGTTTCCGAACATGGATTTCAAAAAGTATCCGCCTGATGATTTGACTGTGATAGACAGTGAAAATGTCTTCATTAGTTCATCAAATATATTTATTCATATCAACCCATCGATGGCTTTGAAGAAGGGCGAATTCGAGGTGGGTATTAGCAGCTTTATTGAGCTCAATACAGACTCTATTGTTTTTAATGGGTTTGGAAAAATGCCTATTGATCTTTTGTTTCAGCCAACTGAAAATGCCTTTCGAGTCACTTATTCAGCAACTTTTTATCAAAACCCAGAGCGAACCCTTTATAAAAATAAATTGCACGGATTTGACGAAACCTGGTCTTCCTGGTCCTCAGAAACAAAGAAAGACTATACCAACTTGCCACATGGCGATTATACCTTCGAAGTAGTTGCCAAAAATGTTTATGGCGTAGAAAGTTCTACTGCCAATTTTCAATTTAGTATTGAAACACCATGGTTCTACAGCTATTGGGCATTTGTCATTTATGCGTTTGGCTTTATCACGCTGATTTGGGCAATTGTAAAAATGAACATGCGCAGATTGATCAATGAAAAACGTAAACTTGAACAAGTTGTTATTGATCGGACGGAAGTAATCAGTCAACAAAAGGAGGCTGCAGTGAAGGATGCAGTAACGATATCCAGTCAGCGGGACAAATTACTGCAGATGGATGAAATGAAGAGCCGGTTTTTTCTCAACATTTCACATGAGCTAAGAACTCCACTCACGCTTACCATGGGAACGGTTGACCAAGCATTAAAAGGCAAGTACGGTTCCCTGAATGATGAATTGTACGCCAACTTAAAAGTATCCTATCGAAATAGTCAGCGACTGCTCAAAATGGTAAATAACATCCTGGATATTTCGAAACTAGAAGGCGGTAAAATGCACTTATCTGTATCCCAGACCAAGCCAACAGTCGTTCTTGCCAAAGTAATTGATTTTTTCTCGTCTAAATTTTTCGGGAAGAACATTACCATCAAAAGTGATTTGAGCTCGGACGTAGATCTATACATCGACCATGATAAATTTGAAACGATCTTCATCAACCTAATAGCCAATGCATTTAAGTTCACTGATGAAGGGGGGAGTATTTCACTTACCGTCAAAGAAGAAATTGAAGTAGTTCACTTTTCTGTGAATGACGATGGGATAGGCATTCCTGTAGACGACCTTCCATTCATCTTTGACCGATTCTACCAAAGTGGGCTCACAAAAAATGGAGAAGGAACAGGGGTAGGATTAGCACTGACAAAGGAATTGGTAGAATTGCATAAAGGCAACATTGCTGTAAGAAGTGATTCAGAAGTAGGGACAACCTTTACGGTTACATTTTTAAAAGGGAAAGATCACCTCATGGCCAACCAAATCTTGGGACAAGATGATGCGCAAGAGCTAAAATCTTTAACCGATAAATATCCATTGACAGATGATGTAAGAACAAAAGAAGTCAGCCATCAAAATGGCCGATCTCTAGATGCCACAAAACCACATCTACTATTGGTGGAAGATAATGATGAGTTGGGCAACTTCGTTGAAGATCTATTGAAGGACGATTATCACGTATCACGGGCAGAGAATGGGCGACAAGGGCTAGATTTTTTGAAAAATGGTAAACCTGACCTCATCCTCACCGACTACCTCATGCCGGTAATGGATGGTTTTGAAATGACCACCGAAATCAAAAAGAATGATGATTGGGCATTCATCCCCATCATATTTTTAACAGCCCGTACGGAGGAGCAGGACAAAATTGAAGTACTCAACCTAGGGGTGGATGACTACCTCTTTAAGCCTTTCAATGAAGAGGAACTAAAGGTCCGGATCAACAATTTGCTCAATGCTAAAAATCAAAGGGCAGAGTTTGTGCTTCAAAAGTCAATAGACCCGCGTGATATCGAGTGGAAAGAATTCCCTTCTAAATTAAAGTTGGATATAGATAATTTCATTAAAACCAACATCAAAGAGGAGATAACGGGCGAGGACCTGTCGACCATTACTGGGCAAAGCGAGCGAAGCTTGTACCGAAAAGTAAAAGTCAACACGGGGCTTTCTCTCATGCAATACATTAAAGAATATAGACTCCGAACTGCACGGGCTTTGTTGGAAAGCAAAGAAGTGCAAACGGTGTCGGAAGTATCCTATGCCGTTGGGTTCAACTACCTGAGCCACTTCACCAAGAACTATAAGGAGCGCTTTGGTAAAAAGCCTTCTGAATATATTGAGTAATGTGCTTTATAGATCAGGCATAGACAGAAGGGAATACACATAGCAAAAGATCTGTCATGATTACCTAAGTGGTATAATGATTGAAATATTAAACCTCCAATATTTGTAATACAATTAGATTTATAAAAGGTCAAAGGGCTGAGGTGTTTTTTCAAAATGCAGTTCTTAGGTTTTTAAAGGCAGAAGACCAAGCGCTAGCCTTTGTTACACGAAAGACCGAATCACTAAACCCCCATAATTGGGGCTTTAGTGATTCGGCTGGTATTTGAATCTTATGTAAAATCAATCCAGAGCAGGCTCTATTAAAGCATTTCAAAAAACAGGTGCAATTTTAGTATAAAAATTTTGGAATTGATTGACATGGGTAATGGATGATTGAATTGAAAAATATTATATAGACTTTCGTCTTTCGAAGGACGCATTCCATTTACTTTCAATGTGGCGCGCAAGAAAACAAAATCCATGGAGGTTTACTTTTCATTTATTCCATAAGACTAAAGACTTTTGTTTTGAACCAAATTGTTGTTTCTTTGTTTCGATGAAAGTTATTCGTAAAACGGCACCTTTATTCTTCTTGAGCATATTTAGCTTGCTCACTTTGCATCAGGTACTTCCTCATGTTCATCATGAGCATGAAGGTTTTGAGGATACTATTGGTCATATTGAAGATCAACATCATGAAAATGGACATCATCATCACGGTGATGAACAAGACAATCAAGATTTTGACTTCTTAGGTTTCTTACTTGGAAATCATGTACACAACATTTCTACATCTGATATTCAAACAGTTAAGAATGTTGTCATCCAGAAAGTTGTCAATAAAAATGATGTCCTTAATACTTTTTATGAATTAGACTTACGCCCTCCTTCAGATGACGGTGTCCAGAAGTCTAAATTTGGTAGAGCTTCTTTAAGTTCTGGCAATAAAGTCTATTTATCAACTTCTTTTTTAAGAGGCCCCCCTGCATTAGGATAATCAACCATTGATGGTTTAATGCCATCATGACATGCGGATACAATCCGCTCAATTTTATTGATTCATCTTAAAATCATGATACATGTTGAATAAAATAGTATTCGCTTTCAGCGTATGCTTGTTGTCATTTGTAGCTAATGCTCAAACTAATGACATCACAAGGGTACTTCAGGAAATCGAAAATAACAATAAAGAACTGCAAGCTTATGCATCGTTAATAGAAAGTAAACAGCTTGAATTGAAAGCTGGCAACAATCTTCCAGACCCACAGGCAGGAGCTTATTACCTCCCTTGGGGAGAACATAATACAGGTGATTATTCGGAATTTCAAGTGACACAATCATTTGAGTTCCCGACTGTATATGGTGCCCGTAGCAGCTTAATAAAAAAGCGACAAGGACAAAAGGACTTAGAGTATTTCTCTAAGAGACAAACGGTGCTGCTTCCTGCAAAAAAAGCCATTTTGGAACTGGTCTTTCTGAACAAGAGAAAGACTATTGAGCAAGCAAGGGTTGAACAGGCAAAAAAAGTTGTTGATCAGTTGCAAGAACTTTTTGAAAGAGAACAGGTAGGGGTTTTGGAAATCAACAAGGCTAAAATCGCCTGGATACAAGAGCAGTTTAAGGTTCAGAAAATTGAAACCAATAGGCAAAACATTTTGCTTCTCCTTCAAAATCTCAACGGGGGAATTGAAGTCACTTTAAAGCAACCCGACTTTACTGAAAACCTTAACCTTGACGAAATGGAAAGTATATGGCAGATTAGGCAATTGTCAGATCCTTCAATTAAAATTCTGAAACTACAAGAGGAAGTCGCTCATCAGCAAATTAAACTATCGAAAAACCAATCACTACCAAATGTGACTGCAGGATTTAATTATCAGGGTGTCTCAGGTTCGAATTATTCAGGAGTTTATGGTGGTCTGTCTATTCCACTTTGGAGTAACAGACATAAAGTTAAGGCTGCCGAAGCGAGGTATCAGTATCAACAATCCTATTCTAGTGTTCAATTATTGACTGCTTATGTAGACTTTCAGAAGCAGTACAATGATTATCAAATCCTACTCAGCGAGTTTCAAGAGTATCAACTTACATTGACTGGACTTAATAGTGATGCTTTGCTACTTGAGGCCTATGAATTAGGCGAAATCTCCTTTATGTCTTATTACATGGAATTGCAATTTTATCGAACCGCCTTCGATTCAATGCTAGCTATGGAAAAACAACTTAACCAGCTTAAAGCTGACCTCTTAAAACATCAATTATAACAGTAAACAAAAGAAATTATGAAAATATCAAATATACTTATCGCATTTATTATGCTGTTTTCGGTAGCATGTACTACAAAAAGTGAACACGGACACGAGCATGGGACAGAAGATAGCGGTCATTCACATGATGATGATAGCAATCATGTAGAACAGGAGGAATTCACTGCTGATAGCACCACATTAAATATACAATCTACCGAACCTAAAAGTGACAAGGAATCCAATATCATTAATGACCAAGAAAATGAAGTTACCGTGGTAGTTCCTGCAAACAAAGGAATAGAATATAAATTCTACCTAAAGCAACATGAGAAATTAACCTACGAATGGGAGTCTGAAGCTCCATTATATTTTGATTTCCACGGTGAGCCACTAGACTATGAACAGACCAAATATTTCGAAAGTATTACTGAAGCTACATCGGATAAAATGAGAGGGATTATGACTACACCTTTCGAAGGTTCACATGGTTGGTATTGGAAAAACAACAGTGGTAAGGATATTTCAGTCACTCTGAAGACTAAAGGGAATTACAACATAATTGGTTTAAAGAAATGATCTGTCTAATAAAAGATATGCGATATATAATCATACTGGTTGCAGTGGCCTTGGCCTCCTGTCAATCAAACGAAGAACAAGGCCATGCCCATGATGCGGCAGGTGGTCATATCACGGAAGGGCCAGAAATACCTACGGTGGATGCTACAGTTTGGACAAATAAGACTGAATTGTTTGTCGAATATCCAGCTTTAATTGTTGGCAATACAAGTCGTTTTGCAGCGCATTTCACTGTTATGGATAGGCATCAACCTGTACGAGAGGGTGTTGTAACAGTAAGTCTTGTGAAAGGTGAAAATGGCGTTCGCCATACTGTTGATGGGCCATCTTCTCCAGGTATATTCAAACCTTCCTTGCAGCCAAAAGAAGCTGGAGTATATCAATTGATTTTTGATATAAAAACACCAGCAATTACAGACCGAATCGTGCTGAATGATGTTCCTGTTTTTGCATCAACGGAAGAGGCAATAAAAGTACTTGGGGGCGAGGAAGAAGGTAATTCTATTTCTTTTCTCAAAGAGCAAGCTTGGAAAATTGAGTTTCAAACCACCCCCGTAATTCAGGGAGAGATATACGATGTAGTTGCAACTTCAGGTGTTTGGAAGGTTTCACCATCAGATCATAAAACATTAGTAGCTACTGCCAATGGACAAGTGAGTTTTAAAAGCAAAAATTTAACGGAAGGTAGTAAAGTCAAAAAAGGTCAGGTTTTAATGACAATATCTAGCGCGGGACTCACTTCAAATAATTTGAGTGCCGAGATTGTAAAAGCCAAAGCAAATTATGAACAGTCAAAATCAGCATATGAGCGCAATAAACAATTGTATGAATCGAAAATAGTACCGAAATCAGAGTTTGAACAAATAGAGAATAAATACTCGATAGCCAAGTCAACTTATGAAACATTACGTACTGGCTATTCCGCAGAGGGAAAACAAGTGATCGTTCCTTTTGATGGCTACTTAAAATCACTTTCCATTGACAATGGCTCTTTTGTGGAACAGGGTACTTCTCTTGTAGTTATCACAAGTCATAAATCAAGTTTACTTGAAGCACAGGTAAGTCCATCTTATGCATCTCAACTACAAAGCATTCATAATGTTTGGTATCAACCTAAGTTAGGAAGCTGGTCAAGTTTAATTGAGACTGGAGGTGAAATTCTATCGGTAGCAAAAGAAGTTGAAAGTGACAAGCCATTATTATCTGTGTTTGCTCAAATAAACGATATAGTAGAAATGCCTGAAGGTAGTTTTACTGAAGTACAACTAGCTTTTGGTAAACCTTTGCAAGCAACGCTTATTCCTCAATCAGCTCTTTTGGAAGATTATGGAAACTATTCCGTGATTGTAGAACTGTCAGGCGAAAGCTTTGAAAGAAGACCTGTAACTATTGGTAAAAGCAATGGGGAGCAAGTTGAAATTAAAACAGGCTTAGCAGTTGACGAAATGGTAGTTGCCAAAGGAGCCTATCAGGTAAAAATGGCATCCATGTCGGGTGCAGTTCCTGCTCATGGACATGACCATTAAACGAGAAAAGATATGCTAAATAGAATATTAACAATATCGCTTCAAAATCGTTTGATGGTGCTTTTAGGGGCTGTACTACTCAGTATTACAGGGCTCTACATGGCTAAAACCATGAACGTGGATGTATTTCCTGATCTGACTGCTCCAACAGTGACTATCTTGACAGAAGCACATGGAATGGAGTCAGAAGAGGTGGAAAAGTTGGTGACTTATCAACTTGAAACGGCTATGAATGGATCTCCCAATGTGCGAAGAATACGTTCATCATCTGCCGCTGGTATTTCAATCGTTTGGATAGAATTTGATTGGGGAACAGACATTTATCGAGCTAGGCAAATTGTAAGTGAGCGGATTCCAATGGTACGAGAAAACTTACCTGATGGAGTTGGAACACCCACTTTGGCTCCCATTTCTTCCATTATGGGTGAAATCATGCTACTGGCCGTAACTTCTGATAGTCTATCATCCATGGAGCTTCGAACTTTATCCGACTGGACCATTCGACCAAGAATCAAATCCATTGGCGGTATTGCCAATGTGATAGTGATTGGAGGGGATTACAAGCAATATCAGGTATTCGCACATCCAGAAAAGTTGAAATACTATGATGTGACACTTGGCGAGTTATTGGAGAAAGTACGGGAATCCAACATAAATGCCCCGGGTGGGGTCATCAACCAGCATGGCAATCAATACATTATCAAAGGAAGTGGACGAGCCTACTCTTTAGAACACTTACAAGAAGCGGTGCTGAAACAGGTGAATAGTCAGACCATAAAAATAAAGGATGTTGCCACTGTTCAGATAGGTGCAGCTGATAAAATTGGTGATGGTTCATTGAATGCTTCTCCTGCCGTAATTCTAACCGTTTCCAAACAACCCAATGTAAATACACTTGAGTTAACAGAAAGCTTGGATGATGCAATACTGGATTTAAAGAAGACGCTTCCTGAGAGTGTGGAAATTAGAAACCAAATTTTCAGGCAAGCCAATTTTATTGAAGCCTCCATTGATAATTTGAATCAAACCTTGCTGGAAGGAGCGTTTTTCGTTGTAATCGTTCTGTTTATCTTCTTGATGAACTGGAGAACTACGGTAATTTCACTGTTAGCGATTCCAATCTCATTATTGGTTTCAGTAATCGTCCTAAAAATGTTAGGCTACACCATTAACACCATGAGCTTAGGTGGAATGGCGATTGCTATTGGTGCTTTAGTGGATGATGCTATTATTGATGTGGAAAATGTATTCAAGAGGCTGAGAGAAAACATTCGAAAACCGAAAGAAAAACGGCTGCCAGTATTGACTGTAGTAAAGGATGCTTCTGTGGAAATCAGAAGCTCAATTATTATTGCTACGCTTATCATTATCGTTTCATTTATTCCGCTATTTTTTCTGAGCGGCATGGAAGGTCGATTGCTCCAACCGTTAGGCATTGCCTTTATTACATCGGTGTTGACTTCATTAATTGTTGCAGTCACGGTAACTCCTGTATTGTGTTCGTACCTTTTAAAAAGTGACAAAGTACTTTCTAAGCGAGCAGATGGCACAAAAGTAGAAAGATGGTTGCAACAGCGATATGCAAATACATTGGTACGAGCTCTGCAAATTCCCAAGAGCATTATTGGAGTAACTATTGCCGCATTTGTGATTAGTATTGTATTGCTCTCACAATTAGGAAGGAGCTTTTTACCTGAGTTTAATGAAGGGTCGTTGGTGATCAGTGTAGTGGGACTGCCTGGTATGTCGTTAGAAGAAAGTAACAAAACAGGAACTTTGGTCGAACAGCTATTATTAGAAATGTCCGAAGTCGATGTGGTAACTCGAAGGACTGGACGGGCTGAGTTGGATGAACATGCCCAAGGTGTGAATGCGGCTGAAATTGATGTGCCGTTTAATCTTACAGGCAAAAGCAAGGAAGAGTTTTTCGAAGAAGTGCGAAACAAACTCAGTGTGGTGCCAGGAGCAAATATTACCCTTGGTCAACCAATTGCACACCGTATTGATCACATGTTGTCCGGTACTCGTGCGAATATTGCAATTAAAGTGTTTGGTTCAGACTTACAGCGATTGTTCGAGATTGGTAAGAGCATTGAAACCAATATCAAATCAGTTGAAGGGATAGCGGACGTAGCTGTTGATCAGCAAGTAGAAGTCCCACAACTTCGGATTACGCCTAAAAGGCAATTATTGGCAGCACATGGTATGACAGTTTTTGGTTTGATGGAACAAGTTGATGTTGCATTTGCAGGGGAAAAGGCCGGAGAAATATACGAAGGACAAAAATACTTTGACCTTATCGTGAGATACAGACCAGAATCTAGAAGCACCATGGAAAGTTTATCATCGGCTTTAATTAGCTTACCAAATGGTGGACAAACCCCATTAGATCAATTGGCTACCATAGCCTCTGTAAGTACTCCAAATACGATTAGCAGGGAAAATGTACAACGAAAAATTGTAGTAGCTGCCAATGTACAAGGACGTGATTTAAGAGGTGTTGTAAATGAAATAAAGGAAATTGTAGGCAGTAGTGTCCAGATACCTGAAGGTTACCGAGTCGAATATGGTGGGCAATTTGAAAGTGAAGCAAAAGCCTCACAGTTGTTACTAATTACAGCTTTACTTGCTATTTTGGTCATCTTCCTTTTGCTGTATTATGAGTTTCAGGATGTTAAACTAGCATTCATTGTTTTGATTAATCTTCCATTGGCGCTTATTGGTGGTATTTTGATTGTGTACTTCACTTCAGGAATCATAAGCATTGCAGCCACTATAGGTTTTATCAGTTTGTTTGGTATTGCAACCCGAAACGGAATACTCTTGGTTTCACGGTATGAAGATTTGAAGAAGGAAGGCAAACGGGGAATTGAATTGTTAAAAGAAGGAGCTTTAGACAGACTGAACCCAATTTTAATGACAGCTTTTACTACTGGACTCGCACTTATCCCATTAGCACTCAAAGGGGGACAATCAGGAAATGAAATCCAAAGCCCTATGGCCATTGTTATTTTGGGTGGCTTGTTAACTGCAACGCTATTGAATTTGATTGTAATACCTTGTGTTTACAAATTAACTGTTAGAGGGAAGGATTAATTTTTGATAAAACTTAAGCGGTTAGGTCATTTAGGATTGACTTAACCGCTTTTAAACTGACCTAGCACTCTTTTCATTGGATCTCAAATTCTAACATTTGTAACCGAAAATTTATCATTTCTAGATAACGTTCAAGGTATTGTGAATTTTTGAATTGTATTTTGGCCGTTTAACATAACGGATAATTATATAACACCAACTGAATTTTCTTTTCTCCGTCATGGAGGGTTGACTTGTGCGGTCTATTTACCCGAGCGCTTTCGCCTAGCTTCAGCGGTGGCGCAGGGCCTTGGCGAGGGGGACATTGTAAGATACTGGCAAACAAAAGCGTCCTTAAAAGGACAACCAGTTACTTGAGTAATTTTTAATGCCGGAAACACTCCGTAAACGAAACCTTTATTGAATTATACTTAAACACTATCAATTATATGCTTTGAGAAAAACCAACCATATTTTCTGTACAGAGCAAGTGTATTTCAGTATAAATAGGTCAAATTCAGTAAAGTAATTACTGGCGCAGTCCCCGATAATAGCAACCCTTCAAGGAAGCCTCTTAAGGCGAATTTGAAGATTTTTTTGTGCCTTCCAAAAACGGGAGGAAACGGAAATATATTCTGGGAATAGTGGTGTTTAGAAGCAGTAAATGGACTTCTTGGAATGTTGAAACTGTAAAAATGACTTAAAGTGACACTGGTGACATAGTGTCACTTGTCACTTTTTTATCAAGCTTTACGAACCGCCCAGTCCGGGGCCCGTACGCTGTGTTGTGTGAGTGGGGAAAAGACCTCACGTAACTGAAAATAAGATGGTGGAATCGACCCACCAGAGTCTACTTATAGGAGTCGGCTCTAAACAACTGTTTTGATACGTAGTGGGCAACCACTGGGTGTGAAGCGAAAGCAGAAAAGGTCTCCGAGAGGGGTGAGGTGAAATTCCTAGCTCCTACTCGACTTTACAGTGTTTTTAATTTAATTCTTCGAAGCTAATTCTGCTATTTCTCTTGTAATATTTGTTGGCGAATTACAATCGCGTAATTCTCCCATTAAATAAAGAGTGCTTTTTTCATATTAAGCAGATTAACCATTGATGCAATAAATTATAGTGCCATACAACGCACTATTTCTAAATATCCCACCTCTATTTTACTATAATTTGTAAATTAGTGCTTCAAATAGCACTATTTGTTGTATTATTCAAGTAAATGCTTATTTTTGCATAAAAAAGAGCCATACAATGCACTTATCAGAACTAATTGATGCCCTTAAAAAGAGAAGAGCCATATTAGGTGTTACACAAGAACAACTAGCTGAAATATCAGGGGTAGGTCTGCGTACCCTAAAAGCACTTGAAAGTGGCAAAAGCAACCCAACCTACGAAACGCTTTCTAAATTGGCGGAAGTACTAGGGATGGAGCTTAAACTAGTAGTAAAACAACCTAATCTGTAATAGATGAGAGCTGCCGAAGTATTTTATAATAAAGTAAAAGCAGGAATGCTCACCGCGCACAGCAACCGAAGCTTTACGTTCAGGTATAACGATGAGTATTATCTTGATCCTGTTCAACCAATGATTAGCTTAACGTTACCCAAATCCAAACAGGAATATCAATCGCCACACCTCTTCCCTTTTTTCTTTAATCTTATTGCAGAAGGCGCCAATTTGAGTCTGCAAAGCCGATATTTAAAAATCGATACCCACGATTATTTTGGTATTTTATGTGCCACGGCACATACCGATAGCATTGGTGCTGTAACCGTAAAATTAATACCGACTACATGAGCTTACCCAAAATAGCCTATTGCTCATCCTCCTTAGCAAAAGGGTTTAACACCTACAGTGCTACCGCTCTAAAAAAGGTATTTTATGGCAAAAAAGTAAACCATATCCTGCCATTTAATCCACCGCAGTTAGATGAAGATGTAGCAGAAATGTTTAGGCAAAATCGTAAAATTTTATCCATCTCTGGAGTTCAAATAAAGCAATCGCTACGCTTAGAGAAAAATGAGCTTAGAATTACGCAAGAAGGAGAACAAGGGCAATATATCTTAAAACCGATTCCACATCGTGAAAGCATTGGCTTAATAGATCAATTGCCTGCTAATGAGCATTTGACCATGCAAATTGCCAGCCAAGTGTATAAATTAAATGTAGCTGAAAATGCACTTATCTTTTTTAAGAACGGAGAGCCCGCATATATCACCAAACGATTTGATTTAAAGGAGGATGGTTCGAAATTAAATCAGGAAGATTTTGCCACACTGCTAGGAAGAACGAGAGCGTCTGCGGGAGAGACTTTTAAAAACGAAGGTAGTTATGAAACAATGGCACAAGCAATGAAAAAGTACATTCCTGCTTACCCTGTTCAGATTGAAAAGTTTTATTCCTTGGTTGTATTCAACTACCTTTTTTCTTAAGGTGACGCACATCTTAAGAATTTTTCTGTTCAAACAACAGCTAATGGAGACCATATATTGAGCCCCGCCTACGACCTAATTAATACGCTAATTCATATTAAAGATGATACTGCCATGGCTTTAACCGATGGCTTATTTGATAACGACTACGAAACCACAAGTTTTAAGGAAAATGCATTTTATGCCTATGACGATTTTTATGATTTTGGTTTAAAGATTGGCATTAGTGAATCTCGTGTTAAAAAACTCTTGGATAAAATACGAACACCACAAGCGCTTACATCAAAATTAATATCCGCTAGTTTTTTATCTATCGATACCCAAAAACGATATAGGGATTATTACGAGGATCGATTAAAAGCATTGAATTACTCCTATCGCAAAAAAATATAGATTTAGCGTTTACCTTCACTATTGCGAAAATTCATACAAACGCTCCAATATCCTCACCATCGCCAAAGTATCCATTTTACAACATTCTAGTAATGCGGTTCTGGTTTGCTCGGCACATTTTAAATAACAGGCAAACAAAAGTGTCCTTATATGGACAAAACCTCATTTAAAGTACGGCAATCAAGTTCATTTTGAATTGATGTTGATCCCGTCTAGTCCTCATTTGAAACGAGGGTTTACAACAACCGCATTTGTAAATGTGAATATGATAAAGTCCCAACCTCATGGTTGGGGATTGTTGTTAAGAGGCCTCTTCTATCCAATAGGATCAGTAGCCTTACTGGAATAAGTACTTTGTATAATGTATTGTATGAGCTGGTCAAAGAGCTGCAAAAGCGCGAACCGAGATCGGAAATCATGCGGCACACCCGAGCAAGAGTCATTACCAAATGGTTGAATAAATACAACCTAAGGAAAGCCCAATACATGGCAGGACACAAATACATCAGCAGTACAGAAAGCTACTTAATCAATGATCTGGAAGGCTTGAAGAGGAGATAAATCAATATCATCCGTTGGGATAAAAAAATCAAAACCCCTAAACTGAAAGTAGAATGAAATCGTTATCTTTATTAAAAGCCATAAATATGAATAGTATTGCAGAAATGAAATCCACATTACATTATTACATAGCCGAGACGGATGATGTGAAAGTCTTGTCCAAGCTCCAAAAATATGTAAAAGGTTTATTAGAGAAAGAAGATAAGGTTATTGCCTTTACTTCGGAGGGTAAACCACTAACCCGATCTGCCTACAAGAAAGATATTGATGCAGCCATAGCCGAAGCGGACAGAGGAGAAGTGATATCACAAGCAGATATGGAAAAAGGGATGTGAGTAGAAAAGTAGAATGGACCAAAAGTGCAAGTGCTTCCCTTGATTATTACTGTGATCGAATAGCAGAAGAATCTCCTCCAAGCGCAAAGAAAGTAAGAAGAGAGATTGTACTAACAGCAAAAACACTAGCTAAAAATGCCACATTATATCAGCTAGATGAATATTATCCAGATAATCAAGGAGATATCAGAAGGTTTTTTCGTTGGGATTACCGAGTAGTATATCAGGTACGAGAAGAAAAAGCGGTGAGCCTTAATATCTATCATGCGAGTAGGCATCCTGACAAAATTAAATAATTCCTGAAGTCAGCAGTTGCTCCCTATGGGTCGCATGCAAAGTTCAGTGGGGCTTGAAAGATTGCATGGTTATATAGCCTTCACTCGTTGTGCCTTTACATGCCCTATTGGGCTGATGTAGATCGTGTTCTCGAATCCAGTAACCTTGACTTTAGTTGATTTCATAAATAGCCGCTAGACAGGATTAGCCAATACTTCCTGGAGCAAATCAGTGAGGATCTTTTCGACTATTGGCTTATTTAATTTCCAGGTATTTAGAATTGATCCAATCCTGCTCAAAATCTCCTGATCATCATAACCGGATAAGAAAATTATAGGAAATTTGTATTTTTCTCTTAATATT